>CASGDR010000001.1 GCA_949300345.1 uncultured bacterium
GTTTGAGAGTCTTGCTAAAGCCATAATCTCTCTGACAGATATACTGCTCAAACGAAGAAGAACGAGTTTGAGAGTCTTGCTAAAGCCATAATCTCTCTGACGCCTCCTTCGCGACGGCGCGATACGTTGCGTTTGAGAGTCTTGCTAAAGCCATAATCTCTCTGACGCCCCGAGGGACGTAGCGCGTGGACAAATTGTTTGAGAGTCTTGCTAAAGCCATAATCTCTCTGACTTCGACGTGACCGTACTTGAGATTGGCCGAGTTTGAGAGTCTTGCTAAAGCCATAATCTCTCTGACCGCGCGTGGGCACGCGTTCTGCTTGATATAGTTTGAGAGTCTTGCTAAAGCCATAATCTCTCTGACGCCTCGCTGAAAAGTACCGCACCGTGCGGCGTTTGAGAGTCTTGCTAAAGCCATAATCTCTCTGACAGGAAAGTAGCACTCTGCACAACGTTGAATAGTTTGAGAGTCTTGCTAAAGCCATAATCTCTCTGACGAGCGCAAACGAGTTGGATGCGTTGATTCGTTTGAGAGTCTTGCTAAAGCCATAATCTCTCTGACATTGGCCTCTTCGACCATCAGGGTGCGGGCGTTTGAGAGTCTTGCTAAAGCCATAATCTCTCTGACCGAGATAGAGGACCGTCTGCGCGAGCTTGAGTTTGAGAGTCTTGCTAAAGCCATAATCTCTCTGACACCGTCTCGGCCTGTACGGCCAACACTTCCGTTTGAGAGTCTTGCTAAAGCCATAATCTCTCTGACGAGCGCAAATGAGCTGGATGCGTTGATTAGAGTTTGAGAGTCTTGCTAAAGCCATAATCTCTCTGACTGAGCGCCAACGAGTTGGATGCCCTCATCAGTTTGAGAGTCTTGCTAAAGCCATAATCTCTCTGACAACAATGGTGAATAGGTTTGAGCTGAATCCGTTTGAGAGTCTTGCTAAAGCCATAATCTCTCTGACCGAAAAGCCCGAGTTCATCTGCTCGCTCGAGTTTGAGAGTCTTGCTAAAGCCATAATCTCTCTGACAAAGACTTCTTTAGTCTCCGACTTTCTTCCGTTTGAGAGTCTTGCTAAAGCCATAATCTCTCTGACTTGATAGGCTTATTTTTGGACAGGGGGCCCGTTTGAGAGTCTTGCTAAAGCCATAATCTCTCTGACTAGTGGTGCTTCTTTGGTGGCTTTCTTACAGTTTGAGAGTCTTGCTAAAGCCATAATCTCTCTGACCAACTTTTTTCCGCTCAATTTATAATAAAGTTTGAGAGTCTTGCTAAAGCCATAATCTCTCTGACTGCTTGATATATAAGTGCCCACTGACTGAGGTTTGAGAGTCTTGCTAAAGCCATAATCTCTCTGACTCCCTCTTGAAACGATGAAGAAGAAAGTAAGTTTGAGAGTCTTGCTAAAGCCATAATCTCTCTGACTTAAACAAGCGCGATCTACAATTGATGTTGTTTGAGAGTCTTGCTAAAGCCATAATCTCTCTGACAAGGAAAGGGGCGGGCCACCCCTCCCCGTGTTTGAGAGTCTTGCTAAAGCCATAATCTCTCTGACGGAATCAGTGCGTCCCATTCACGGAACAGCGTTTGAGAGTCTTGCTAAAGCCATAATCTCTCTGACGGAAGAAGGAAACGCCGTCCTTGCGCAGCTGTTTGAGAGTCTTGCTAAAGCCATAATCTCTCTGACGATATATATATATATTGATATCAAGTGCGTTTGAGAGTCTTGCTAAAGCCATAATCTCTCTGACTTTTTTCCACTCAGCTTATAGTAAACGAAAGTTTGAGAGTCTTGCTAAAGCCATAATCTCTCTGACACTTGTCGCCAACAAGCTCCATGATTACTTGTTTGAGAGTCTTGCTAAAGCCATAATCTCTCTGACTACTTGCCTTCTTCTACTCCGCAGACAAAGTTTGAGAGTCTTGCTAAAGCCATAATCTCTCTGACTGGTCTTGCGATGATGGTGCAATGCCTCTTGTTTGAGAGTCTTGCTAAAGCCATAATCTCTCTGACGGCCGATCTGGTCTCTACAGGCGTTGACTCGTTTGAGAGTCTTGCTAAAGCCATAATCTCTCTGACCATACGACAAAATCACCATCAACAACTTCGTTTGAGAGTCTTGCTAAAGCCATAATCTCTCTGACAACGATGTCGAAGAAGATTAGTCTTTCAATAGTTTGAGAGTCTTGCTAAAGCCATAATCTCTCTGACGAGCCACTCGGGACCTACGATGTCCTCCTCGTTTGAGAGTCTTGCTAAAGCCATAATCTCTCTGACCACGCAGTACCAGCGCACCCGCGCCGATCTGTTTGAGAGTCTTGCTAAAGCCATAATCTCTCTGACTAAATAAATATAAATAAAAATATTAAAAATGTTTGAGAGTCTTGCTAAAGCCATAATCTCTCTGACGCCCTTTTGTGCTTGCGGGAGAACGCTAGGTTTGAGAGTCTTGCTAAAGCCATAATCTCTCTGACACTGTGTTGACGCCAGCTCGCTGTCGCTTGGTTTGAGAGTCTTGCTAAAGCCATAATCTCTCTGACGGATAGACCAGCGGGACGGATTGGACTGAAGTTTGAGAGTCTTGCTAAAGCCATAATCTCTCTGACCGCGCGTGGGCACGCGTGTTCCTCGATATAGTTTGAGAGTCTTGCTAAAGCCATAATCTCTCTGACTATAACGATTGGTTTAGAGACCAAAACTACGTTTGAGAGTCTTGCTAAAGCCATAATCTCTCTGACGGCATCGGCCGAGTCCACCTGGCCATGAAAGTTTGAGAGTCTTGCTAAAGCCATAATCTCTCTGACAAGCCTTCAGATATCGGAATACCTGGGCGGTTTGAGAGTCTTGCTAAAGCCATAATCTCTCTGACATACAGGTTCTCACGCAATATGGTTACAGGGTTTGAGAGTCTTGCTAAAGCCATAATCTCTCTGACGAGGCGATTAATCAATCGATTGATAAGAAGTTTGAGAGTCTTGCTAAAGCCATAATCTCTCTGACGGATGCGATTCCGACCCCTGTCAACTCGTCGTTTGAGAGTCTTGCTAAAAAAGCTCAAATTTTATTTTTGGATTGAAACGCTCGTATGTTCTAATTCCACGAGTGGAAGACAATCCTGTGGCAAAACGTCTTTGTTCGACACTTTTGAGTTAAAGGTACATTCATGTGCTATCATTTGCCCATGAAACAAGAAACCATCGATAGAATCCGTCGCTTCAGCGAGGATAGGGACTGGGATCAGTTCCATAGTCCTGCCAACTTGGCCAAATCCATAGCCATCGAGGCAGGGGAACTGCTCGAATGCTTTCAGTGGAATGATGACGGATATGACATCCAGGAAGTAAAAGAAGAACTTGCGGATGTCATGGTCTATTGCATCGACCTTCTCGATAAGCTTGGCCTTGATGCCGATGAAATCATCAACGAGAAGATGGAAAGTAACGAGAAGAAATACCCCGTGGAAAAAGCCAAAGGCTCATCGAAGAAATACAATAAGCTTTAATGATTATATACAGCGGCACCCTCAAGCAGTTCAAACAGGACGTTTATCTAAATAAGCTAACAGAGAACCTGACGAGCCTTTTCTTGTCCATGGGCCTAGGCAATACGCCGGAAGCCGAAAAGCGTTCCTGGGAAAATTCATTGCAGAAGATGACCAACGTCATGAACCTGACTTCGGTCGATCCCGAGGCCCATGTCGCGATAGAATACAAGATTCCCCATAGCCAGAAACGGGTTGATTTCATTGTTTCTGGTTTGGATGAGAATCGCAATTTCTCAGCAGTCATCGTCGAACTCAAGCAGTGGCAGGAAGCCCAGGCTACCATGGAACCTGATTTGGTAAAGACATATCTTGGTGGTTGCATAAGATCACACACCCATCCTAGTTACCAAGCCTATAGCTATGCCCGCACCATCGAAAATTTCAACGAGGATGTCCTTACCTACAAGATAAGGCTCAAGCCGTGTGCCTATCTCCATAACATGAATAGAAGAAACGGAAAGGGAATCCTCGACGAGCGATATTCCGAGGTCCTTAGGGAAGCCCCTTCTTTCTTGATGGACGATGCCAAGGCACTAGCGGAATACATTGACCGCTACGTAAAGAAATCCGACGGCGGGTTCGTACTAAATGCGATTGAAAACGGAAGGCTCAAGCCCTCGAAATCCCTGCAGGATTGCATCGGTTCGATGCTTGAAGGGAATGAGTCCTTCGTTCTTCTAGATGAGCAAAAAGTTGCCTTCGAATACATTTCCAAAGCCATATTCGAAGTCAAAAAAGGCCGCGGCAAGTCAACGATTATCGTCAAGGGAGGGCCCGGCACCGGCAAAAGCGTCATCGCCATCAATTTGTTGGCTGATTGCATCAGAAAGGGTCTAGCCTGTGCTTATACAAGCAAAACATCGGCTCCTCGCAACGTTTATTCCCGCGAGCTTCAAAAAGGCCATGGTCTCAAGCGAAGTTATATTTCCTCGCTTTTCATGGGATCTGGATGTTTTGTCGATGCCGGAAACAATACCTTTGATGTCCTTCTGGCCGACGAAGCCCATCGCCTCAATAAAAAATCCGGAATCTATCAAACCAAAGGGGAGAACCAAATCCAGGAAATCATCCATGCCAGCCGTGTTTCCGTCTTCTTCATCGATGAAAGGCAAAAGGTCACCAACAGCGATTTCGGCTCCATTGTCGAAATCCGGGCCTCTGCCTTGCGTGAGGGGAGCCGTGTCCTAGAAGGGGAGGATTTCGAATTGGTCAGCCAATTCCGCTGCATCGGCTCAGAAAGTTTCCTCCGTTTTGTGGAGGATTTGCTCAACGGGCAAAGGAGCAAAGTCTATGATCCGTTGGACTTTGATTTGAAAATCTATGACGATCCCTCCTTGATGCGCGAAGACCTCAGAAAACTGAACACGAACAACAAGACCAGGATGGTGGCCGGATATTGTTACAACTGGATCAGCAAGCATGATCCCACGGCTTTCGATATCCAAATCGGCGACTTCAAGGCCCAATGGAATTTCTCCTCGACGACTACCTGGGCCATCGACCCCGAAAGTTTCGATCAGGTGGGCTGTATACATACCAGCCAGGGGCTGGAGTTTGACCATGTCGGAGTAATCATGGGCGAAGATATTCGCATGGAAGATGACGGACATGTCGTCTTTGACTACGAAAAGCGCGCCAAAAGCGACCAATCCTTGAAGGGAATCAAGAAAAGCAAAAACTTCGGTTTGGCCCAAGAAATCATCCGCAACACCTACATGACCCTGCTGACCAGAGGGATGAAAGGGTGTTATATCTACATCCAAGACGAGCGGCTTAGGGATTTTGCCAAAAAACTTCTGGCCCATTACGAAAATCCACGACACCTGAAGGTTTGATTTCAGAATCGTTGGTTTCTAAATTCGCTCTTTCAGTAATTTTTGACTTTTGCCTTCGTTAACCTATGGAAATCCCTGTACCCAGTTATTTCCTCATGGTGTCGAACTCACTAAATTAAGGGGACATCCAAAGTGGCAAAACCCGGACGCAAAGGTAGGCTGCATGTTGATTGAATGTACCTGCTGAGCGGCCCCTTTTCTTGACATGGGATTGATTAGGCCACATAGTCAGCCTTAGGATGCTGGGCCTAGAGTACAAAAGCAGCCGTTTGGGCTATACCTATCCCTTTTACCTTTGGGTCTATAAGTCCCGTGTTTTGGTAATACTGGCCTCGGTCTTTTTCGCCGCTCTCCTTTTAGGAGGGGGCGTCCTGGAAATACTGGTTATGATTGGGACAATTGAGCAAGCTAGGGTAAACCGCTACATGCTGTGGGTGGGGGTGCCCATCCTGGCCCTTGGCCTATTATGCATCGTCGGGATTACCTTTATCATCTATTACCTAAATGAGGCCAAGTACAGGCTGATCAACTACGCTAGGCAACTGGGGGATGATCCTAGTAAAGCCAAGAAAAGATACAAGGAACTGGTCTTTTCCCAGAGGTCGATCAAGGAAGCGATGGACTATGTGGAGGGCTATCGCCTTAGGATGGAAAAGGAACTCACTAGGCTCAGGAAGAAAGACGGGCTAGGGGAGATGGGCTTTGGCTATAACGATTCCTCCTTCGAGGGCCTTACCATTGGCTTTCTGAAGGTCTTCTTCCTAGGCGCGGCCATAAGCATGTTTACCCTAGGGCTAGGCTTTCCCTATGCTTTGCATATCTACGTCAAATGGGAACAGGATAACGCCATGGTCTCGGGATGCCCCAAGGAATACCGGGGCACCGTAAGGATGATGTACGCCCAGTGGGGCAAGTGGCTCCTATATACCGTCTGCAGCTGTTTTCTGTTCCTATTCATCATCAAGAAAGCCGTCAATAGATGGGTACTTGAGAATACCTACCTCAAAGGCGGGAACATGAGCCTAGGGACGGCCTATGACACCTCGGTGTTCATCTCGGTCGGGTTCTCGCTGCTGCTTAAGCTACTGAAGTGGGGGACCCTAGGGATATGTTCCTCTTTGGTGGAGACCTGGAGGATGGGCTATGAGTACCGCCACCTGGTCCACTGGGGACGGCGCTATGAGTTCAGGGCGTCGGGGACCCTTTACTTTCTGAAGTTCCTGCTATGGAGCTGGCTAAGCCTTATCACCCTTGGGATCTTTTCCCTCTTCGTGAGGGTCAGGCATCTGAAGTGGGAGTATTCCCATCTGAGGATGAAAGAACAATTGACCCTAAGCAGGATATACTAATCATGGTGAAAGACATCCAGTGGTTCAAATGCTCGGCCGGGGGGCTAGCCTCCCTTTACCATACCAACATCACCCTGAACAAGGACGCCAGGGTCCTCTTTGAGGAGGCTTCCTATTGCATGGTGGGCCTAGAGGGGGCCAAGTTGGCCCTAAGGCCACTAGATGAGAAAGAAGCAAACATAGCCATCAAAGAGGGCAATGCCGTCTATAAGGTGGGCCTAAGGCCCTCGTATGCCAGGATCTCTTCCACCGGGCTGATGGAAGAGATAACCCTAAGATGCGGACTAAGGTTCTCCGATAAGGCCAGGAAGTTCCCTTGCCATATAGACAAAAAGGAAAGGCTGCTTCTGGTCGATCTCTTATCGGAGATATCCAAGAAGGAGGAAGGGATATGAAGTTCTTTTATGACGGGAATGACATCTATTTCCAAAATGAGGATGGCTCTTTGGTTTATAAAGATGGCTGGCTAGAAGTGCCTAAGGCCCTAGGGGAGCCCATCACACTATCCAAAGCCCTGGATATCCTCAAGCAAAAAGGCGGGAAGATGCCCCGTGCCTGCTTTTCCTATCTAGAAGGGCTAAGCTGCTCTATGGCCCTATCATCGGGCCGGCTTTTGGAATCCTTCCAGTGGGATGAGGGGAACTTTTCTTTATCCGACATCAGAAAATGCCTGGAGGAAATATCCTTTGAAGTTGGTAAACTCCTAGAGGAGACCAAGTAGATATGGCCAATAACGACACCTTCATGCAGCTATACAATGACCTCGACGAGGCCATTAGGGACAAGTACGGATTGGAGAAGCAATCCAACTCCGCAATCAATTTCTATATCGCCAAGCTCAGAAAAGCTTCCGGGGCTAGGGCCGAGCGCTTTTCCGAAAGCCTCGATGCCTTGCGCCAGCTTAGGAACAATCTGGTCCATTCCTCGAGGATAGACGGGCAGGAACTATTCGAAGTAAGCGAGACTTCAATCAAGGAACTCTCCCTTATTTTGGAATACGTCAAGAACCCCCCGCGGCTCATCGACTATGCGGTGTCCTATAAAGACCTGCTGAAGGCCGATATCAGGGAAAATCCCACCCTGGTTTTACTTAACGAAGAGATGCTTTCTAGAGGCATATCCCATGTCCCGGTCTTCGATGATGGTAATCTGGTCGGGGTCTATTCGGAAGCGGTCCTCTTCGCCTTCATGTGCGACCATCCAGAACTCCCGGTATCCGAGCTTAGTCTCGTCGACTTAAGCGATTACATCGGGATCGAGGAGCACACCAACGAAAGGTATATGTTCGCTTCTAGGCATTTCACCTTGGATGAGGCGGCTTTGGAATTCGCTAGCAGCAAAAAGAAGACCGGCTACCGCCTCGGACTCATCTTCATCACCGAACACGGCCGGCCCTCCGAGCGCATCCTCGCCGCGGCCTCGATCGGAGGTCTTAGCTGATGGATAGGCGCATCGAAAGAAGCAAGAAAGCCATCAAATCTGCCCTGACCGAACTGGTTCTGGAGAAGGGCTTTGAAAACATCACGGCGGGGCAGGTGGCCTCTAAGGCCGGGGTCAATAGGTCGACCATCTATCTTCATTATTCGAGCCTGGACTACATCCTTTATGACATCGAAGACGAGGTCATCAAGGACATCATGAAAAGCGCCTTCATGCTCACCGATGATTTCTCCCTTTATATCAACCGCTTGGCTTTAGCCATCTTGGGCCAGAAAGAGAAGATCCGTGCGGTATTATCAAGCTGCTACGCCCACTTTTTGAAGAAGCTTGAAGGGGCCATCTTCCCCCTTATCAACATGTCCAGGTTCGGCGGGACCCTCTTTACCAAGGAAGAGGAAAAGCTCTTGCTCATCTTCCTGCTCGATGGCTCGATCGGGGTCATCGATTCGTATCTGAAGACCCACCATGACCCCGACGTCAAGGAGGTCGAGCATCTGGTAGAATCCTTCATCTCCTTCTTCCGCGACCCCATCTTCCAGGAAAAGAAATAGCAAGCCTTATGGATAATCTATCTTCCCTCTTCGATAAGGGCCAATACCAGGCCGTCATCGATCTTACAACCGGTTCAAGCGAGCCGAGCGATCTTTTATACCGCGCTTCGGCTTATTTGGCCCTAAATAAACCCGAGGAGGCCCTTGATATCCTCTCTAGCAATCGGGAAAGGCTTTACGCCTTCCGTCCGGTGGCCACCATCAAGGGGACCATGGGGGCCAGATATGCCCTCAATGACTATACCGGAGCCTTGCTTGATGCCCAGTGGTTTGCCGATCAGCCCTACGTAAGCCAGGAAGTAGAAGAGGTGCTCCGGGAACTGCCAAAGCAGATCAAGGAGATGGAAGAGGCCAATAAGAAGGCCTTCCTCTTACCCAAGCAAAAAGCCAAGAAGGAAGAAAAGAAGGAGCAAGACGAGCAGTCCCTTCTATCCATCATCACCCGTCTTGGTCCGACCGGCTCCCCGGATGAGGGACTATGTAGGAAAATCGCTAGCCTACTCCCCGATGAAAAAGACCGCCAGATCGCCGCGGTGGGACTACTGTTGCTCATCCAATCCGGCTATCCCAACCTGGTCGAATACAAGAAGGGCTCGAAGATCTTTAGGGTAGTGCCCAAGGATCTGACCATCCCGATGTTTGATAAGGACTGCCTCTATGTGACCGAGGCCATCTCTAAGGATGCGTCTGACCCTGGGATCGCCCGCTTTGCCAACACCTATTTCATGACCTATGCCCTCGCCATGATGCCGGAGAAGGCCGTCGGGCCGGGGGAATCGCGCCTATTGGAAGCGGCCATGCTCAAGATCGCCGCCGAAGCCTTGAAGTCAAGCGTGGACCTTGAGGCCCTAAAGGCCAGATACTCCCTTAGCGAGCAGGAAATCACCGATAAGGCCAACGAAGTCAACCAATTGCTCTCCATGATGGGCAATGATTAGCCATCGCCTTGGTGTAGCTTCCTTTGTGACTTAAAGTAGGGGATGAATAATGAGTTAGGGCCTTTGGCCCTATTTCATTTATTGGTTCGCTGCTTTGCTTTGGTTTTGGCGTCAGTGGCCCCACTATGCATTGCTGTTGCCCTTATCTCTAGATAAGAGTAAACTTTAGCCCGATATGGAAATAACAAGAAAAGAACTCAGGCCCGGCGTCCTGGAAGTAACCGCCGAACTAGACCAAAAGACCTGGAAGGACGCTCAGGAAAAAGCCTTCCATAAGCTCTCCAAGGACGTCTCTGTCCCCGGCTTTAGGCCCGGCAAGGCTCCGGAGAAGCTGCTTAGAGAAAGGGTAAATAGCGCCTCCATCTATGATGAGGCCGCATCCAGCGTGCTAAATCCCACCTTGGTGGAAATCATCAACCAGACCAAGTGCGAGGTCTTCCGCCGTCCCGATGTCAGGATCGAGAAGTTCTCCGATAGCGAACTCACCCTGGTCTACACCATCGTAGTGGCCCCGACCTGCGAGCTCGGCCAGTACAAGGACCTCGGCGTCAAGAAGGAAGAAGCCAAGGTCGAGGACAAGGATGTCGATGAAGCCGTCAAGCGCGCCTTCGAAGGCCTAGCCGATCTGGTCAATGTCGAGCGCGAAGCCAAGGAAGGGGATACCCTGAGTATCGATTTCAAGGGCTTCATCAAGAACGAAAAGGGCGAGGAAGTCGCCTTCGAAGGGGGCGAGGCCCAGAACTATGATCTGACCCTAGGCAGCCATAGCTTCATCCCCGGCTTCGAAGAATCCCTCGTGGGTAGCAAGACCGGAGAGGAGAAGGACATCGAAGTAACCTTCCCCGAAGCCTATGTCAAGGAACTCGCCGGCAAGCCTGCCCGCTTCCACGTGCTCATCCATGAGGTCAAGGAAAAGCAGCTTCCGGAGATGAACGACGAATCCGTGAAGGATCTATCCATCGAAGGGGTCGAGACCCTCGAAGCCCTCAGGGAACACGAGAAGGCCGAACTGCTGAAGAGCAAAGAGCAGGAAGCCGAAAACCGCCGCCTGGACGAAATCGTCAACAAGATCCGCGAAGGCTCCAAGTTCGTCATCGCCGACGAGATTGCCATCGATGAAGGTAGGGCCCGCCTTGAACAGCTTAAAGAAAGGGTCAAGTCTTCCGGACTGGAGTTCAGCCAATACCTCGAACTCACCAAGAACAGTGAAGAAAAGCTCCTCGAAGAATGCAAGGTCGAGGGACTTAGGAACATTCAGAACATGCTGGCCTTGAACGAGGTGGCCAAGAAGGAAAACATCACGGTCGGGGAAAAGGAACTCGAAGAACACTATAAGAAGCTCTCCGAGCAATACTCCATGCCCCTAGAAAACGTGAAGAATGCCCTCAAGGAAAGGGAAGGCGACATCCTCTCCCAGATCCGGGGCGAAGCCATCGTCGCCGCCTTGCTCAAGCTCAACTAGACGGAGATATATGAGCGAAGAAAGAAAGAGCAAATCCACCCTTAGGCTCCCGCTCCTTGTGACCAAGGGGCTGGTCCTATTCCCCCAGATGTCCGACGCCATCGAGGCGGCCAGGGCCTTTTCGGTCGCGGCCATCTCCATGGCCAAGGAAACCACCAACAACCTCATCTTCGTGGTAAGCCAGAAGAAACCCGAGCTGGAGGAAATCGGCCCCGATGACATCAACGAGGTCGGTACCTTGGCCCGCATCGTAAGCCTCAGCAGCCACGAGAACAGCTTCCGGGTCAAGCTCATCGGCTCCAAGAGGGTCCATTTCGATAGCATACTCTTCGAAGAGGGCTCCTTCATCGCCGAAGGCAGCGTCCTAGAGACCGTCAAGGGCAACGAAGCCGATGAGGCCTCTTTGGTCAGGAATATCATTGCCACCTTGGAGTCTTCCCCCTATATCGGTAGGGACATCCCTAGGAACGTCCTCTCCGAGATGGGTAAGACCCTCTCTAACGAAGAGCTATCCGAAAACCTCGCTTCCTATCTGCCTTTGAAGGCCGAAGAGAAGCAAGAGCTATTAGAGGAGACCAACCTCAACAATAGGCTCGCCATGCTTAACGGCTACATCGAGGGCCTGAAGGCCTCCGAGGAGCTGGAGGGCAAGCTTGCCAACACCGTCAGGGAAAAGGCTGAGAAGAACCAGCGCGAATACATCCTGCGCGAGAAGATGAAGGCCATCCGCGAGGAACTCGGGGAAGACAATGAGCACACCTCGGAAACCATCCTTGAGAAACTCGAGAAGAATCCCTATCCCGAAGGGGTCAAAAACAAGGTCAAAAGCGAGCTGCGCCGCTATGAGATGATGCCGGATTCCTCCCTGGAAGCCAGCCTCATCATGAGCTATATCGATAATCTCATGAACGTCCCCTGGTTCCAGAAGACCGAGGACAACGATGACCTCGAGAACGTCAAGAAGATCCTCGATGAGGACCACTATGGCCTCGAGAAGGTCAAAAAGAGGATCGTCGAATACTTAGCGGTAAAGAAGATGACCGGGACCCTGAAGGCCCCCATCCTTTGCTTCTATGGTCCCCCGGGCTGCGGCAAGACCTCTTTGGCCAAGTCCATCGCTAGGGCCTTGGGACGGAAGTTCTTCAAGGCCTCCTTGGGCGGGGTGACCGACGAATCGGAAATCCGCGGCCATAGGCGCACCTATGTCGGCTCCATGCCCGGGCGCATCATCCAGGGCATGACCAGGGCCGGGACCGTCAATCCGGTCTTCCTGCTCGATGAGATCGATAAGGTCGGCAATTCCTCCTATCGCGGCGATCCTAGCAGCGCCTTGCTTGAGGTCCTCGACCCGGAGCAGAACATCGCCTTCAACGACAACTACATCGAAGAGCCCTATGACCTCTCCAATGTCCTATTCATCGCTACGGCCAACTACCTCGAAAACGTGCCGGCCCCTCTAAGGGATAGGCTCGAGCTCATCGAGGTGCCTTCCTACACCGAGATCGAAAAGATCAAGATTGCCGCCGGGTTCTTGCTTGGCAAGCAAGCCAAGGCCAACGGCCTTAAGGAAGACGACATCGTCTTCGATAAAGAAGCCTATGAGGAAATCATCCGCTTCTACACCCGCGAGGCCGGGGTCAGGGAACTAGAAAGGCTCATCGCTTCCATCTGCCGCAAGGTGGTGGTCGATCTATTGACCGACGAGAACACCAAGCGTCCGGTCCATATCGATCCCGAAAAGGTCAAAAAGTACCTCGGGGTCGAGATCTTCGACTCTTCCAAGAAGGAAAAAGACCCCCAGATCGGGGTCATCACCGGACTGGCCTATACCGAATACGGAGGGGACATCCTTCCCATCGAGGTGACCCACTTCCCCGGCAAGGGCGGACTCGTCCTCACCGGCAAGCTCGGCGATGTCATGAAGGAATCGGCGACCATTGCCCTCGACTACGTCAGAGCCAACGCCGATAGGTACCGCATCGACTCTAGCATCTTCAAAGAAGATGACGTCCATATCCACGTCCCCGAAGGGGCGGTGCCCAAGGATGGGCCCAGTGCCGGCGTAGCCATCACCTGCGCCATCATCAGCGGCCTATCGAAGACCTACACCGACAACAACGTGGCCATGACCGGAGAGGTGACCCTCAGGGGCCAGGCCCTTCCGATCGGGGGACTACGCGAAAAGTCCTTGGCCGCCCTAAGAAGCGGCATCAAGACCATCGTGGTGCCCATCGATAACAAGAAGGACGTAAGCGAGCTTCCCCAAGAGGTGAAGGATTCGCTCAACATCGTCTTCATGAAGTCGGTGGACGACGCCTTGAAGGTCGCGCTTCCCACCTTGCAGTTCGAAGCCCACTAAGGATTGAGTTAGGCCCGGTCATCGCTGGGCCTTTTCTTATGCTTATAGCCCCTTGATAAAGTAGAGGTAGCCGCGCCCAAAAGGTTGACAAAAGTCCCCAAATGGGGCTTTCTAATGCCATGGCCGAGAACTTTTCCAAAGTCGAATTCATCAAGTCCGCCCCCAGCGTGGATTTGGCCCCGGGCGAGAAGAAGAAGGAAGTCATCCTTCTTGGGCGTAGCAACGTGGGTAAGAGTTCCCTTTTGAACGCTTTGACCAACCAGAAGATCGCCTTTTCTTCCAAGAAGGCAGGCAAGACCCTGTATCTTAATTACTTTTTGATCGATAAGCGCTTCTACCTCGTCGATAGCCCGGGATACGGCTATACGGCTTATGGTAGTAAGCTGGATACTTCCTTCTCGGAGATGATGGAAGGCTATTTTAGAAGCGATAGGAAGGGCATCGCCTTGCTCCTTGTCGATTCTAGAAGAGGGGCCGGGGAAGAGGAGCATTCCCTCATCGAACTCGCTAAAAAAGAGGATATGCCCATCGTGGTGGTCTATACCAAGGCGGACACCTTGGGGCAAAAGGAAAAGGCCCTTAGGGAGAAAGAAGCCGCCTTACTTAGAAATAACGGCGTCGAATGTCTATATTCCTATAAGGACAAACGCTCCGTCAATGAGCTTAGGGGACTGATATCGCGCCTGCTTACGACCATCTAGATGGTTGGTTGATGCCCCTGTGGGGCTTTTATATAGGCTCTCTTTATTGGGCCTAGGATGACGAAACGCCCATAAAGACAGGAATATGGTATTTTCCTCTTTAATGTCCCTTCTTTTGATAGTTGAATTTGACTATGCAGAAAGACCTAGTCCTCCAATCCCTGATCAATGAGGAAACCGACCGCCAGAACCAAGGCATCGAACTGATCGCCTCCGAAAACTATCCCTCCCTCGACGTGATGGAAGCCCAGGGTAGCATCCTCACCGCCAAATACGCGGAAGGCTATCCCGGAAACCGCTACTACGGGGGCTGCGAAGTCATCGATAAGGTCGAAGACCTTGCCCGTGATAGGGCCAAGGAGCTATTCGGGGCCAAGTACGCCAACGTCCAGCCCCATTCGGGGTCGCAAGCCAACTATGCCGCCTACCACGCCCTCATGCCAAATGGGGGCAAGGTCCTCTCATTGGTCCTAAATGACGGGGGACATCTAACACACGGCTCCCCGGTATCTTTTTCCAGCCATACCTATAGCTTTTCCCATTACCCATTAGGGGATGAGGGAAGGCTAAGCATAGAGGAAATAAAGAAGGCCCTGGATGAGCATGATCCCGACGTCTTCCTAGCCGGCTATTCCTCCTATCCCTATGACATCGATTTCAAGGCCATGAGGAAGGCCATAGACGAACATAATGCTAGAAAAGGCACCCATACCCTCTTCATGGTGGACATGGCCCATATCGCCGGCATCGTAGCCGCCGGGCTATGCCAGAACCCGGTGGAATATGCCGATGTGGTCACCTCGACTACCCATAAGACCCTTAGGGGCCCTCGGGGCGGCCTTATCCTCTCCAATAACGAAGACTACTTCAAAGCCCTTGATTCGGCGGTCTTCCCTTATGCCCAAGGCGGGCCCTTGGAGCATGTGATCGCCGCCAAAGGGGTGGCCTTCCTGGAGGCCTTGCAGCCTGAGTTCAAAGAATATATGAAGAAGGTGCTTGAAAACACCAAGACGGCCGCCGAGGAGTTCCTTTCCATGGGGGTAAGTTCTTCAGGAAGCGAAAACCATCTCTTCTTGCTAAATGTCCTTGATTCCTATGGCCTAAATGGAAAAGAGGCGCAGATCCGCCTTGGAAAAGCCGGCATCACCGTCAACAAGAACATGATCCATAACGATACCCTTTCTGCCTTCAAGACCTCGGGCATCAGGATCGGCTTTGCCGCGGCGACCACAAGGGGATGTAGCACATCAGAAGCCATCGAAATCGCCCATCTCATCGACCGGGTGCTAAAGGGGGAAGATCCCTTGGCAATCAAAAAGCGCTGCGTGGAAATCGCTTCGGGATGGAAGAGGATCGAGGCAATAAGGCATCTATAGTCTCTTGATATAAGAAAGCCCGATGATATCGGCTTTTTTTCTTTGATGGCCATATATGATGGGTAGGGGTCTTGATATGGGTAGAGAAAGTCTCAAAACCCCAAAAGGATTTAGGATTTTTGAAAGACTTTATGGGGTCTAAGGCGTCTTGGGCATATCGTCCTAGGCGGGGGTATTTCTTCTTAAGCGGATTCCTTTTAAAATCAAACCATGAAGAAAGCCTTTCTCTTATCGTTTCTAGCAATATCAACCCTGCTTGTAGGATGCGGTGGCGATCCCATCTCTTCATCAACCGCACATGATAGCACCTCATCCAACGAATCCTCGTCTTCGGATAGTTCGTCTTCATCTACCTCCATCGATGAGGCGGAGGAACTTGAAGCTGCCATCGCCTCGATCAGCCAGGCTTATAAGGCCAGAATCGAAATGAACATGGTTTCGTCCATATATAGCGATAGCCTAGCCACCTATCAGATGATCCAGGTAGAGGGCACCCGGTCCTACTATGAGGAAAGCCTTGAAGATGGGGGAGAGCCTACCTTTTCAAATGCCTACCAATTCGTCGATGAGGAGGGGAATCTCTACTATGAAAGCCTCGACTACACCAACACGGTCGTAAAGACCTCGACCGGCATAAGCTTCGAGACCCTGACCCAGGCCGATCCCTTCCTGCACCTTGATGCCACCTATTTCACCTATGAATCCAAAGGAGTCTATAAAGTAAGCCCGGAAGCCGTCCTATCGATATTCGGGGAGGTACTTTCCCAATTCATCGATCTTCTCGATGAGAACATCAGCGCGACGATAGGGGTGGAGAATGGCAAATTTGCTTCTTTTGAAGCGATACTGGGCTCCAATGACTATCTCAGCATCGAAATAGACGTGCGCTTCGACGGCAGCGGCCTTGATTGCTATACCCCGGTCCATAAGACCCCCAAGGAGGACGATGGGACCGATAAGAGCAAGCTCATATCCGCCTTTTCGAGGATTGGGAACGCTTCTTCCTATACCCTAACAATATCCACCTATGCTAGCGGTGAGCTGACTACCACCTATTACCTATTCGGGGGCGATTCCGTCCTTGTTAGCGAACATGGGCCGTATAGTGGAGAAAACGGCGGTGATAGCCGCTACCAGGAAGGGGACATCTATTTTGCCTATGCTAGCGAAGGGGATACGTCCTTGACCCGTTATACCTATGATGTTTCCAGTCAAAGGTTCATAGAAGCCACTGACATAGATTCAGGGTATCACATCCCTATGTCCTATGAGGAATTCCTAGATGAAGGGCATCTGGTAGCCCCGGCGTTCTATAGCGGAATCCACGATGGCTGGCTCATCTATGGAAGCGAATATATCGAGCTATGCTATCCCGCCTATTTCCCAGGCTATCCCCGCAATCGAAAGAGCAATGAATGCCTCTCCCTTAGCCTAAGATTAGGTAGTGGAGATTTGCCTTCAATTACCCTTTCCTATAAGGATGGAACGTTTCAAACCATCACCTATTCTTCCCTAGATAGCACCGACCTAAGCGGGGTGCCTCTAGCCTAGTATTCCAAGGCTTGCCTTACAGATTCTTAGTCGTTTTTTAGTAGTTTCTGCTTAAGCAGGGGTGCAAATCCCTAATTTTGCCATCTGAAAATAATGCAGCAAATCACTCTTATGGTGGGGGCCCTGGAGCTATCTCGATCGAGCGCCTAAGCCACTAGAAAAAGCAACATTTGTCCATAATTCCTTGTAAGCGCTTTCATAAGAGGGTATTATCGTCCGTTATGATTGATGAAGAACTCAAAAGGGCAATAGATAACAAGACCTCTCTGGTCAATCTCTCCAATTCGATACTGCAGGGCCTAGGGGCCGAACCCATGCATCCGGTTATCCCCGAGGTCACTTCCTTAGTAAGGGGCCGCAAGAAGGTCTGTTTGATGCTATTTGACGGGATGGGGACCCATGTCCTAAATAAGCATCCCAAAGCTTCGAAGAAACTGCTTGAGCACAAGATCATGGAGATATCCTCGGTCAACCCGGCGACCACCGCGGCGGCCACGATATCCCTACTAAGCGGGAAATACCCCATGGAAACCGGCTGGCTAGGCTGGTCGATACCCCTTGATGGGTATGAGGAACCCGTCGATGTCTTTCCCAGCGTTTTATCCGGTAGCAAGAAGAAGCTGAAGAAGGATGCCATGCTCGAACAATGCCCCCTAAGGACCATCGACATGATCTTAAGGGATAAGGGAGTTAGGGCCGAACTAGCCTATCAGGAGCCCATCAGGCCCAATACCTACAAGGACCTTAAGGGCATGATGGAATATGCTGGCCGTTTCTTTAAAGAAGGGGATGGCTTTTTGTACCTTTATTACACCAATCCTGACGGCCTTATCCATCGCCATGGGGTCGAGTCCAGATGCGTGGATAGGCAAATAAGGGATATTTCCAAACATGTGGATAGGTTTAGCAAAGAGCATCCCGATGTCCTTGTTCTGGTCTGCGCCGACCACGGCTTGCTCGATGTGGTATACCGCGATATCGCCCCTTATGAGGACTTGACCTCCTTATTATCTTCCCCGATGGCGATAGAGGGCCGCATGCGCAGCGTCTACCTCAAGACTGGAAAAAGGGAAGAGTTCAAAACGCTCTTCCTAGATAGATTCGGGGACGATTTCCATCTAGTGGATTCCATAGAGCTTCTGGAAGAGGGCTATTTCGGGGTCGGGGAGGAACACCGTAAGACCAGGAAGTTCCTTGGGGATTTCCTCATCATTCCTAAAGGAAACCAATTCCTTAGGGATAGTTCCTTCTCCCTTTTCGATCCGGTCCTGATGGCCCATCACGCCGGGCCCTTGGATGAAGAAAAGTCCATAAGTCTGCTCTCCTATAACGCCTAAACGTAATTTAACCCTTGAAAATCCTCCCATTGCTGCCAATTTTGCTACATGAATACCGCTGAGTTCGCCAAGATGGTCCCACATTCAAAATTTGAATTTACAGCAAGATGCATAAAGGCTATAAAGTCCTCGGCGATTTGGGGGAATCCAAATGGAAGAAAACAAAGACTTGCAGGAAGTAGAGGAACAAAAGGGCGATAGTCCTGAGGTTCCCGCCTACGAAGAAGACCTGCGCTACGATAGCAAGGCGCAGTGGTTCAAAGGCGGCTTACTAGGCATTTTCATCGGCCTAGCCATCATCGTGCCCGGGGTGTCCGGAAGCGCGGTCGCCATCATCTTCAAACTATATGAGAAATTGCTTTATGCCATCGGCAACATCCTCAAGCGCTTCAAGGTCTGCTTCTTGTTCCTGCTTCCCGTCCTCCTAGGGGCCGTGATCGGCTTTTTGCTCGGCTTTTTCGCCATCCAGCAATTGCTCGATCTATTGCCCTTTGCCACCGTGGCCCTTTTTGCCGGGATGATGCTTGGGGCCTATCCGGCCGTGACCGATCAGATCAAAGAGGAAAAGCATACCCCCTTTAGGATCGTCCTTGGCCTATTAGGAATCGCCATCCCCATCGCCATCTCCGCGGTGTCGATCGCCATCAACGAGGGGAGCGCACCTCTAGAAGACCTCTCCTGGTACCATTACATCATCTTCGTTTTGCTCGGCTTTGTCGTAGCCATAACCCAGCTTTTGCCGGGCCTTTCGGCCACCGCGCTTCTCATGGCGGTGGGCTACTTCACCCCGCTGATGGAATCCGTCCACCTCTCCTATTGGAAGAGCAATCCCATGGTCCTATTGGTCTATCTATGCCTGGTAATCGGCTTCTTGATCGGTTTGGTTTCCGTTTCCAAGTTGCTTAGCTATCTCATCAGCAAGTTCCGCGGGGCGGTCTTCCATCTGGTGGTCGGGCTCTCGCTAGGTTCTTTCATCTCCATGTTCTACAATCCCGAAATCATGGCTACCTATGCCGGTTTCGAAGCCCCTAAGATGTGGATCGATATCGGAGTGGGCATCGGACTATTCATCATCGGAGTCGGTATTGCCTACTTCTTCGTCTGCTATGAGCGGAAGCACCAACCGATAAAGAAGGAATAGGGCATATGATGGGCCTTCCCCTAGGGGAGGGCCTTTTTCCTTTTGAGGGTCCCATTAGGATAAACCCTTCCTAGAAGGGTGGCTTTGTAGCATAATTGCTACTGCCTAAGAACAGGGAGGGAGCCATAAACCCCGCCGATAGAGAGTCCCGGATGGTGGAAGCGGGATGGCGGAGTCCGGCAAGTCGCCCTAGGAGGCTTCCTAGAGATGGGACGCGCCCCGCGTTAAAGGGACAAAGTGCCTAGCAAGCCTAGGAAGTCGGGTGGTACCGCGCGCCGCGTCCTGATGGAGGCGGCTTTATTATTGGAAGGTAGCCATATGCTAGAGAAAAGATACGACCATAAGGCGGTCGAAGAAGGCAAGTACGATAGTTGGAAGAAAGGCGGCTATTTTAGAGCCGGCGATAAGTCCAAACCGCCCTTTTCCTTGGTCATACCGCCTCCCAATGTGACCGGGAAGTTGCATCTAGGCCACGTGATGGACACCATCCCCGACGACATCATCGTCCGCTACAAGAAGATGAAGGGCTTTGACGTGCTGTGGCTACCGGGCTGCGACCACGCCGGCATCGCCACCCAGGCCAAGGTCGAGGAAAAGCTCAGGGAGCAGGGGATATCGCGCTATGATCTAGGACGGGAAAAGTTCCTGGAAACCGCCTATCTCTGGAAAGAGGAATATGCCTCCATCATCCACAAGCAGTGGGCCAAGCTCGGGCTATCGGTCGATTATTCCCGCGAGAGGTTTACCCTCGACGAGGGATTGCAGAAGGCCGTCAAGCATGTCTTCAAGACCCTTTATGAGGAAGGGCTAATCTATAGGGGCGAGAGGATCATCAACTGGGATCCTGAGCTCCGTACCGCACTTAGCAACATCGAAGTGGAACACCTCGATGACGAGGGCGAATTCTTCTATTTCTCCTATGATATCGTGGGCAAAAAGGAAAAGCTCATCGTGGCCACGACCCGTCCGGAGACGATGTTCGGGGATACCGCCGTCTTCGTCAATCCCAAGGACGAACGCTACAAGCATCTGATCGGCTCTAAGGCCATCAACCCCGCCAACGGGGAAGAGCTTCCCATCATGGGCGACGAGTACGTCGACATCGAATTCGGGACCGGGGCCATGAAGTGCACCCCAGCCCATGACCCCAATGACTTTGCCCTAGCCAAGAAATACGGATTCCCGCTTCTTAGGGCCCTGGACGAAAGCGCCCATATCACCGGCCTTGGCGGCAAATTCGAGGGCATGGATCGCTATGAATGCCGCAAGGCCCTGGTCGAAGACATCAATTCCAGCGGGCATCTGGTCAAAATCGAGAAGATGGTCCATTCCGTCGGACATAGCGAAAGAAGCGGCACCGTGGTCGAACCCATGGTGTCCAAGCAGTGGTTCGTTAAGATGAAGCCGCTGGCCGAGGCCGTGCTCAAATACCAGGAATCGGATAAGGCCATCAAGTTTTATCCCGACCGCTTCAAGAAGGTGCTCTCGAGCTGGATGGGAGAGGTCGAGGACTGGTGCATTTCCCGCCAGCTATGGTGGGGACATCGCATTCCGGCCTATTACAACGATAAGGGCGAGGTCTTGGTTTCCGAGACCGATCCGGGAGAGGGATGGCATCAGGACGAGGATGTCCTTGATACCTGGTTCTCCAGCGCCCTATGGCCCTTTGCGACCATGGGCTGGCCCGAAAAGAGCGATGATCTAAGCCGCTATTACCCAACCTCGGTCCTAGTGACCGGCTATGACATCATCTTCTTCTGGGTTTCCCGCATGGTCTTCCAGGGCCTTCATTTCACCAAGGAGGCCCCGTTCAAAGAAGTGGTCATCCATGGCCTCATCCGCGACGAAAAGGGCCGGAAGATGTCCAAGTCGCTTGGCAATGGCATCGATCCCATCGACGTCATCGAAAAGTATGGGACCGACGCCCTAAGGTATTTCATCTCCACCAATTCAACCCCGGGGCTAGACATGCGCTACATCGAAGAGAAGGTGGCCTCCTCAGCCAACTACCTCAACAAGATCTACAATGCCGCTAGGTATTGCCTTATTAGCCTAGGCGAGGACTATGTGCCCCAAAATATCGATGCTGCCTCGCTTTCGGTGGCCGATAAGGCCATCCTTTACCGGCTCGATAAGACCATCTCCGAGGTCGATAGGCTACTATCCAAATACGAATTCGGGCAGGCTTCCAGCAAGCTATATGACTTCGTCTATGATGACTATTGTTCCTCATACCTCGAGTCCTCGAAAATCGATCTGAGTAGCGGCAAGAAGACCACCAAGGACGTCATCTATCATCTGACCAAGTCCATCGTGCTTCTCATCTATCCCTTTGCCCCCTTCATCGCCGAAGAGATTTATCTATCCCTTCCCGGGCATAAGGATTCCATCATGCTCGAGGAGTTCCCATCAGAGCTCGGGCTAGGGGACGAAGAGTCCAGCAAGGCCTACGCGGTCTATGAGGCCATCCTTAAGGATGTAAGGAACTTCAAGTCCACCAACAAGATCGAGCCGACCGCCAAGATCGAACTGGTGGTTTCCCCCAAGCTGCCCTTTGAAGAAGCCGAGGCCTATCTCAAGCGCTTCCTCTTCGCCGAAATGCTCGAGGTGAGCCCTTCTTCTCCGGAAGGGGCCATCATGCGCCCGGATTATTCGGTCTTGGTCAAGCAGGATATCGATCCAAAGAAGCTAAAATCCAACCTCCTAAGCCAGAAGGAGCGGCTTATGAAGGAAGTCGCTAGGGGCGAGGGCATCTTGTCCAACCCCGGCTTCCTAAGCAAGGCTCCCGAAGCCAAGATCAATCTCGAAAAGGAAAAGCTTTCCAAAAACAAGGCCCTATTGGCCGAGATCGAATCCCGCCTCCAAGGCCTTTGATAGCAGATGGCATTGGGATTTATACCCCCGGTATATTTCCTTTATCCGTAGCTCACTTCGACCACAAGATGGTTTTGATTTGCCCTAGATGAAAAATTCTTCGGGCAATTTCGATACCTTTATGTCTTTTGCGTCTACTTTCTAGTGGAGGTGAGAATATATGAGATCAGTAGCGCTAAGTGATCGCGAACTGGAAACCAGCCGTCCCGGCGAGGCCGTTACCCTTGCCGCGGTGGCCGCCATCATGGCCATCGGGATCCTGGCCGTGGTCATCTACAAGCTCTTCGTTTCCAAGACGAGCACCGTGAAGCTGCCCGGCGGCTACACGTTCGAGTGGAAGTGAAGATCAAGGACCTCTATGAGGAAAGACGCCCCCGCGAGAAGGCCGGCCTTTATGGTATTTCCAGCCTCTCCGAGGGCGAACTCCTCGCCCTGGTAATCGGTAGCGGCACCAAGGGAAAGAACGCCCTGGAATGCGCAAGTAGCCTGCTTAACGGCTACCCTAGTCTTTCTTCCTTATCCGAAGGGGCCATTTCCCTTCGATTAAAGGCGGAGGGCATCGGCAAAGCCAAGGCCTACGCCCTAGCGGCCTGCTTCGAACTAGCCAGAAGACTGAATAGGGAAGGGGTCCTCAAGGGCCTTAGCCTTGAACCCCATGACCTTTACCTCCGTTACCGGGAGCGGCTTTCCAAGCTTCGCGGAGAGTCCCTCCTGGTCATCTATCTCGACCATAGGAACAAGCCCCTTAGGGAGGTGGAGCCTTCCAGGGGCAAATCCTTGACCTTCGACCCCAAATCCATCGTCGCGGAAGGGGTGATGATTAACGCCAAGGGAATGCTCCTTTTCCATAACCATCCATCCGGTATTCCCATGCCTTCGAAAAAGGATATTGACTCCACGATGATTTTATATAAAACTGCACAGCAGTTTAATCTACCAATAATCGACCATATCATTATCGTGGGCGAGGGGTATTTCTCCTTTGCCGAAGAGGGCTTGATAAAGGGGTGGGGTTAGCCTGTATGGCATGGATAAACGAGGGCAAAAGCCAAAGTTTAAGATTTGCAAATGCTTCTTATTGCATACCTTGAACCTCAGTGCCAAAATAGCGGCAACCAAGCCGTAGGGACGTACTTGAAATCCCTCGGTGCGGGGCAGGTTATCCTGCCGAAGCGAAGGCCCGGGTGTTAGAAAACCCCCGGGCTTTTCCGTTGTAGGGTATAACCTCACTGGACTGTTCTATAAGCGGACCCATTACTATTGCGGCAATAGCAGGACCCTCTTTATTTTCCCTAAGGGAAGCGCTTCAAAATGACTAAGGGCATCCCTATAATCAGGCCGACATATAAACTCGGGCTTTTCTTATAGATAAGAAGCCTCTATAATTCACTCCGTTGCGAGCCCAACTGGGCCACAACCGCCTCGAAAGGGCCCTAAGCGGAGCGATCCCGCCCCTAGAGCGAGTACTTGGAACAGGAGGAAAAGCACATGTACGCCATTCTGGAAACCGGCGGCAAGCAGATCAAGGTCTCCGTCGGAGACAAGATCTACGTCGAGAAGCTCGATGCCGAAGGCGGCAAAGACGTGGTCCTCGACAAGGTCCTTTTCATCGGCGGGGACAAGCCCGTCTTCGGAAAGCCCTTCGTCAAAGGCGCCAAGGTCACTGCCACCGTCGAAAAGCAGGGCCTCAGCCGGAAAGTCACGGTCTACAAATACAAGGCCAAGACCAACGAGAGGAAGAAGATCGGACATAGGCAGCCCTATACTTGCCTAGTGATCAAGTCCATCGAGGCCTAATGGTAATAGTCAGGGTAGGCCAGGACAAAGAGGGCAGGATCACTTCCCTCAGCCTTAGCGGCCATGCGGGCAGCGGCCCAAAGGGCCATGACCTCGTCTGCGCCGGCGTAAGCGCCGTAAGCCAAGGCGCCCTGAATGCCATAGACCAAGACGGCTTCCACATCGAAGTAAAACCCGGGAAGCTCGAGTTAATCGCCAAGAGCCTCCCCAATAGCCATGACCAGATAGTCCTAGAGACGGTCGTGGTACAGCTAGAAAGCCTAGAGGCATCCTATCCGGATTGCATCAGGCTAGAAAGGAAATGCGGAAAATGAAAAGATACCTCATAGACCTTCAGCTCTTCGCTTCCAAAAAAGGCGTCAGTTCAACCAAAAACGGCCGTGATTCGGCCGGCAGGCGCCTCGGAGCCAAGAAGGGCGACGGACAGACCGTGAAGGCTGGCAACATCCTTTACCGCCAGAGAGGGACCAAGGTCCATCCCGGCGAAGGCACCATGATGGGTGGGGACGATACCATCTTCGCCACCATCGACGGAGTCGTGAAGTTCGAACGCCTCGGGCGCAGGGGGACCAAGGTCTCCGTCTACGCTTCGGCAAAGTAAGGGACGATATAAGCTTATGATCCGGGGGCGACCCCGGATTTTTTCATGCCAGTTTTGGGACCTTTGGCAAAAACAGGGCTACTTATTGCTATGAGAAAGAAAAAGAGCCTGGTGTTATCCACCAAACACAAAGAATGCGCCCTAGACTGCCTGAGGATGCTCCTCATCGATTATAGCGGCGACACTAACTATGTCTATCTGAGCATGCCGGAAAAGCCCCCGTATAGCCTTAAGGACATCATTAGGCTGGCCAAGCGGCAGGGGCTAAAGGCCGAGGGCTACCGCTGCCTGGATAAGAAGGAGCTAAAAGACAATGAATCCTTTCCCTTATGCCTTGTCATCAAGGAAGGGGAGGATACCCATATGGTGATACTCGATAGGATCACTAAGGGCATGGCCTATCTCCGCGATCCGGCTGCGGGCCATAAGAAGATGCCCCTTGATGCCCTGATAGAAAGATGGACCGGGGAGTATCTTCTCATAGGTCCTTTCGAGGGTTCCTTCTATAGCGGACCCCTTCCCGACAAGATTTCTTCCGATGGAAGGTATGTGGCCATGGGGCTATCCTTGCTTAGCCAATTATGCGTCTGGGCCGGCTTCTATCTGATATCGGTGCACGAGGGTTTGGTATTGCCCCTTATCTGTTTCTGCCTATTTGCCTTGCTCGAGCTATCGGTGCGGCTATATTCGGTCAGGCTTGGCCGCAAGTTCGATGAGAAATACCTATATCGGCTAGAGGAAGCATCCGAGGAGGATATCGCCGAGGGCTATTCCTATTACCAGCGCTTCAAAAGCGCTTATTTCGCGATGCCCCTATCCTTGTTCGCCAACCTCTTCGGGGGACTAAGCCTCTCGGTCTTGTTCATCATCAATGACATGAGCTTTTTGCTCCCTTATAGCCTCTTACTACTAGCCCTTTTCTTTGATGCGGCCTTCTTGGAGGGGAGATTGGCCAAGAAGAGCATGGCCCTAGAGGAAAAGGAGAAAGGGCTATATGGATTACCTAGGGGGAGCGAGAGGGGCTTTTATCTCATCGCCCTTTCCCAGGAGGGCAATAGCCTAGGCAACCTCATCGTCTATAGGAAGCTACTATTCATCTTCCTAGAAGGGGTCTTGGCCTTACTGGCCACCTTGATCGGGGGACCTATTAGCCTCAACCGCTTCCTGCTGTTCTTCATGGCCGAGCACGCCATATCGATGTCACTGGGCAGTGCCTTATCCATCCTTCTTAGGTATCAGGAAATCAAAGCCGGGGAAATCGGATTCAGGAGAGCCTACCTGCTAGGTAGACCCAATCCGCCCGCTTTATGATAAGATAGCCTCGTGCACGTACTATATGAGGACACGCTTGGGGTGGGGGAAAATCTCGAATCCCTCTTTTCCAAGATGGCGGACCATGTATCCAAAGAGCTTGCCATCAAGACCGACTACGAAGTAGACGTCAGTCTGCTAAGCCTAGAAGAGATACGGGAAATCAACCGCGAATATAGGGGCAAGGACATGCCGACCGACGTCATTTCCTTCGCCTTCCTCGATGACAAGGACCCCAGCCACAAGATCAATGACTTCGACGGGGACATGATGCTAGGGGAAATCCTCATCTGCCCCGATAGAGCCAGGGAACAGGCCGATGACATCGGACAAAGCCTGACTCGGGAAATGGTCTTCCTTTTCCTGCATGGCCTGCTCCACCTGCTTGGATATGACCATATGAAGAAGGAAGACGAGGAGATCATGTTCCCGCTTCAGGATAAGCTCATGGAGGGATTTATAAGCGCCTATGGACGAATTTGAACTGATACAAGAGGCCAAGAAGGCTAGGGAAAAGACCTATTCTCCCTATTCCAAATTCGGGGTCGGGGCTGCCATATTGACCAAGGACGGAAGGATCTATCACGGGACCAACATCGAAAATGCCTCCTATGGCCTATGCATGTGCGCCGAACGCAATGCCTTATATGGCCTATATTGCGACGGCCTTAGCCAGGACGACATCCTCATGATGGCGGTCGTGGCCGATACCGAAGGGCCGGTGAGCCCCTGCGGGGCCTGCCGCCAGGTCCTAAGCGAGCTCTTTCCTAGCCAAGCGCCCATCATCCTGGCCAACCTAGAGGGCGACATCAAGCGCACCACGGTCAAGGAACTGCTCCCCTTCGCCTTTGAAATGGAGGACCTATGAAGTCGGGCTTCGTCGTCATATTGGGCCGCCCCAATGCCGGAAAATCCACCTTTTTGAACGCCTTTTTGTCCAAAAAGGTCTCGATCGTCACCCCCAAGGCCCAGACCACCCGCGAAGCCATCGTGGGCATCTACCACGAAAAGGACCTGGAGATTTCCTTCATCGATACCCCGGGGATCTTCGATGGGAAGGAAGGACTATACAAAAGGATGGCCAAGGACATCTCGGTGTCTTTGTCTTCCGCCGATATTGCCCTATATATCGTCGATGGCTCCAAAAAGGACCTTGAAGGGGAGACTAGGGCCATCAAGTCCCTCAAGATCCCGGTGCCGCTTATCATCTTGCTAAACAAAATCGACCTGATGGAAGTCCCCGACGGGATGGCGGCCAAGGAGCATTACGCGAAGGAATTCCCAAACGCCAGGCTCATCGAGGTATCGGCCTTGAAGAACTATGGCTTCAACGATGTGAAGGAAGCCATCAGATCCTATCTACCCGAGGGACCCCAATACTATGAGGATGAGCGCATCACCGATAAGGACAAGGCCTTCATGGCCAGGGAAGTGATCAGGGCCAAGCTATTACGCTTTTTAAATAACGAAATACCCCATACCTGCGCGGTTTTGGTGGATGAATTCATCCAGAAGAAGGACTCGGTTTCCATCACCGCGACCGTCTATTGCGAGAAGGAGCGGCACGTGCCCATCATCGTGGGCAAAAACGGGGCCATGGCCAAGAAGGTCTCGATGGCCGCTAGGCAAGAGCTCGAGCACGATTTCCACGCCCATGTGAGCCTCTACCTCAATGTCAAATGCGCTCCCGGCTGGCGGGACGATGCCAGGCTTTTGGCCAAACTCGGATATGGCAAGGACGCTTAATAAAAAGGGGTATCTGCTCAGGCTTTCCCCCTATAAGGAGAAGGATGCGATGGCCCTGATACTGGGGCCGGAGGGCTATGCCTCTTTTTTGGTAAGGGGCGCCTATTATGAGCTATCCAAACACCGGCCTAGCCTCATCGAGCTTTCCTATTCCGAATTTTTGCTCGACGTGGGTCGGGGAGATAAGCTCTCACTATCCGAGTCCAAGGCCCTAGCTAGCCCAAGGCTAGAAAATGACCTCCCGCTGCTAGCCAGCTATAACCTATTGCTAGAATCAAGCGCCAAAGCCATGGGCGCGGTCGATGAAATTAAGATGTTCGGCCTCCTAGATAAGATCGCTAGTAGCATCAAGGAGGGCTATGACCCCATCAGTGCCTCATCCATCTATTTGGCCAAACTCATCTCCCTACTAGGACTAGCCCCGAAAATAGATGGCTGCGCCGACTGCAACAAGAAGGATGAAATCGTCGCCTTCTCGCTCCGCCATGGGGGGCTATTATGCCGAAACGATGCCCTAAAAGAAGGGGTATCGCCCAACTCGGCCAAGTACATCCAGATAGCCCGTTATTGCTTCATGTGCCCCTTAAATGATGTCGGAAGGGTGGAATTATCCAAAGCCGAAGCCATGGAATTCATCAAGCATTGCTTGGTATTTGTTTCGGAAGAATCGGGACTTTCCCTACATTCCGCCAGGCTATTGGCCTTTCTTTAGTTCACTTATATAGGGTTGACATACTCCCTATATATGGGGGCAAAATTTACGCCGTTTGAGTAAAAGTTACCAGAGGTAAACCATGAGCAACAGATTTCCTTTCGAAGACATCGTCCTGCACCTGCAATTGACCGGCTACGTCTATCCGGGCTCCCAGATCTACGGGGGCCTTTCCAATACCTGGGACTATGGTCCGCTAGGCTCGGAGCTAAAGAAGAACATCCGTTCGATGTGGTGGAAGAAATTCGTCCAGGAATCGCCCACCAACGTGGGGATCGACGCCGCCATCTTGATGAACCCCAAGGTCTGGGTGGCCACCGGACATGCCTCGACCTTCAATGACCCGATGGTGGACTGCAAGGCCTGCAAGGGCCGCTTCAGGGCCGATAATCTCATCAAGGACAATGACCCGGAAGCCAATACCGAGGCCATGGACTATGAAGCCATGGACAAGTTCATCCATGAACACAACGTGAAATGCCCAATCTGCGGCAAGCACGACTTCACGCCCATCAGGAAGTTCAACATGATGTTCAAGACCCATATCGGGGTCACCGAAGGAAGCGAATCGGAGGTGTATCTACGCCCCGAAACCGCCCAAGGCGTCTTCGTCAACTTCAAGAACGTCCAGCGCTCCACCAGGAAGAAACTGCCCCTTGGCATCTGCAATGCCGGCAAGAGCTTCCGCAACGAAATCACCCCCGGGAACTTCACCTTCAGGACCCGCGAATTCGAACAGCTGGAGATGGAATTCTTCTGCAAGCCCGGGACCGACCTCGAATGGTTCTCCTATTGGAAGGACTATTCGCTAAAGTTCGTCAAATCGCTAGGTATCAAGGAAGAAAACCTACGCTATAGGGACCATTCTCCCGAAGAACTTGCTTTCTACTCCAAAGCGACCACCGACGTCGAGTATGACTTCCCTAGCCTTGGCTGGGGCGAGATCCTCGGCGTGGCCGATCGGACCGATTATGACCTCAAGCGCCACATGGATTTCTCCAAGGAAGACCTGACCTATTTCGATCCGGAGAGCAACGAGAGGTATATCCCTTACTGCATCGAACCCTCGATGGGGCTTGATAGATTGATGCTCATGGTCCTCACCGATGCCTATGATATCGAAGAGAAGGAAGGGGAGGAAGACCGTAAGGTCATGCATTTGCTCCCGGCCCTAGCCCCATATAAGGCCGCGGTACTGCCCCTAAGCAAGAAGCTCAACCCCAAAGCCCAGGAAGTCTATGCCATCTTGAGCAAGCAGCTCTCGGTTACCTATGACGAAACCGCCTCCATCGGCAAGCGCTATAGGAGGCAAGACGAAATCGGGACCCCGTATTGCATCACCGTCGATTTCCAGACCCTCTTAGACCAGACCGTGACCCTCCGCGACCGGGACACCATGTCCCAGATCAGGCTCTCGATTACCGATCTGGCCAAATACCTCGCCGTCAAGTGCTTCTACTAAGACCTAGTAGATAATTGGGAGACCTAATACAAAGTATTAATCATGGCCATCAGCCGCGAACTTATCGAACGTATCCTCAAGTCCGTGAACATCGTGGACGTGATTTCAAGCTACATCGAGGTCCATAAGAAAGGACGCCAATTCGTCGCGGTATGTCCCTTCCATGACGACAAGAATCCCTCGCTTCAGATTTCCGAGGAGAAGCAGATCTTCAAGTGCTTCGTCGACGGGACCGGAGGCAATGCCTTCGACTTCGTGATGGCCTATGAGAAGGTCGATTTCCACGAGGCGGTCAGGCGCGTGGCCAAGATGGCCGGCATCTCCGATCCCTCATTGGAGGACACCTATAGGAAGACCGACCCGAGGAAGGAACCCTTGTATTCCTTGGTCGCCGACCTCGATAAGTATTACCGCTACTGCCTGAAGACTGCCGAAGGCAAAGCGGCGATGGACTACCTAGGCGAAAGGGGACTAGGCGAGGAGGAAATAAGGAAGTTCGGGATCGGCTATGCGCCCCTAGACGGGGAAAAGACCATCTCCTATCTAAGGGCCAAAGGCCATGGGGACAAGGACATCGAAACCGTCGGCATCGCCATGGTCGGGGCCAACATGAAGGACAAAAACGCCGGTAGATTGGTCTTCCCGCTCTTCGATACCGAGGGCAGGACCATTGGCTTCTCGGCCAGGCGGCTGAGCCAAGACAAGGAACAGCCCAAATACGTCAATACCCAGGAAACCCCGATCTTCCATAAAGGGGAGAACCTCTATAATTACCATAATGCGATAAGCCAGGCCCGAAAGCTTGGCTACCTCTATGTCCTAGAGGGCTTCATGGACGTCATCGCCCTAAGCCGGGCCGAGGTCCCGGGGGTGGCCCTGATGGGCACCGCCCTAAGCAAGGACCAGATCCAGCTATTAAAGAAAGCCAATGCCGAAATCAGGCTTTGCCTGGACGGGGATGCCCCGGGACAGGAAGCCATGATGCGGGCCATCACCCCGCTCAGCCGCGCCCATGTGCCGCTTCGCATGGTGGTCTCAACTAGCGAGGATGATCCCGACGATCTCTTCCGTAAAGGGGGGAAACAAGCCCTGATGGAATTGCTCAATAACCTCTCCGATCCCTTCTATTTCCAGCTCAATTACTACACCCATAACCGCAAGCTGGGCACCCAAGAGGAACGCCGCAAGGTAGCCGAACACTTCCTGCCTTACATCGCTAGCCTCAAGGCCGGGATCGAGCGGGAAGACGCCATCGAAAGGCTAAGCGGGGCTACTGGATACTCATCGGGGGCCATCCGCAACTTGTTAGGTCGCTACCGGAACCTGGCCGAGGAGGAAGAGGCCATGGTCCTAGAGACCGTGGGTAGCCAAGAGCCAAAGAAGCCGCGCGAGGGACGGCTAGCCAAGGCCGAAAGGCAAATCCTCCATTACATGCTGACCCATTCGGAGGCGGTGGGCTTCTATGAGAAGAACATCGATAATCTGCAGACCCCTTTATACCAGACCATCGCCAACTACCTCGTCGAATATGTCTATGAACACGGGGAAGGGCCGGTGGAAATCGCCTCGCTATTACTAGACATCTCATCAAGCGGAGAGGAAGACTCCGTGAAAAACGAGGTGGCCTCGATAGCCCAGGAAGAGGGCTATCCCGAGTACGGGCCCGAAGCCCTGGAGGCCTGCGCGAAGGCCATCAGGGAGGAAAAGGAAAAAGCCTATATCGACCAGAAGGCCGAAGCCTTATTAAGCGGCAAGAGCCAGGCTGAGAAAGCCGCGGCCCTAAACGACATCATCACTGCCAAAAAGAAGCGCTTGAGCGCTACAAGGAAGGAGAAGGAAAATGTCTGAACCAAGGAAGGAAGAACTAGAAGAAACCGAAGGGCTCTCGTTGGCCGATCCGGCCGATGAGGAGTCCGATCTCATCAAATCGCTGGAAAGCATCAAGAAGGACCTGCTCAAGGAAGCCAAGGATAGCGGCGGATCCTTGGACATGGACGCGGTCATGGAGGCCACCTCGAAGCTCGATCTGAGCGAGGACGACTTCGAAAGCCTCATCGCCTTCTTCCGCGAACAGAAGGTCACCATCCATAGCGATGACGAGGGCGATGCCGAAGACGCCGAACTCTCGGCCGAAGACATCGAGAAGGCTGCCGCCGAAATGGAAGAGGACGCTACCGACGAGGACGCCGACGTCAGCGAGGAAGAACTGGCCTCGGTCGAGGAGCTAAGCAAGATCCCGACCGGCGAGGTCAAGGTCAACGACTCGGTCAAGATGTACCTCAAGGAAATCGGCAAGGTCGATTTGCTTTCGGCCAAACAGGAAACCGAACTGGCCAAGCGCATCGTCAAAGGCGAAGAAGCCAAGGCCAAGCTCGAAGAGGCCATCGCTAGCGGTAACGAAAAGGCCCGCCGCTTCGCCCAATACGACATCGATGACGGGATCGCGGCCAAGCATCAGCTGATTTCGGCCAACCTCAGGCTAGTCATCTCCATTGCCAAGCACTATGTGGGTAGGGGCATGCATTTCCTCGACCTCATCCAGGAAGGGAACATGGGCCTTATGAAGGCCGTCGAGAAATTCGACTACACCAAGGGCTTCAAGTTCTCGACCTATGCCACCTGGTGGCTCCGCCAGGCCATCACCCGCGCCAGCGCCGACCAGGCCCGGCCCAGCCGCATCCCGGTCCACATGGTCGTGACCATCAACAAGATGACCAGGGCCCAGAGGGCTTTGGTCCAGGAGTACGGACGCGAACCCACCCCCGAGGAGATTTCCGAGAAGATGGAAGGCCAGCTAAGCGCCGACCAGATCCGCCACATCCAGCGCATCGCCATGGAACCGGTCTCTTTGGAGACCCCGATCGGGGAGGAAGACGATAGCCACCTCGGCGACTTCATCGAGGACAAGGAAACCCAGTCCCCCGAGGAATATACGACCAAATCGCTGCTGCGCGATGAGCTATACCAGATCATGGGCGACCTCACCGAAAGGGAACAGAAGGTCCTCAAGCTCCGCTATGGCCTTGAAGACAATAGGCCGAGGACCTTAGAAGAAGTCGGGCGCGAGTTCAACGTCACCCGCGAACGCATCCGTCAGATCGAGGCCAAGGCCATCAGGAAGCTGCGCCATCCCACCCGCTCCAAGCGCCTAGGGGACTACCGCGATGTCTTATACGCCTCCGGCCCGGACACCAAGGGGAAGTGATAGATGAAGAGGATCGAGCTGGTCAGCTCCCTTGCTTCATCCGCCACCTATTTCGCCGAGATCGGAAGCGACCACGGGCTCATTTCGCTCCGTCTGCTTAAGGAAGACCCTAGCAAAAGGGGCTTATTGATCGATAACAAGAAGGGGCCATTTGAGGTCTCGAGGAAGGCCATCTCTTCCAATTCATTGGAAGGTCGGGCCAGCGCCCTTCTTTCCGATGGCATTAGGGACATCCCGCCCGAGGTGGACACCTTGGTGCTCGCCGGCATGGGGGGACTACTCATCGCCAAGATCCTAAAAGAGGGCAAGAGGAAGCTGACCAACATCAAGCGCATCGTGGCCGAGCCCCAGGGCCATCGGCCCGAGATGCTAAAAGCCATCCATGAGCTAGGCTATAAGGAGACCTCCTATCTCACATGCCAAGATCAGGGGCACTATTATGAGGGCTTCCTCTTCCTAAAAGGGAAAATCGAGGGCATTGGCCAATTGGAAGAACATTTCGGCGCCCTTTTCGAGCTGGGCGGTCAAATATTCGTCAACCGCGAGAAAAAGGCCCTAGGGGCCCTAAAGCGGCTTTTGGAGGGCAATCTATCACCAAAGAGAAGGGAAGAAGTGGAAAGGGAAATCGCCCTGATCCAGGCGGCCTTAGGAAGGATGGGTTATGCAGACTAGGCTATTTCTAAAGAAACTGGGACGAGTATACCCCAGGCGTTTGGCCGAGGCCTGGGACCATGTCGGGCATCAGGCCGGGGCTTTGCCGCCTGAGGTGAGACGCGTCCTTCTTTGCCTTGATTTCGATAGCGAGGTCCTAGAAAAGGCCTCTTCCTTCAAGTCCGATCTCATCATTAGCCATCATCCCTTTTTCTTCGGTAAACCCAAGGACATCTTGGCCTATGACGGCCATAAGGCCGAACTCCTTAGGTTCATAGAAGAGCAAGGCCTCTGTCTTTATAGCTACCACACGAACTTCGATAAGGCATCAGGCGGGATGAACGACGTCTTGGCCGAGTTCCTAGGCCTAAGCGATGTTTCCGTCTTACCCAGCGAGCCGACCGCGAGGGGCGGATATCTGCCCTTTGCAATGAACGAGGAAGAGTTTGGACGCTACGCCATCGAAAGGCTCGGCTGCCATGAAGGGCGCCTCATCGGAAAATGCGCCCATATCCTTAGGATTGCCGTCCTAGGCGGGGGAGGTTCCTCCTCTTGGAGGGCGGCCAAGGAAGAGGGCTATGACGCCTACATCTCCGGGGATGTGAGCCACTCTAGGAGAAGGGATATCTTGGGAGCGGGCTTCTGCTACTTGGATGTTCCCCACGAAATCGAAGAGAAAGGATTCATTGAGGGGATGGGTCGGGCCATAAATAAAATCGACCCCACGATCGAGGTCGAGTCGTGCTATTTTGAACTGGATGAGCTAAAGCATCCGATCGTAGTGGATTAAAGGCTTTCGAGATACTCCTTGGCCTCAAGGATGGTATCCATGTCGCTGGAGGCGCCTGAAAGAAGATGGCAGCATCCTTTTCCTTTCATCTCTTCCTCATGGAGGAAAAGCTCTTCCTTGTCCAAGGCTCTGATGACTAGGGCATAGGGGAAGGCCTTAGAGGCCGCCTCGGCCAAGGCGTTCGTGTTGCGGCTGGTCTTAGAGCCAAGTATCACGATGAGCTTGGCGCCTTCGGGGATTTCCCCGATCAAGGACTGCCTCTTTTTGGTGGCCGGGCAGGGGGCGGCCTTATCGATGAAGCCGGGGAAGCGATCTTGGATTTCCCGGCGGGCCTTTTCGATTTCGCTTAGTTCCATGGTGGTCTGGCACCTATAGATGGGCGATGCATCCTTTATTGGTAGTTCCTTAGTAGTTCCTTCCTTTAAAAGGAAGATATTGTCCGCAATCGAAAGGGCAGCGATGCATTCCTGGTGGTTTTCCTCGCCTAGATAGATGATGTCATGCTCCTTGGATTCCTTCTTCATGGCCCTTTCCTGGGCCTTCACGTAAGGGCAGGTCAGATCGATATAAGGGATGCCGAGGCTTTCGGCTTTTTGCCTGTAGGAGTCCGGATGGCCGTGGGCCCCGAACAGCAAGGTCCCGCCTTGGGCGGATCCGATGAGTTCCAAGGGATCGCTTCCTTCTAGCAGGGTAATACCCGCTTCTTCTAAAGAAGAAGAGACCCTCTCGTTATGGACAGGGGCAAAAAGCATGTAGACCTTTCCGTCTTTTTCCTTGCGGGCTTTTAGGGAAGACTCGACGGCCCGTTTGACCCCGTCGCAGAATCCAAGCGGGGAATGAAGCACTACAAGCATGGCCGAATTCTAGCACCCCCAAGGGCATTCCTAAAGGAACATGGCTATTCCTCTAGTGGATATGCCGCTTTGAAGCGCAATTCCCTGAAAAAGTTCTTCGGTGCGGATTTTCCGCGCTTTTATTCGGATTATCTCGGATTATCCTATGTAAATCCTTGGCAAAAGGCTTTGGTATTGATGCTTCCTTCCCGCATAGGTGGTAATATCCGGCTTGAAAAGAGGCCGTATTATGAAAAAACAACTGCTAATGCTCTCCCTCCTTCCTTTATTGGCCATCACCGGATGCTCCGGCGATGCCGTTTCGAGCTCGACCGGTGAGGAATCTTCATCCGATTCTTCCAGCCAGAGCCAGGAATCAACGAGTTCATCCAGCGAATCTTCTTCCTCCTCGAGTTCCTCATCCTCGGAAGAACCCAAGACCCTTGTTGCCACCATCGACTTCTCGAATGTCACGCAGAGTGCCGGACACAACTTCGTGGATAACCCCGATGACTTCAGTGCCTATCTTCCGGATGAGGTGGTCACCTCCTTCAGCCTATATAAGGTCTTTGCCCAAGATCCCAGCGACGAGACCGGAGTCAGAATGACTTTGGGTTCGAGCAGCGAAGCCGGCACCATTGCCCTGGAACTGAATGTGGAAGTCAGCCGTGTCGAAATCGTCTGCCAGGACTATTACCGTTACATCGCCTATACCGATAGTTGGAACAACGACATGGCCAAGGTAGGGGTCTTCGATACCCAGCTCGAGCTTAGCCATGCAAGCGGGAGCGCCTCAAGCGTCGAGACCCTCGCCTTCGACGGGGAAGCCACCAGCAACCTGACCATCTCTGGGTACCATGTCGAAGAAGGCACCTCCTGCCGCGTGTTCATAGAGGCCATCAGGCTATACGCCTAAATAATGGGCCCGGGCCTTGGGGCTCGGGCTTTTTCCTTTTGTAGCCATAAAGGGCCCTTCGGCGCTTATGCTCTGCCAAAAAGGGTCCCTTTTGGGATATAATCCCACAGATGGCAAGCTTCCGTGCACTAGACATACCCGAGCAGGTGATAACCATCCTCGGGGAAAACGGCTACAAGGAACCCAGCGAGGTCCAGCTTTCGGTCATCCCTAGGGCCCTGAGGGGCGAATCCATATTGGCCCAATCGCCCACGGGCTCGGGAAAGACCCATTCTTTCCTGATTCCCATCATCAGCAGGGTCGATCCTAGCCTTGGCCGCCTGCAGGCCATCATCATCGCGCCTACCCGCGAATTGGCCCGGCAGACCTATTTATTCGCCGAACCATTCAACAAGGGCATCGAAGGCCTTAGGATCCGCCTATACTCGGGCGAAAACGAAAGGGCCGGGGATCTGGAAGGACTGGCTTCTTCCTCGCCCCAGGTCGCTATCGGCACGCCCGGAAGGCTTTTGGATTTGCTTACTAGCGGCGTCCTTTCGCCCAAATACGTGAAAACCGTGGTGCTAGACGAAGCCGACATGCTGCTGGACATGGGTTTCTTCGACGAATGCGCCTCCATCATGGAAAAGCTGGAAAATCCCCAGACCTTGGTCTTCTCGGCCACCCTCAAGGAACACCTAAAGAGTGCCCTTTCCAAATTCGTGAAGGCCTCGTTCTCCTTCGAAGGGGGCGTAGAGAAAACAGCGGGGGAAGTAAAACACGTCTTCGTCGATAGCCGCCACCAGGATAGATATCAGGCCGCCGTAAGGTTATTCAAGAACAAAAAGCCCTTCCTTGGGATCTTGTTCGTCTCCAAGCGCGAAGAGGCTCCCATCGCCCACAGGGCCCTTAAAGAGGCCGGTTTCGACTGCGTCGTCTATAGCGGCGACCTCTCCGAGAGGGAACGCAAGAAGACCATGAAGGCCATCAGGGAGAACAAATACCAGATCATCGTGGCCTCCGACCTTCTTGCCCGTGGCATCGATCTGCCCGACGTGGACATGGTGGTCTCCCTTGATCTACCCAACGAACTGGATTTCTATTTCCACCGCGCCGGCAGGACCGGACGCTTCGGAAAAGTCGGGGAATCCTACCTATTCTACGATTCCGACGATGCCTCAAGGACCTCGATGCTACTGGAGCAGTGCTCGCCCAAATTCATGACCCTAAAAGGGGACCGTCTCGTCGATGATCCGGTCGGACTTCTTCCCAAGAAGAAACTCAACAAGACCAAGAAGTACGGCGATGACGAGCAACGGGAAATCGCCATCGTGAAGGCCAAGCACTCCGGCAAGAAAATCAAACCCGGCTACAAGAAGAAAAAACAGGCCGACATCGATAAGGTAAAGCGCAAGTACCGCAAGAAGGCGATACGCGAAAACATCAGGAAGAACCTTGGGAAAGCAAAGAAATAGACTCAAAGCCAAGACCAACGTCGCCGAATGGGTAGGGCTGTTTTTCCTCATCCCCCTGATCGATGCCTTATGCGCCATCGGCTACCTCGTTTTCTGGTGCTTTTCCCCCGAAACGCCCTTCAACTGGACCGTCTTCCTCATTTTCCTGATCCTAAGCCTCGGCCTTATGTCCACCTGGCCTTTGGCCCTGATCCTAGGCAAGGAATTCCTGGGCAAGGAGGGGAAGCAATATATCCTTCATAGCATCGGAGTGGATGACATCGGCTTTAGCGAAGAGGATGTCATCGCGGTCCGCCACATCAGGGTGCCTTGGTACTGCCTACCGATTTATATCGTCTATCGGGGCGGGGCCGGATATCAGACCGAGGTGGATATCAAAATGGGCAAGACCGTCCGCACCATCAGCTTCCAGATGCTCACCAAAGATCTGAGGAAATTCTTCTCCGACATCCAGTATGTCTAGTAATTAATTGGTAGATACTAATCTAAAGATTAGGCTTCTATCTTTTGATTAAACTTGTTGTATAGGGCAATGGCGTCGGGATTGCCGACGTCCATGGCGATTTTAAGGTAGTTGGCAGCCTTTTCGGGATCATAATCCAGATCGAGGTATTCCTTGGTCAGATATTCCATCGAAAGGGTATAGGCGGCATCGCCATGTCCCGAATCGGCGGCTTTCTTGATGTAACTATAGGCCAACTTGGGATTGTGCCCAAAGCTGGCGATGCCTTGGGCATAGGCCATCCCCAAGGTGAAGTTGGCGTGGCTTTCGCCCCGCCTAGCGGCCCCGACCAAAAGCCTCTTGGCTTCTTCCTTGTTGCCTTTGAAGTAATCGGCCAGAACCATCCAGCCATAGACCCCTTGGGCGTGGATATTGCCGCCCTCGGAAGCCATCTTCAGGTATTTGCAGGCCAACTGCAAATCGGGCTTATCTTCGCCAAGGATCATGCAGGCATAGCCGTCCATGCAGGAGGGATCGCCTTTCTCGCAGCCTTTCTTGTAGTAATAGAAGGCCTTTTCTCGGTCGGCGGGGACATACTCTCCCTCCAGATAGATGCTACCGAGGCGGTCATAGGCCTCATAGAAGCCGCAGGCGGCGGCCTTTTCCAGCCAATGGATGCCTTTCTCAGGATCTTTTTCTACCCTCCCGATGCCCGAGAGGTAAATATGGCTAAGCGATAGGCAGGCCAGATACTCCCCGGCATAGCCGGCGGTCTCCAAGATGGAAAGGGCCCTTTTGTCGTCTTCTTTGCTGCAGTTGGATTCTAGGAGGATCGTCGTGGCGTAGCTGACGGTTTCCTTGACGTCATGCGGGGCTTCCGGGTCAAAGCTCTCCAAAAAGGCCTTGATGTCCATGAAGGCGCTATCGGGGGCCTTGCCGGTCGTAATCAAATCGACGATTTCCTGGGTAAAGCGTTCCGCGGTCGCGTGGTAGCCGCAGGCATTGCAGTTAAACATCTGGGTCTTGGGGTCTATCTTGACGTCGGATGAAAGGCATCGGGGACAGAAGATCCGGATGTTGATGTTGTCATTCTTCTTCACGGAGGCAATTATAGCACCCGCGGGCGCCTAGGCTCGTCTAGGCTAGGAAGAGCCGATATGGCCTTAGGGAAAAGAAAAGGCCCCGTTTAGGGCCTATGGCAAACAAGCAATGGATGGTCCTAGAAGGAATCAATCTCCTTCTTTAGGACCTCGAAGGCTTCTTCTTCCTTAAGGGAGACCACCATCTTGCCTTTTTTGAAGAGCACGAAGCTGCCTCTTCCTCCGGCGATGCCGATGTCCGCGTGGCTGGCCTCGCCTGGCCCATTTACGATGCAGCCCATCACCGCGACCGTTATGGGCTTTTTCACGGATTCGAGGTATTTCTGGACCTTGTCCGCTAGGGGCATGAGGTCGACTTCGGTCCTGCCGCAGGTGGGGCAGGAGATGAAGGTCGGGTAATCGGGATATAGGCCGATATCGTGCAATAGGCGGCAGGCCGCCTTGATTTCCTCCTCGGGCGGCTCGCTTAGGGAAATGCGGATGGTGTTACCGATCCCTTCGAGCAATAAGGGGGATAAGGCGGCCGCGCTTCTAAGCAATCCCACATCCTTGGTTCCGGCTTCGGTGACCCCAAGATGGAGGGGATAGGGGAAAGTCCTTGAGGCAATCCGGTAGGCTTCGATGGTTTCCAATACCGAGGAGCCTTTTAGGCTCACCACGATGTTACGGAAGTTCATCTCTTCTAAAATGGCCACGTGCTTCTTGGCCGAAGAGACCAAGGCTTCCGCCCCGCTAAGATGGAGCAGTGTCTTATCAAGCGAACCGCCGTTTACCCCGATGCGGATGGGAACATTATGCCTAGAGCAAGCCTCGACCACCGCGTGGATTTTATCCATCGAGCCGATGTTTCCGGGATTTATCCTGACCTTATCGACTCCCGATTCGATGGCCGCTAGGGCCAAATGGTAATCGAAATGGATGTCGGCCACGATGGGGATATCGACGGCTTCCTTGATGGCCTTGAAGGCCCTTGCGTCCTCGAAGTCGAGGCAGGAGCAGCGCATCAAATCGGCCCCCAGGTCCTTGCAACGCCGGATCTGGGCAATTACTTCATCGCTATGCGATGTCTTGATGGAACACATCGACTGGATGAGGACTTTGTCCGATCCGCCGATATAGGTGCTACCAAGCTTGATTCTTTCCGTCTTGCTGCGTTCCATGGCCTAATTATAGAAGATACTCCGGCAAAGCGTATGCGCGCAAAAGGCTATGGATTGGCGCTTTGAAGCGTGGTATAGTTTTGCCCGCTAGAAGAAAGAAGAGTTGAACAACCATGGCAAGCAAACGCGAACAAGTCATCCTAAAGTGCACCGAATGCGGTGAAGAGAACTACCTGTCCAGCCGCAACAAGAAGCTCCATCCCGATCGCATGGAGACCCAGAAGTATTGCAAGGTGTGCCACAAGAAGACCCTGCATAAGGAAAAGAAGTAAATCCTTTTGGCAAAATCATGACCGGGCTTATAAAAGTCCGGTTTTTTTGTTGCCTAAGAGCATTGGCCATACCATTAGGCTTCCAATAAGATGCTTAATGGACCAATGCGGTTCGATTGATGCGGCTTTTTAGTGTCACGGCCTTCTATTTTGCTATCCTTAGAACATGAAGATCCAGCAGGAATTCCCCGGATCGCATAGCAACTTGTCCAATGCCTACCTTTATGGGCAGGAAGGCGGCGAGGCCTTTCTCATCGACTGCGGCTTTTCTAGTGCCGAGCCCGTGCTCCGCCACTTGGAAAAGCACGGCATGAGGCTCAAAGGCATCCTATTGACCCATGGCCATTACGATCATATAAGGGGCATCGATGCCATATCCGAAGCCACCGGGGCCAAAGTCTATATCCATCCTAGTGACGCCGTTTGCCTAAGCGATTCCCGCCTGAGCTCGGCCATTTTGTTCGGAACCGAGTTCAGTAGCAAACAAGTACCGCTCACCTTCCAAGACGGCGATGCATTGAAGGCTGGGGAGATAAGCCTAAGGGTCATCCATACGCCTTTCCATAGCGAGGGAAGCTGCTGCTTCCTAGATGAAGAGGCCAAACTCCTTTTCTCGGGGGATACCCTGTTTCGCTTCTCGATCGGAAGAACCGATCTGGCCGGTTCGCAGGCACGGTATGTTTCCCAAAGCCTTGAAAAGCTAAGGGCACTCGATCCCTCGACCAAGGTCCTACCAGGGCACGGAAGGGCCACCTCCATCGCGGCCGAAGAAGCCTACAATCCCTATTTCGATAGATAGATGCTTCCCCTATGGGGAATAGGGCCTTTTTTATGAATAGGCCAAGTCCTATAATATGCCTTGGCTGAAAAACACAACCAAACCAATTAGGAGAAACACATGAACGTTACCGAACTGCGTCCCGGCAATTACTTCATTGACGAGAACACCCTTTATCAGGTCCTTGATATCCTGCTCAACAAGACCGCCATGAGGAAGATGGTGGCCAAGCTCAAGGTCAAGAACGTCCGCACCGGCGCCATCACCGAAATGGCGAGGAACTCCGGCTATGACGTCACCGAATGCCGCGTCGACAAGCGCCCGATGCAATACCTCTATGACGGAGGAGCCACCCTGGCCTTCATGGATCCGAAGACCTATGACCAGATCGAAATCGGCAAGAACCAGCTCGAAGCCGAGATTCCCTTCCTAGTACCCAACCTCGAAGTCACCGTTGTTTCCTTTGAGGACGAAATCCTCGGTGTCCTGCTTCCTTCCAAGGTGGCCATGGAAGTCACCGAATGCGAACCCGCCGTCAGGGGCGACACCATCAACTCCGCGATGAAGGACGCCGTCCTTGAGACCGGAATGAAGATCCGCGTGCCTCTATTCGTCAACCAGGGCGACAAGGTCTCCGTCGACGTCGCTACCGGCAAGTACGACGGGAGGGCCTAAGCATGCCGATCGTTGCCTTGATTGAAATCGATCTTTGGCAGGTCATCGTCTGGCCGATTCTCGCTCTGATCGTCGGCTTCATCGTCGGATTCTTCGTAGCCAGGAAGCTCATCCAGAGGGAAATGGAGAAGAACCCGCCGATTTCCGAAGCCGCCATCCGTGCCATGTTCATGTCCATGGGCCGCAAGCCCAGCGAGGCCCAGATCAAGGCCACCATGAACGCCATGAAGAAGGCCAACAAATAGGCTTATCGAAGACCGATTTGCCCCAACCTCAGGCTGGGGCTTTTCTTTATGGAAAGGCCCATGAGTGAGGCAGTTGGGTTGCAAATAGAGGCAACAATCAGAACGGAAATCCCTTGAACTGTGTCTATGAGGCGCGAAGTAGCACAAGCAGAAGGATAAAAGAGAAGTTCCTGGCCATGTAAGACGGTCCTATTTGCAAAGAGGAAGGGGATAAGTAATAAGCAGGCAACAATAGCCGCACGATCAAAATGGGAATTTATAGACAAAAGTCCAATTGTAAAGAAAAGAGCTGCTCGGTTATGAAACAAAGCAAAATAGTAGTGGTGGAACATAATGGCAAAAACTAAAAATGCATAATTTCTAAGCTTTAAGGGATTGCTAATTTATTCAAAAAATAATTTTGAAAGTGCTCAAGTTTTATCATTTGAATTATTTGAAATGTCGTGATTTGTCTTTACATACGACAAACCAAAAATTGATTGGGCAGAATAGAATAAATTAAATAGCAATCCATCAAAAAAAGTTGATGTGTCAATGAAAAATATACTCCTTAGTGGTGTTTCATATTGACTAGGTTTGCCTTTTGTAAAGTTTAGTAGTTTTTACCTGTTTGAGATCCAAATTTGTGTCACGTGAGACATTTCATCAAGTTTATCTAACCAATTTCTACCAATGGTGGTAGTGGGACAAGGAGTAAAATTGAAAAGTGTCAATTAAAAACAATGCTACAATCGATATTTTCCCAAGGTTTTGAAAAGGGGCTGAATTTTCCACAGCCCCGATTTTCGAAAATCAAAAACTACTAAAAAACTACTTGAGCCACTTAACTTTAGACTCATTTCCCTCCCTCATGCGGCGGATATTGGAGGAATGACGGAAGACCAAGATCAAGAACATAATTGTAAAGGCAATGCACATTGGGAAGGAGAAATAGAGCAACCCACCAACGCCAAAATTAAAGAACAACACACCCGAATTCCACGATGGTAAAAGCCATTGGATAGTAGCCATACAATATAGGAATACAAGAGAAATGAAGGAAGAGATAATCGAAGTGTACGATACGATTTTCTTAAGTTTGAGAATTCCGAGGTAAGTTACTAAACCAAATGCCATCCCAACATAGGTAGTGCCTCCTAAAATTCCATAGAAGCACGCCACGGCCTTGCCTCCCTTGAAGCCAAGGTAGAGGGGATAGCAATGCCCCAAGGTTCCGGCCACCGGGACAAGCCATAGATAGGCCAGGGAAGCCCATTCGTGGAAACCATATTGCTCTGGAATGCCACTAAAGGCCAGGAAGGCCCACATCCCATAGATGGGGATCAGAACCTTGATCATATCCAGAAAAATGCATATCAGTCCGACTTTATAGCCAAAGACCCGCCCGGTATTCGTACCCCCGGAATTATGGGAACCGTAATCCCTTGGGTCTTTGCCGAAGAATATCTTTCCAATCAACACTCCGTTCGGAATCGAACCAAACAGATAACCGGCCACTATGGCCACAATGCCGACTAGGGCATGAACTAAGGTCGCACTCATGGGGATATTATCCATATTGGGTGATACTTTCTCAAGGCGCGTGCGCTATAATACCCCCGTTACTAAATTAATCATGCCCACCGACATCGAGAAAGCCAGCGCCTCCTACACCGGCAAAGACATTGAAATCCTCTCTGAACTCGAAGGCGTCCGGAAACGCCCCGGCGTCTATATCGGCTCCACGAATACCACAGGCTTACATCATTTGGTCTGGGAAATCGTCGATAACGGAGTCGACGAAGCCGTCAATGGTTTCGGAGAGAAGATTTCGGTTACCCTTCTTAAGGATGGCTCCGTCCAAGTAGAAGACGAAGGGCGCGGCATTCCCTGCGATATCCAGCCCCAGACCGGGATTCCGGCCATCCAGCTAATCTATACGACCCTCCATTCCGGCGGCAAGTTCTCCAACAAGGTCTATGCCTCCAGCGCCGGCCTCCATGGTATGGGTGCCACGGTCACCAACGCCCTTTCCGAATGGGTGGATGTCACCGTCTACCGCGATGGGCTGATCCGCCACATCGCTTTCGAAAACGGGGGCAAGCTCAAGACTCCGCTGGAAGTGATAGGGCAAAGCAAAAAGCACGGCACCGTCGTGCGTTTCAAGCCCGACAAGACCATCTTCCAATCTGTCGATTTCAAATGGGAAACCATCTATAGCCACCTCCAGGAAGAGGCTTTCTTGCTCAAGAAGGTCCGCTTCTTCCTAAAAGACGAAAGGGTGACTCCGCATCTCAGCCACGAGTTTTACTATGAAAACGGCCTCAAGGAATATGCGGAAACCCTGACCTCGACTAAGAACAAAATAGGGGACATCCTGTATTTCGAAGGGAAGTCGGGGGACATCTCCGTGGAACTAGCCATGGCCTGGTGTGCCGGCGACTATGGGGAAAACATCCTCAGCTATGCCAACTCGGTCCGCACCCATGACGGGGGCACCCACGAGACCGGCTTCAAGATGGGCCTTGGCAAGGCCATCAACGACTTTGCCATCGAATCCCAGCTCATCAAGGAAAACCAGAAGATCGACGGGGAGGACATCCGCGAAGGGCTCACCGCCGTGCTTTCGGTGAAGATCACCAATGAAGAAAAGCTCCAGTTCGAAGGGCAGACCAAGGGAAAACTAGGCACCCCCGAGGCCCTAGCGACCCTCAACCAATTCGTCTCCCGAGAAGTCCTTTATTACCTAAGGGAACACAAGGCCTTTGCCGTCGACCTCATCAAGAAGTGCCAGGCTGCCAAGGAGGCCCGCGATGCCGCTAGGCGCGCCAAGGAGGCCTCAAGGAGCACCAAGAAGAAGGGGCCCGAGCTCATTATTTCCGATAAGCTTGCCCCGGCCCAGAGCAAGGACTATGAGGCCAACGAACTCTTCATCGTCGAGGGCGATTCCGCCGGCGGCTCGGCCAAAACCGGGCGCGACCGCATCCATCAGGCCATCTTGCCCTTGAGGGGCAAACCCCTGAACACCGAATCGGTCACCATCGAAAGGATGAAGGAAAACGCCGAATTCGCCACCCTGATCCAGACCATCGGAGCCGGCTTCGGTCCGGAATTCGACCCCAACAAATCACGCTATGGCAAGATCATCATCATGACCGATGCCGATACCGACGGGGCCCATATCCAGACCCTGCTTTTGACCTTCTTCTACAAATACATGAAACCCCTGATTACTAGGGGCATGGTCTATATCGCCCAGCCCCCGCTTTACCGGGTCTATAAGAAATCCAATCCCAGCAATGAATACATCTATGCTTGGAGCGAGGCCGAACTCGACGAAGCCAGGAAGAAGATCGGTCCGGGCTATGGGATCAACCGCTACAAAGGCTTGGGCGAGATGAACCCCAGCCAGTTGGCTTCGACCACCATGAACAAGAAGACCCGCGTTTTGCTTCAGGTCAGGATCGAGGATCCTTTGGTGGTGGAGCGCAAGATCGGCATCCTGATGGGCAATGACGCGGCCCCCAGGAAGGAATGGATCGAGGAAAACGTCATCTTCAACGAACACGATAGCTTCATGGACGAGGTGGATAGATGAGCAAGAAGAAACCGGTTGAGGAAATAGTGGAAAACATCCGCCCCTTGGTGCTCGACATCATCATGGGCGAGCGCTATGCCGTCTACGCCAAGGATGTCATCCAAGACCGCGCCATCCCCGACGCGCGGGATGGTTTGAAGCCGGTCCAGCGCCGCATCGTCTACTTCATGGAAAAGACGGGTAACACCATCGATAAGCCCACTAGGAAATGCGCCCATATCGTCGGCGGCGTCATGGGCCAATACCATCCTCATGGCGACTCTTCCATCTATGACGCTTTGGTTAGGCTAAGCCAGACCTGGTCGGTCAGGGAGCCCCTGGTGGATTTCCAAGGCAACAACGGCTCCATCGATGACGACCCGCCGGCCGCTTTCCGTTATACCGAGGCAAGGCTTAGCAAGCTGAGCGAAGAGCTGGTCCGCGATTTGGAAAAAGACACGGTGGACATGCAGCTGACCTTCGATGACATGAACAAGGAACCGGTGGTCCTACCGGCCCATTTCCCCAATCTCTTGGTAAACGGGGCCGAGGGCATCGCCGTCGGCATGGCCACCCATATCCCGCCCCATAACCTCAGGGAAGTGATTTCGGCCGTGACCTACCGCCTCAAGCACCCCGAATGCGAAATCGAATCATTGCTCCGCTTCGTCAAAGGGCCCGATTTCCCCACCGGGGGCATCATCAATTCCTCCAAGGGAATCGAAGAACTCTATCGCACCGGGCACGCCCATCTACCTTTGGTATCCCGCGCGCATGTCGAAAAGATGCCTAACGGCAACGAGCAGATCGTCATCACCGAGATTCCCTATGGAACCGTCAAAAAGCAAATGGTCTACGCCATCGACAAACTCAGGGCCGATAAGGCGGTCCCGGGCATCGACGAGGTCCGCGACGAGACCGATAGGAATGGCTTACGTATCGCCATTGACCTCAAAAGCGGCGCAAAAGCCCAATCGATTTTGGCATATTTGTATTCCAAGCCCTGTGGAAAGGGCGGCATCTCTTCCTCCTATAGCGCCAACATGGTGGCCATCGTGGAAGGGCGGCCCAAGACCATGGACCTTCTCTCCTATTGCGATACCTACATCGCCTTCAGGATCGATACCGAAAAGCGTAGGGTCCGCTTCGACTTGGCCAAAAACGAAGCCAGGCAGAACGTGGTCGATGGCCTCATCAAGGCCCTGAGCATCCTCGATGAGCTGATCAAGACCATCAGGGCCAGCAAGGACAAGGCCGATGCCAAAAACAACATCTGCAAGGAATACGGCTTCAACGAAGAGCAGGCCGAAAGCATTGTCACGATGCCGCTTTATAAGCTCACCCATACCGATATCGCCATCTTGGAAAAAGAACATGAAGACCTTGTAGCGGAGCACCTATTGCTCACCGAGCTGCTCACCGACGAGCAGAAGATGCGCGACTTTATAAGCGAAGATCTCAGACGCATCGCCAAGACCTATGGCAGCGATAGGAGGACCACCATCGCCGGGGAAGAGGAAAATCTCAGCACCCCGACCCTCAACGAACGCGACCTCATCCAAAAAGAAGACGTCTATATCGCTTTGAGCAGGGATGGATACCTCAAGCGCTCCAGCACCAAGTCCTGGAAGGGCTCCGGCGGGGACAAAGGCGCTTTGCCCGGTCTCAAGGAAGGGGATAGCCTGGTCTATTATGGGCTTGCCAAAACAACCGACTGGCTATTGGCCTTTACCTCTTTGGGCAACTATGTCTATGTCCCGGTCAACGAACTGAAGGAAGGCAAGTGGCTAGATGAGGGCGCCCATATCAACGCCGTGGCCACCGTGGCCCCCGAAGAGAAGATCGTCAAGGCCTTCGTCTTCTCCAACTTCCCCGATTCGGTCTATATGGTCTTGCTTTCCAAGAAGGCCCTGATCAAGAGAGTGCAGCTATCCCTTTTCCCGGTCAGCCGCCGCAACAGGGCCGTAAGCGCCATCAGGATGTCCCTTGAGGACCGCCTCGTGGACGTGGCCCTTACCTATGGGGATTCCACCTTGGTCGTCTTCTCCGTGGACGGGCAGGCCGAAGCCTATAGCGAGAACCAGATCCCGCTTACCAATCCCAAGACGGGAGGGGTCAAGGCCGGGATGTTCAAGGCCAAGGATATGGCAGCCCTTTTGGCCTATCGCCCCGGCGAGAAGACCAAGGCTCTGCTTGCCACCGATCTCGGGGCGACCCGCATCATCGAGGCCACTAAGATCCCAGTCAGCGTCCGCCTAGCCAAATCCACCTTGGTCTATCCCTCATTCAAAGGCGAACCCCATGAGTTAAAACAGGCCATGTGGCTCGGGGATTGCCAGCCGCCGCTTACCCTCAAGGCCATGCTAGCCAATAAGAAGACCACCGATATTTTGGTAGAAGATTTCTACCTCACCCCGGCGGACAAGTACATCAAGAAACCCGAAAAGTTCGTCAAGAAATACCCAGTGGAGAACTATTTCGCCACCCTTTCTAAATCCTATGACGATAGCCTTATCGGCGTGCCCCTTCCCGTTAAGGAAGAACCTAAGCCGGGCGAACCGCCGGCCATACTGGAAGAAAGGAAGAGTGAAGAGGAGATTTCCAATTTCGAACAGATTAGCCTCTTCGATGAATGATGAGAAAGAAGTACATTCCGGATTTCCTTTTCTCTAGGGCCATCGATGTCCCGGTTTCCTTTTACCTTGAGCATAATATCAAGGCCGTCTTTTCCGACCTCGACAACACCTTGGCCGCCTACCATGAGCCGCTGCCTAGCCAGGAGGTAAAAGACTATGTGGCCGCCTTGAAAGAGCAGGGCATCGATTTTTACATCGCTAGCAACAACCGCGGCAAAAGGGTCAACGAATACTCCAAGGCCCTAGGGGTCGAATGCGCCTCGATGCTCTTCAAGCCCTTTGCCCTCTTCTTCAAGCGCTTCATCAAATCCCGGGGGCTAAGTCCCATCCAGTGCGCGATGGTGGGCGATCAAACCGTCACTGACGTGGCGGCCGGCAACAAAGCCGGATGCCTTACCATATTGGTAGAACATCTATCAGAAGAGAAACCCATATGGACAAAAATCAATTCTTCGCGTGATGATAGATATAGGAAAAAAATCATGGCCGATAAGCTAAGCGTGGACCTAAGGTCAGGGGGTAAGAAATGAGCAAACTTCAGATTGTAAGGAGATGTTATTCCTGCGGGAAGATCCTCCAAAGCGAAGATCCGACCAAAGAGGGATACATCAACCCCCGTTTCAACGATGCCTCCCTTGAGACCATCCTTTTCTGCGATGCCTGCTATAACGAAGAGAAGTTCAACCAGGCGCCCCAGGAAATCTCGGCCTCAGAGGACTTTCTGACCATGCTCGAGGATGCCTCGGCTTCCGATGCCCTCATCGTCTATGTGGTCGACCTATTTTCCTTCGAATGTTCCTTCATCCAGTCGGTCAACGAAGTGATCAGGGGAAGCAACATCCTCGTCATCGCCAATAAGCGCGACCTGCTTCCTAGCGAGGTAAAGGATGAGGCCATCCGCGAATATGTGGCCCACCGCTTCAGGGTGGCCAGGCTCAATGTTTCCGCCAGCGACGTGATCTTGGCTTCGGCCAACATGAGCGATTCCGAGGCCATCATCAAGACCATCAATGACCGCCGCATGGGACACGACATCTATTGCATCGGGGCCGAGAAAGCCGGCAAAACCTATTTCCTATCTTCTTTTCTACGCCACTACAAGAACACCTCGGGCAGGAACATCGTCACCAAGAAGTATTCCGGGACCGGGCTCCACATTTTGGAAATCCCGCTCGACAAATCGACTTCCATCTACGATACCCCCGGGACCAGCGTCCAGAATACCGTACCCTCCAAGGTCGAAAGCGAATTGGTCCGCCTCATCGTCCCGACCGTGGAAGTGACCCCGCGCAAGGAAGCCCTCCAGCCCGGGGACTCCGTCTTCCTAGGTGGCCTAGCGAGGATCGAACTGGTCTCCTCGAAGAAGGAAGGCAAGCAGGAATTCACCTTCTATGCCTCCGACAGCGTCAAGATCAGGAAGGTTTCCCTCAAGGAACCGGGCAAGGAATTCTTCGCCGCCATCGAAAGGAAGGCCCTAAGCCCCGTCTCCAAGCTATTGAATGACGAGAAGGCCTTCGATGCCTATGAGGTCAAGGTCGATGAAGAGGGCAGCCGCGACATCGGCATTGCCGGACTTGGTTGGTTCAATTTCATCGGCGCCAACCAGACCATCAGAGTCTATGTCCCCCATGGGGTCTCCGTCTATGGCTCCAGGGCCAAGATATAAGCATGCTGAGCAAGAAAGAACGCAAGGAACTCTCCAAGATTGCCCTCGGGGGTTCCTTTCCCGTCTGCCTCATCATCGGCAAAAGGGAAATAGAGGATAGCCATATCGAGGTCCTTAACAAGGCCTTGGAGGCCAATGAGCTAGCCAAGGTCAAGGTCCATGTCGAGGATGCCGAGTCCATGAAGGAAACCGCCGCCGAACTCCAGGAGAGATCCGGAGCCGAACTTGTGGAAACCCGCGGCCATACCGCGGTATACTACCGCCGCTCCGAGAAGCACCCTCGCTACCTCCTATAATGGGAAACATCATTATCTACGGGGGATCGTTCGATCCCGTCCATAACGACCACATCCGCATTGCCATCGCCGCCCAGAAAGAACTCTCCGGCGTGCTTTTCTTCTTGCCCAATGCCAGACCCAGGTGGAAAAGACCGGGCGTAGCCATTTCCGATAGGATCGCCATGCTGAGGCTTGCCATCAAGGACCTCGATCCCGAACTCTTCAAGATCGACGAATCCGAACTCGAAGCCGAGGGCAAAGACACCATCTATAGCGTCGATACCTTGCACCAGATCAAGGCCAAATACCCTAAGGAAAACATCTATTTCCTGATCGGAGGGGATTCGGTGAATACCTTCGATGACTGGCGCGATCCCGACGCCATTGCCCATCTTAGCCACATCGTCTATGTCCGCCGCAAGGGGCAAAGCATCGACATGGATAACGTAAAACGTTATAGGATGCAGGAAATTCGGTTCGGATCGACCCTTGGAACCTCCTCCAGCTTAGTGCGTTCCATGAAGTCCTACGATATCGATAAAGGCGTAAGGGACTACATCGAAGAACATCGCCTCTACTATGTAGAGAAGCTTTCTTCAATAATGTCAAAGTCACGCCTCAATCATTCAATTTCCGTAGCCCGCTTGGCTGAGGAAATCCTTATAAGCAACCATATAGACCATCCTGAGAAGGGCTACTTTGCCGGACTGGTACACGATATTGCCAAGGATCTAGATCCCAAGGCTTTGAAGTCGCTTATCTACCGCGACCACCCCGAATTCATTCCCTTCCCGGAGTGGACCTATCACCAGTTCGCCGGGGAATCGATACTCAGCCATGAGTGGGGGATACAAGATGAGGAACTGCTATCGGCAGTAGCCTGCCACGCGACGGGGAAAATGGGGATGTCGACCCTAGATAAAGTCATTTATAGTGCCGATAAAATCGAGCCGACTAGGGGATATGACTCCCGCTACATGATAGAGGCCATGATGGGGGATATAGACAAAGGATTCCGTCTGGTCCTGGAGGAGAACATGAAGTACCTGGCATCCAAAGGCTACAAGATCGATAACGCCCTTACCGCCGGGGCCGTAAACCAATACCTGAAAGGAGAATAGAGATGAACATCGAAGAAGAAATCAAAACCATAACCGAGATATTGGACAAGCACGGTGCCTTGGACATCGTGGCCATTCCTTCCCAGGAGAGGAATCCATTTTGCGACTACTATGTCCTAGCGACCGCACCCAATAATAGGGCCATCGCGGCCTATATGGAGACTATTCCCGATGAGCTTGAAGAGAGGGGAATCGCCATTCGGCAGATCGAGGGGACCCAGAATTCCAATTGGGTGATAATTGACACATATAACTGCCTAATTTCCCTCTTCTTGGCAGAGGCCCGGGAGAACTTCGCCTTAGAGGATTTGCTAGAGGTACATAAGGCCTAATCCAATTTAGCGATTTGTAATGAATCGTATATTTCTCGGAAACGGGGGTTTTTCTTCCATTGCTATTTACTTCGCATAATGTCCATTATGTTAACTAGGAGAGGTATAAAAAGCCAATAATCGCTAGTTTTTGAAATTTTGATTCAAGATTTTCAGTCAAAATGTGGATTTTTGGGCTATATACAGACGTTTTACCAAAGTTCTACTAATATCTAGTTTTACCTTTGCAATTGTTATCTGCGTATTCAGTGATTTCTTTGCCGTTTTGCTTAGGTATTCAACATCTTCGACAAGATAGCATTTCCTATTGGTTTTGTTGACATCCATCAAAAACCCCTCCTTTGTTGGGTATTCGAACATCAATGCCCTTTTTTATGGGGTTTTGAAGGCCTCTTTCTTTGGGCTCGTGCGGACACCTCCTTAGAGATCTGGGTATTGCCACTCAAAAGGACGACCACCACTTCCCATAGCCTTGCCCAATATACTTGTTTGGATTCAAACCTTTATTCTTCCTAATTCCTTATACCAATGAAAAAGAAATCTGTGCGCCACGCCGATTTATGATCCCACCAAACCGTCTGTTGATCCGTTTTACTCGTCTATCAAATTCATCCGAATACTAATTTGTTTGTCTTTTCGACCTGCAGGATCACGGCCCTGGAGTCTTGCTCAAGGCAAATAGATGGATTGTCTGGTTTACGAAAGCTCCTAGAGAGCCTTCTCCTGGTTTCGTTTCTATCTGAACCCCTTTGCTGCCCAACGCTACGGCCATGCTGTTTTCCAATAGGACATCTTGTTTGGAATCAAACTGGTTTTTCCTATTGTTTCTGGATGATGCCTGGCATGGATAAAACATCGTTACCGCCTGATGTCTTAAATACCTATTGGAAATTCAGTAGGATTTGTCAGGATTTTCAGCCTAATGCCCCTATTTGGCGCCAACATGGAACCAGGGTTTATGTTCTACCCCAAGGCGGTTTCTGATAAGCCAGGTCACCCCGTCTATTATCAATATGAGGAAAACCGCTACGAGGCTCACGGCAATCAGATCCTCCATGTCCATATTCAGGCGATAGAGATAGATTTCCATGCCAAGGCCATAATGGTCCGATGAGGAAACCATTATTTCCGACATGATGGTTACTTTTAGGCTAAGCCCCAAGGACTGGGAAACCGATAGGCCGATATAGGGCGCGATCATGGGCCAACTTATATAGATGACGCCTTTGGGGCTTCTTTCGCCCACATCTAGGGCCATCGCGTCCCTGATGTCGGGGCTTATTTCTCCTATCCCTTTGACAAAGGCCTCGTAGACGATGGGAAAAACAATCAAAAAGGACAGGATGCACGGGAGATATCCGGTGTCCCACTGTATGGAGAAGAACACGCAGGTAAGGATCAGGACGATGGCCGCGGCCGGGAAGACCTTGGCGACCGCCACGAAGAAGCTCAGGAAGCTCTTCACCCCGGGATATAGGGCTGCCAAAGTGCCTAGTAGCCCCGCCAGAACAAAGGAAACGGAAAAGCCGATCAAAACCCGGGCCAGACTCCATCCGACGGCCCTATAGGTCCTGAAGGCCAAGTCCCCGAATAGCATCTGACAAAGCGAGACCAAGACATCATGGGGATAAGGCAAAATGCGATTGCCATGGTATTCCCTTAGGATCCAAGTGACCAGATACCAGAGGGCGATGAACAAAAGGACCCCGCCTAGGACGAGTAAGGGTCCTTTGGCGATGGTCCGTTTGCTTTTCTCCATGAAGTGATTATAGGAACAAAGAGGCTTCGAAGGTATCTTCAGTTACGTCAGTGAGCTTCTTGTAGAACTCGTTGACGAAGGAAGCGTTGTCGATTTCTTCCCCGCTGGTAAGGCCGAAGCGGTTCTTGCCGGAAGCCTGGAGGTTTCCGACCAGCGTGGCATTGAAGCCGAAGCGGGCGCTTTGCTCGGTGGCATCGGAACTATAGGCATTGATGGCAGTAGCGGCTTCGGTCCCGTCGGCATAGGTCGTCTTCACATTGTCGCGGATATGCTCTAGCCAGGCATCGAATCCGGCCTTATCAGAATCATAATGATCCTTGTGGACGAATAGGCCGGCCTGGGGGATGGCGTCCTGATCGGCGAATTCCTTCCACTGGGCCCTTAGGTCATAGATTTCGTTGACCGTGGTGCCGTTGAGTTTGCTCTTGGCCGAGGTAAGCGAGGGTTCGGCGATGAAGTAATAGTCATAGGCATCCGGGCTTGCCGCCAAGGTGCTAGAGACGGTCGAGGTGCCATCGACATAGGTGATGTTCTGCCCGCTGGTAAAGGTGATGTCCCAGCCCCAGTGGTCGGCAGCCAACTTCTTGAAGACCGAATCCGGGAGGCTTCCCTCATTGAAGCTCAGGAAGGTCGAATCGGCGGTCGGAACCTCTTCGGCGGTGTGCTTGGTGGAGACCAGATGGAAGTTGCCTCCGGTCAGCCACATGGCTAGGACATAGGAAGAGTCCTCGCCGGCATTGTGGATTTGCTTTAGTCCGTTTACCCCATCGAAGACGATGGCGTCATAGGTATCGGTCTTGAAGTTGGCCGGGATCGAGGTGGTGGCGCTGGTGGAAGTCCAATTCTGATTGGCGCCTTGGTCATAGAAAGCCAAGGCCGGAGCCCCGACGGGGCTGATCCAGTTGACGTCCCTCTCAACCACGGACGAGGATGAGGACTTGCTAGTATCTCCGGAAGAGACTTCCAAGGACGAATGGATGGCGCAGCCGGATAGCGCAACCAAAGCGACCGGCAATAGAAGATAGGTTTTCTTCATGGCGTTCCTTTCTAAAATAATTCCCTGATGGGGTTGCCCGTGACGATCTCGGGTTTCTCCAAGCCGAAATTGTATAGCAGGGTGGCCCCGATGTCAGCGAATGTGCTTCGATGTCCTTCCAAAGTTTTCCCACCCTTAAGCTTCTTTGAATAGATCAGTAGCGGAACCAGTTCCCTGGTGTGGTCGGTCCCGGTCCAGGTCGGGTCGTTGCCGTGGTCGCTGGTGACCATGACGATGGTGTCTTCATCGATTATGTCGAGCAATTCCTGAAGGCGCTTGTCGAAGGCTTCCAAAGCCCGGGCATAGCCCACCGCGTTGCGGCGGTGGCCGTATTCGGAATCGAATTCCACGAGGTTGGTAAAGACCAGTCCTTCCCAGGACTTGTCCTTGGCCGCGGCAATGGTCTTGTCCATCCCGTCCTCATTGGAAACGGTGTGGGTCGAATCAGTGATGCCGGCCATATTGAAGATGTCGCCGATTTTGCCGATCCCGCCGGTCCTTAGCCCATGTTGCTTCATGATGTCAAGGGCTGTGATTTGGCTAGGCGAAAGCGCATAGTCATGGCGGTTGGGAGTCCGCTTGAAGTCATCGGCAGAGCTACCGACGAAGGGCCTAGCAATCACGCGTCCCACCTTGTATTCGGGGCGCAGGCAGATCTCGCGGGCAATCTCGCAGCAACGGTATAGCTCTTCGACCCCGGTCGTGCCCTCATGGGCGGCGATCTGAAGGACCGAATCGGCCGAGGTATAGACGATGAGGGAATTCTCGCGCATCTGCTCTTCGCCAAGGACCTTGAGGATTTCGGTCCCGGAAGAGGCGTAGTTGCCGATGACCTTGTGGCCGGTCTTTTCCTCGAGCTCCTCGATGAGCTCCTTGGGGAAGCCGGTATCGGTGAAGGTCTTGAAGGCCACGGGAGTATAGACGCCCATCATCTCCCAGTGCCCGGTCATGGTGTCCTTGCCGTTTGAGGCCTCGTATAGCCTCATGGCCAGGGCCTGGTCAGAGTTTTTCCTTGCGACCCCAGGGATATCATCGAGGGTCCCTAGTCCCATCTTTTCCATGGTGGGGACCTTGAGCCCTCCGACGGACTCGGCGGCATGGGCGTAGGTATTTGATCCCTCGTCCCCGAAGTCCTTGGCCCTAGGGCAGTGCCCGATGCCGGCGGAGTCGGTGACGATAAGGATGGCGCGTTTGAAGTTAGGCATGTTTTACCTCCTGGGTAAAAGTCTATCTCACTTGCGTTTGCTATACAAAGAGTAGGCACTCATGATGCGCTTGGAAGAAACCGAGGTATAGATTTCGGTGGTCGCGATTTTGGAATGTCCGAGCAGAGTTTGCACGGCCCTTAGCTCGGCCCCGTTTTCGAGCAGGTGGGTGGCGAAGCAGTGGCGGATGGTATGAGGGCTTACATGGCGGTCGATGCCGGCGGATTCGGCGTACTTTTTCACCGCCTTGAAGAAATAGACCCGCGATAAGGGTTTGCCTTGCTTATTGAGGAAGACGTATGGGCTATTATTTCCCTTGTTTTCGAATCGGGATTTGGCGATATATTCTTTCAGCACATCGCAGGCATATTCGCCCATGGGGACCTTGCGCTCCTTGTCCCCCTTCCCGATGACGCGCACGATGTTCCTTTCAAGATCGATGTCCCTAAGGCGCAAGGAAAGCAGTTCGCTTACCCTAAGCCCGGTAGCGTACATCAGCTCGAGCATCGCCTGGTCGCGTAGACCCGATGGCGTTTTGGGATCGGGGGCCTCAAGCAAGGCGTCGACTTCCTCAAGGGAAAGCACATCGGGAAGACGCCTTTCCTTCTTGGGCGGATCGTATTTGGGGATTTCGCCACCATAGATTCCTTCTTCCTTGAGGAATGAGAGGAAATGCCTGAGCGAGGAGGTGCGGCGCAAGATGGTGCTGACGGCATAGCCTTGCTCGGAAAGAAAACGGATATAGCCCGTGAGCATCGCGGAGTTAATTTCTTCGGTTCCGAACTTTATATGGCTGTGCAGCATGAAGCTAGCGATGTCCGAGCGGTAATCCTCCAGCGTGGCTTTCGAGCAGCCTTTCTCGACTTCGAGGTATTGCAAAAACCTATCGGTGGCCTGGCTTATTTCCATCCTTTACCTCCGAAAGCAGTTTCAGATAATCGCCATCGAGGCGGCGGTTGAATTCCTGGACCAAGAGCTTGGTCGCGTCTTTCTTCTCATATATCTCATAGTCATCGAAATTCATCTGGACCACCGAGGTATCGGCCTCGGTAAGGCCGCTGATGGAGATGCCAAGGAGCCTAATCGAGGTCCCCAGATAATTGTTCGTAAACAAACTAATGGCCCGGTCATAGATGCTATCGGCGTCAAAAAACGGCTCGCGGGACGTGAAGGATTTGCTATGGGATTTGAAATCCGAATCCTTGAGGTGGAAAGTCAGTGTCTTTCCTTCCTTCCTAGCGGCTTTCAAAGAGGAAGAAACCTGCAAGGCAAGCTCCTCGATGACCGGGGCGATTTCATCATATGAGACGATATCGTAAGGCATAGTACGGGAACGCCCGATGCTTTTGGGATCATCGGGAATGGGCGAGACGATGTCGCTTCCATAGCCTAGGGCGTGGGCTTTGACCGTCTCATAGGACTTCCCGAAGAAGGCCCTGGTCCAGGGATCGTCTTCCTTGCACATCTTGGCTAGATCGCCGATGGTCTTGATGCCGTGGCTAGAGAGGATGGGAGCGCTTTTCCTTCCGATGCCCCAAAAGGCGGAAATCGGCATGGGATATAGGACCTTTTCGATGTCCCTTCTTCTTAAAAAGACTAGGCCCATCGGCTTTTGCATGTCCGAAGCCATCTTGGCCAAGAAGCGGTTGGGCGCTACCCCGATGGAGCACTTCAGGCCGATTTCCTTTTCCAATCCCGCTTGGAGATTCCGGAAATATAAGACCGGGTCCTTGACCCCCTCCAGGGCCTTGGTCATATCCACATAACCCTCGTCGATCGAGGCGGGTTCGACCAAAGGCGAGTAGCGTTTCAGATAATTGAAGAAGGAAGAAGAGAGCATTTCGTAATAGTCGAAATCCACGGGCAGGAAGATGAGCTCGGGACATCTTTCCTTGGCCAGATACCCTGGCATCGCCGAAGATACCCCGAAACTGCGGGCCACGTAGTTGGCGGTGGAAACCACTCCGCGCCTACCGGTCCCTCCGACGGCGATGGGCTTACCGACAAGCTCGGGATGGCGCAGCTCCTCTGCCGTAGCAAAGAAGGCGTTGAGGTCGATGTGGGCAATGATCTTGGGCACGGACTATTTATAAACCAAGTCCGCCGTTATGTTAACCAAGGAATTGGAGCAGTTCTTGCTTGGCGAAATCCAAATCTACATGGTTTTCCCTAAGCTGGGGTTCAAGCAGATCATGATGGATGAACTCATGGGGGAAAGAAACGGCCTTGAGCTGACCTTTGTATCCGGCCTTGAAGAGGGAGCTTTCGAGATTCTTTAAAAATCCGTCCTCGTCGGAATAGGAATCATAGACGAAGATCTTGGGATAAAGGAGCAAGCGGGAAATGTCGTTGGGATGGAAATCGTTTAGGAAAAGAGGATTGCAGAAAGCGATATTTTTGTTTGCTTCCAAACTTTTATATAGTTCCCGACCGCGGGGACCGACTCCGATATAAAGGCTTTCTCCTTGTCCTTCGAACACAAATCTTCCAAAACGGATATCGGCCTTACCCTTTAGATTCCCGCTAAGCGGATCCTTGGGATAACGGATGGCCACGAGCCCGTGTCCTTTTTCGAGCACCGACATCTCGGCCAAGGCCCGGGCTTCCTGGGGGGTAGAAGGCATGGCCACATGGGCCCCGGGAACCGAAGAGAGATAGGAAACATCGTATAGGCCCTGATGGGTAGCCCCGTCTTTTCCGACCGGACCGGCTCGATCGACGAAGATGGTCGCATCGCACATAAAGCGGGCGATGTCGTGGCTTATTTCGTCGTAGGCCCTTTGCAAAAACGTCGAATAGACGGCCAAAATGGGCTTGAAGCCGTTTAGGGCCAAGGCCCCGGTAAAGGTGGCCGCATGTTCCTCGGCAATGCCGACGTCATGGCATCTTTTGGGGTATTTCCTAAAACAATCGTATAGTCCCGAACCTTGGATCATGGCCGGGCAGATGAGCCTGACGTCCTCGTCCTTGGCCAATAGTTCTTCGGCCAAACTACCCATGAAAGAGGGCCAGTTGGCGATGTTTTCGCTCAACTTGATCCCTTGCTTGGGATCAAAGGGAGCCACCCCATGGTAGAGCCCGGTCTTGTCGTTTTCGGCCTTCTCGTAGCCCTTGCCTTTCTTGGTATAGACATGGACGATGGTCGGCTTGGTGGTGTTTTTGGCCCTAGAGAGGGACTTGTCAAGTTCCTTGACGCTATGGCCGTTGACCGGACCGATGTAGGTAAAGCCGAGATTGTCGAACAAGGTGGTCGGAACCAAGGTCCGCTTGAGCGAATTCTTCATACGGTAGCTAAGCCCATAGAACCAGCGGCCGATCGCGGTCCTATTCATAATGCGCTGGTAGTTCTTTTTGGCCCGGTTATAGCCCTTCTGGGAGGAAATCTTGCGGAAGAAGCGGCCCAAAGCCCCGGCCGGAGAGGAGATGGACATGTCGTTGTCATTTAGGATCACGATGACCTTCGTGCCGCTGGCGGCGAGGTTATTGAGGCCCTCGAAGGCCAGTCCCGAAGCCATGGAAGCATCGCCGATTACCGCGATCACTTCGTTTTTGTCCTTCCTTACGTCGCGGGCTAGGGCAAAGGCGGTGGCGGCCGAAATCGAAGTCGAGGAATGCCCGGCTTCATAGACGTCATAGGGCGATTCTGGCCGGCACTGGAAGGGAGAACCCGCCGCCTTTTCCCCTAGATGGGCAAGGCTACGGCCCGAGAGGATCTTCTGGGTATAGCACTGATGCCCCACATCAAAGATGATCTGGTCAAAGGGCGGGTTGAAGACCCGGTATAGGGACACGGTCAGTTCGACGGCCCCGAGGTTGCTGGAAAGATGGCCCCCATAGGCGGCTACCTCTTTGATGATTTCCTGGCGGATGTCATGGCAAAGGATGGCCAAAGACTTCGGACCCAAGGCCTTAACAAAGGAGGGATCCCTGATCTTGGAAATGTCTATGCGGACTAAGGTTTCCTTCATTTCAATAAATTGAAAAACTACTGATTAACTACTATTTCCCTTCTGGTTCGTCTACGGTGGCTACCTTGTAGGACTCCAGTTTCTTCTCGGCCTCCAAGATGGTCTTATTTAGGGATTTGGAAAGGTTCTGCCCTTCTTCGACCAAGGCTAGGGTCTCTTCTAGGGAAAGCTGGCCGGATTCGACCTTGGCCACAATTTCCTCAAGCCGCTTCAGGCGTGCTTCGAAACTATCGTTTTCCATTTACTCCTCCAGGATTTCCGAATGGATTATACCATCCGATAGGCGCGTCTCCATAACCTGGCCCCGATGGGCCTGGGCGACGCTGGTGATGGGCTTGCCGTCCACCAATGATATCGAATATCCCCTCTTTAGGACCATGCCGGGGTCGATGACCGTGAGCCTTTTGGAAAGCATGTCTACCTTGTTGATATTCCTCTCTAGGGCCATGCTGGCGGCATTTTCCAGTCTCCTGGTCAGGTTTTCGATCCTGTCCTTCTGGGGGCCATAGACGGCCTCCGGTCGCAGGAAATAGGACCTTGAGGAAAGTAGGCCCAGTTTCTCTTTGGCTTTGATAATGTGCCTATTTGCGGCATCAAATAGGGAGCGCTCCTCATCATAGACCCATTCCTGGATCTGGCTGAGGTCTGGGAAGATCGAAGCGGCCGCGGCCGTCGGGGTCGAAACCCTTTTGTCGCTGACAAAGTCCACCAGGGTGAAGTCGATTTCATGGCCGATGGCGGTGACGGTGACCACGCTTGAGGAGGAAACGGCCCTTACTACCTTTTCGTCATCGAAGGCCGCAAGGTCCTCCAAAGAGCCGCCGCCCCTAGCGATGATCAAAATATCGAGCTTGCCCTTTTGGGCCAAGGAGATGGCGTTTATGAGGCTATTGGGGGCCGAATCGCCCTGAACCAGGGCCGGATAGACGATGAGTTCGGCCAAGGGGTAGCGGTTATAGGTATTCCTGACAATGTCGCTTAGGGCCGCCGAGGGGCAGGCGGTGACGATGCCGACCCTACGCGGAAAAGGCGGCAGCTTCCTTTTCCTAGACTCATCGAAGAGGCCCTCGCCGGCTAGTTTCTTCTTCAGGGCTTCGCGCCGCTCTATGAGGCTGCCGGTCCCTTCGGACTTGGCATCCTTGACATAGAACTGGTAGCGCCCTTGCTTGGGATAGACGCTCAATCGCCCGGTAAGGACCAACTGGTCGCCGTTTTTGGCCTGAAAGGAATGATAGCCGGGGTCCTTGGCGAAATAGACGCAGGGAAGCGGGCAATTCTCGTCCTTGATGTCGAAATAGCACCCGAAGGCGTAGCGTTTGAAATTGCTGACTTCTCCCCTGACGGAGAGCTCATTGAAGAAAGGAACGCCGTCGAGGCATTCCTTGAGGACCATGGTGATTTCGCTGACGCTATAGACCTTGCCCATCGATTAGTGCCTTGTCGAGGATGGCGTTGACGAAGGCGTAATCCTTCCCGTCGAGGTATTTCTTGGCCAAATCCACCGAGGAGGAAATGATCACGGCCTTGCCGGGCTTTTCCTCGTCATAGAGGAAGCGGCAATAGGCAAGTAGTAGCAAGGCCTGCTCCACCCGGTTATGGCGGTCCCAGCTCCAGTTCCTTAGCAAAGGCTCATAGACCCTCACGATATCCTGGTAGTCCTTGATCGCATGGACCACCATGCTTTTCACATAGAAATCGATGTCTTCGTATTTCTTGCCGGTCAGCCTTTCGAGGATTTCCTCGACCGGGACGGGTTCGCCCATATCCAGATAGGTCAAGAAATCATAGATGGCCACTAAAGCCACTTCGGTCTGCTTATTCCTGGAATTGGAGCGCATGATGAAGGGCTTTATCCCTTCTTCTTTGTCCTTACTCATTCGAAGAGCCCTCCTTTTTTGCGAATAGGCGATAGAGCCTGATATAGGCGATGATGGCCGCCACCATCAAGGCAAAGCCGATGCAGCGGAATACCATCAAGGTGATGTAAGCTTCGGTAGTCAGATGCCCATACATGCAGCAGGCAAGGATGAAGTCGATAAGCACTAGAGCCGCCAAGGCGATGCCATAGCGGTACTTGGCCTTGATGGCCTTTATCGATAGATAGCCAAGAAGGAATGAGACCAGAAGGCTAGAAGCCATGAAGGCGATGTAGTTATAGACGATATTGCCCGCATATTCGCTTTGGAACATCAGCTCCCTAAGCCAATAGACGAAGCCATATGAGAAGCCGATGGAATAGGTGGTCTCGAAGCAGGAAACCAGGCTTCCGAAGGCGGAAACAAAGGCCAAAACCAGCTGGCCATAGGCCAAGCGCTGGTAAAGGGCCAAGGCTTTGTCCTGGCGGTGCTTGAGACTATTTTCCATGGGTTTTAGGTCAAGGAGACCACCCGGATCTTGATGGAGAAAGGCACGGTCTCGCACATCATCTGGATGTGGGAGGCGACGTTTTGCTGTATCTGCAGGCAGACGTCCTGCACTTTGGCATCCTTGCGGAGCGAGACTTCTAAGACGATGTCGATCTTGCCGTCCTTGCGGAAGATGACATTGGCCGGTCCTTTGACCTTGAAGATGCCCTTGTTCTTCTTCAGGGCCGGAGAAGCGGTGCCCACCTCCTCTACCGCCTTGTTGGCAATGGATTCGAAAAGGCGGCGCGAGAGGGCGATGTTCCCGGTCGGAGAGAAGTTGTTGAGGACGACGTAATTGCTGGACATGTGGATAGTCTAGGACAAATGCCTTTATAAGGCAATTGCTTAGAAGGCCTCTTTGATGGCCATAGCCACCCCTTCCGGCGTGAAGCCATAGGCCTCCAAAACCGCCTTTTCGTTGCCTGAGGCCCCGAAGCGGTCGACCCCGATATTGGTCTTTCCGTATTTGCCCCAACCAAAGGTTGAAAGCATTTCCAGGGTAATGGTTTTATCGTGCGGTAGATGCAGCACGGAGTCTTTGTATTCCTGGCTTTGCTTCTCGAATACTTCTAGGCTCGGGGCGGAAACCACTTCGAAGTATTTTCCTTCCCCTTCTAGGATTTTGGCGGCCTGTATGCCCAAACTCACTTCCGAGCCGGTGGCCATGATGATGCCCTCGGGCTTGATCTTGGCCTTGGGGGCATAGACGCGGTAAGCGCCTTTATTGAGCCCTTCCTCTGAGGTGTTATCAAGCAAAGGTAGGTTCTGACGCGACAAGATGATGATGACCGGGCCCTCCTTATGAGTTAAGGCAAAGCGCCAGGCGGCATAGGTTTCCCTACTATCGGCGGGGCGAAGAACCGTCACTCCGGGGATGGAGCGAAGGGCCGCCAGATGCTCGATCGGCTGGTGGGTCGGCCCGTCTTCGCCGACCGCCAAGGAATCATGGCTGAATAGATAAATGGCGGGCAGATGTTCCAAAGCGCTCATCCTGATGGCGGATTTCATGTAGTCGCTGAAGACGAGGAAGGCCCCACAGTAGCTGACCAGTCCCTTATGGAGCAAGATGCCGTTCATGGCAGAGGCCATGGCGAATTCCCTGATCCCGAAATAGATGTCATGGGCTTCGGGATGTTCCTTGGAAAATCCGGGGTCGCCGGGGACGGAGGTCTTGACCGAGGAGGCCACGTCGGCGGAACCGCCGAAGGCGAAAGGCATCTTCTTGTGCAGCTCGGCGATGATCTTGCCGGATACGTTGCGGCTGGAATCCGTCTTCAGTTCGGTCGGGATTTCGGGGATATAGGCCTCGATATCGCGGTTGAGCCCATCGAGGTAGGGCTTGGCCTCCTCGGGACGGGAGATGAAGTCATTGCGGCTATCATCGAGGGCCTTATGGCATTCATCCAGCCGCTTGGAAATGGCTTCGCGGGTGACTCTGAGGCTTTCCTCAGGCACCTCGAAGGGGGCGTAGTCGGCCCCGAAGAACTTCCGGGTGTCCTCATAGTCTTCCCTCTTGAAGGGCGAGCCATGGCACTTGTTGGAACCCTCTAGGGGCGAGCCGTAGCCGATATGGCTATCGATGATGATTAGGCAGGGATGCCCAAGTGATTTCTTGGCCTTGGAAATGGCCCTATCGATGGCCTTGAGGTCATTTCCGTCTTTGACGGAGTAGACATTCCAGCCCGAGGCCAAAAAGCGTAGGGCCGCATCATCCTGCATCGATTTCTCGGTCGCGGCATCAAGGGTGGCGCCGTTACGGTCATAGATGAGGATCAGGTTGTTTAGCCCCAGGGTACCCGCCAAGGAGAGGGCTTCTTGGCTAATGCCTTCCTGAAGGCAGCCGTCCCCGCAGAGGACATAGGTCTTGTGGGAGATGAAAGCCGGAGAGCCGTACATGGCGGATAGATGCTTTTCGGCCATGGCAAGGCCGACGGCCTGGGCAATGCCTTGGCCCAGAGGGCCAGCCGTGGCATCTACCCCCGGCGTCATCCCAAGTTCGGGATGCCCTGGAGTGATGGAGCCGAGCTTGCGGAACTTCTTCAGGTCCTCGGTTGAGAGCTTGTAGCCGGCCATATGCAGCATCGCGTAAAGCAGGGCGCTGACATGGCCGCTGCTTAGCACGAAGCGGTCGCGGGATTCCCAATTAGGATGCTCGGGATCGATGCGGAGGTGATTGGCAAAAAGCACATATAGGGCCGGGGCTACGTCCAAGGCCATGCCCGGGTGGCCCGAATTGGCTTCCTGGATCATGTCCAGGGCGAGGACCCTCAGGTCATTGACTGCTTTGGCGTATCTTTTGTCCATAATGTGCTCCTTAGTAGTTTTTTGGTAGGTTTTTAATTAATTCAATACTTTGTATTGTTTCCCCTACTCCTTGATGGCAAGGCCTAGAAGGTCAAGCTGTTTTGCGCCGACCGGCTGAGGGGCTTTGTTCATCATGTCGGTGGCCTGCAGGTTCTTGGGGAAGGCGATGACGTCGCGGATATTGTCGGTACCACATAGTATCATACTCAGGCGGTCAAGGCCGAGGCCGATTCCCCCATGCGGGGGCACGCCATAGGAGAAAGCCCTGAGGAACCAGCCGAATTTGCGCTCGGCTTCTTCCTGGCTTAGCCCTAGGACCTTGAAGATCTCGGCCTGGGTATCCCCGTCATAGATACGGAGGGTGCCCGAGCCATCCTCATAGCCGTTTATGACGATGTCATAGGCATAGGCAAGCACCTTGGTCGGATCGCTATCAAGAAGGGGCAGATCCTCGTCCCTAGGACGGGTGAAGGGATGGTGTTCGGCCACATAGCCTTCCTCCCCTTCCTTCTTCTGAAACATCGGAAAATCGATGATCCAATGGAAATCGTAAGTCTCGGGTTTGATTAGTCCGAGTTCGTTGGCTAGTTTCACCCTAAGGGCCCCTAGGGCGTAGCAGGCATCCCTTCTTGAAAGGGAATAGCCAATAGCCAGTACATCGCCCTCTTCAAGATGGGCGAGTTCGAGGAGTTCCTTCTTTTTGACATCGTCTAGGAATTTCACGAAAGAACCCGTCAATTCTTTATTTTCGTATTTGAAGAAGACATAGGATTTGAGGTTGAACTTCTGGGCTTCGGCGTTGAGTTCGTCCATCTTCTTGCGGCTTAGGGTCTTAGCGTAGCCTTTGATTAGGATGCCGCGGATATGGGCACCGGGCACATTCATGAAGCCGAGTCCAGAGAGGACACTGGAGCAATCGAAAAGCTCCATGCCATAGCGCCTATCGGGCTTATCGGTCCCATATCTATCCATGGCCTCGTAATAGGTAACCCGGTCAAACGGAGTCTTGAGGTCGATGCCCTTGATGTCCTTCATGACCTTCTTGTAGAGCCCTTCGATCAGAGTGAGGATCTCATCCTGGCTAAGATAGGAGCACTCCACGTCGATCTGGGTGAATTCCGGCTGGCGGTCGGCCCTGAGGTCCTCGTCGCGGAAGCAGCGGGCAATCTGGTAGTAGCGTTCCATCCCCGCGATCATGAGCAGCTGCTTGTATTGCTGGGGGCTTTGGTCTAGCGCATAGAAGGAGCCCTTGTGGACGCGGGAAGGCACCAGGTATTCGGTAGCCCCTTCGGGGCTAGAAAGGCCCATGCAGGGCGTTTCTATCTCGGTGAAGCCGTTATCGTCGAAATATTCCCGCACCGACTTCATGATCTTGGCCCTGGTGCGTAGGTTCTTCTGTAGCACCGGACGCCTGAGGTCGAGGTAGCGGTAATTGAGCCTGGTATCTTCCAAGGCATCGGACTTATCGGCGATGATGAACGGGGTGGTCTTGGCCTTGGAGAGGACTTCGATGCTGCTTAGCACCACCTCCACGTCCCCGGTTTCCAGTTTGGGATTGGGCACCTTTTTCAGGCGCACCATGCCCACGGCCTTGATGACGTATTCGCTACGCACGTCGGGGAAGGCTTCGGGATTTTCCTCGATCAGCTGGACGATGCCGGAGCAATCGCGCAGATCGATGAAGGTAAGTCCCCCGAGTTTCCTAACCGTATCGGCAAAGCCGACCAGGGTGACTTCCTTTTGGGCATGTTCCTTGCGGAGCTTGCCGCAATAATGGCTTCTATTAAGGCTTTCCATTTCTATTCCTCGTGATGGTGAAGGCAGCAGCAGTGCCCTTGCCCATTCTCTTCTTTTTCTTCTTCGTGATGGCAGCAGTGCCCCTCTTCATGCTCATGGTGGCAGCCGCATCCGCAGGTCCCATCTAGCATTTCCGCTAGGGCTTCTTCCAGATCGTCGATTGAGACTTTCTTCTCCGTTAGGCTTTCTTGGTCCTTGAGGGTGATGCTACGCCCATCGAGTTCGTCCTCCCCGAATATGGCGATGACCCTAGCACCCCTCCTTTGGGCCTTCTTGAACTGGGCCGGGAGCTTTCCGCCCCCTAGTGACATCTCGCAGGAGTAGCCGAGGTTACGGATATCCGTGGTAAGGGCAAAGCCCGGGATCTTGGTCCTTTCGCCGAGGGCTATGAGATAGACGTCGATCGAAGGGGCGACTTCGGCATTGTTGGCCTTATAGACGCTGGCGATGCGCTCGATCCCGACCCCGAAGCCGACGCCCGGCAAATCCGGTCCCCCAAGGCTAGAGAGGAGATTGTCATAATGGCCTCCCCCCACCAGGGCCCCGAGCTTTTGCCCGGATTCGTCCCTAGCGTGGATTTCAAAGACCAAACCGGAATAATAGTCCAGTCCCCTGACTAGATTGGGGTCTTCCTCGACCTCGATCCCGAAGGCTTCCAATAGATCTACGGTCTGCTGGTAGCGATCCTTGGCCTCTTCGGAGATGAAATCCGAGAGCTTGGGGGCGCCTTTGGCGATTTCCTGGTCTTCGGCTACCTTGCAATCGAGGATGCGCAGGGGGTTGAGCTTAAGGCGTTCCTTGCAGTCATCGCACATCTTTTCGATATGGCTTGAGAAATAGTCCCTGAGGGCCTCGTTGAACTTCTTTCGCCCCTCTTTGTCCCCGAGGGTATTGACCTTTAAGGTCAGATCCTTGAAGCCGAGATAGGCCAAGGAGGTATAGGCCAACAAAATGGTCTCCACATCAAGCAGCATCGAGTCGTTTCCGATGGCCTCGACCCCGAAGGTATTGAATTCCCGGTAGCGTCCGGCCTGGGGCCTTTCATAGCGGAAGGCCGGGCCATAGTAGAAGAACTTCAGGGGCAAATCTCCCACATATAGCTTATTGGAAAGGACGCTTCTAGCGATGCCGGCGGTGATTTCCGGACGCAACGTGAGCGAGCGCCCGCCCTTATCATAGAAGGTATACATCTCCTTGCGGACCACGTCGCTACCCTCCCCGGTACCCCGGTCGAAGAGCTCGGTATGCTCCAAAACGGGGACCTGGATCTTACTATACCCATATAGGGTAGCGATCTCTTCGAAGGACCCCTCTATTTCGTCGAACACCTTGGCGTCATAGCCATAGATGTCGTGCGTTCCTTTGACTGGATTGATTGACATGATTCCTCCTTAGTGGATCAGCCTTTCGGCCGAATAGACTCCCTTTAGGCCCAGTAGCTGGGCAAATGTGTCTTCCAGCGTCTTGGCGCTGGGTACATAGACGGTGAGATTGATGACATCGCAGAGGGTTTCCTGGATCAGATGGGCCTTCAGGTCGCTGACGGCGATGGACTTGGAACTTAGTACCCCGAGGATATCGGCGAGCAGGTTGGGCCTATCGTTGGCGCATAGCTCGATGTCGACGGGATAGGTGAAGACCCCGAGGTCTTCCTTCCAATGGACCTCGACCAACCGCTTGGTGAGGTTTTTGACATTGGGGCAATTGACGCGGTGGACGATGATGCCCTTGCCCTTGCTCACATAGCCGATGATATGGTCGCCGGGGATGGGCGAGCAGCACTTGCCAAGGCTTACCATGACGTTGGAAGCCCCGGGCACCACGACGGGATTCTTGTCATCCTGCGACTTGCTATGGCCCATGACCTTATAGGTCCCGGGCTTGCGCCTTATCTTCAGGAAGGAGAGGATCGTGGAGGCCGAGGGATTCTTGACGGATACCTTGACGTAGAGTTCCTTGAGGTCCTTGCAGTTATATTCCTTGAGGACCTTTTCCTCTGAGACCAGCTTGATGGCATCTTCTTCCCCGTATCCGGCATCCTTGAAGGCTTCTAGGAGCAATTGCTTGCCCTTGTCCTCCCTTTCGTCGCGGGTTTCCTCGTTGCGCTTTTTCTGCAAGGCCCTTCTGATATGGGCCTTCGCGCTGGAGGTCTTGGCGATTTCTAGCCACCCCTCCTTGGGCCCGGTGGACATCGAGGAGGTGCGGATTTCGCAGATATCCCCGGTCTTAAGGACGGTGTTAAGGGGTACGATGGCCCCGTTTACGGTGGCCCCGACCGCCGAATCGCCGACCTTGGTGTGGACCTTGTAGGCAAAATCCAAGGCCGTGGCCCCGGTCGGAAGGTTGATGACCCTTCCTAGTGGGGTAAAGACATAGACGTTGGCGTTGAAGACGTCGCTGGTCAAGGTATCGATGTATTCCCTAGCGTCCCCCTTCTTGTTTTCGCCGGAGATGGAGACGAAGTCGCGGAACCAATGCAACTTGGCTTCGATGTCCTTCTGCTCCTCCTTGGCCGACCTTCCGCCTTCCTTGTACTTCCAGTGGGCCGCGACGCCGGTCTCGGCGATCGAATCCATCTCCTCAGTCCTGATCTGGACTTCGTAGACGTTGCCGTCCCCGGAGATGATCGAGGTATGCAGGCTTTGGTACATGTTGGGCTTAGGCATGGCGATATAGTCCTTGAAGCGGCCCGGGATGGGCTTGTAGGTGCTATGGATGATGCCCAATATCTCATAGCAGTTCATCTCGCTTTGGGTGATGATCCTAACGGCAAGGACGTCATAGATATCCTCGAAGTTATGGCCCTTTTGGTACATCTTGCGGTAAATCGAATAGATGGATTTGACCCGCGATTCCATCCTGAAGGGAATGTGATGTTCGAACAGTATATCGGCGATCCTCTTCTTCAAGGCTTCCAAGGAGCCCTTGCGGTCGCTGGTCTTCTTGTTTAGAAGATTGAGGATCTCGTTATAGTGGACCGGGTCTTTGTATTTCAAGGAGAGGTCTTCCATCTCCGACTGCATGGTATAGATGCCAAGGCGGTGGGCGATGGGAGTAAAGACCTCCAGGGTCTCGTTGGCGATCGCCTTCTTCCTTTCGGGGGAGAGCGAATCCAAGGTCCTAAGATTATGCAGGCGATCGGCCAGCTTGACGATGATGACGCGGACGTCTTTGGCCATCCCTAGGAAGATCTTGCGGTGGTCTTCGGCTTCGAAGTCCTCTTCCGAGCGGTGGCTGAGCTTCAGGCGCTGGATCTTGGTCAGGGAGTTGACGATCTTGGCGACGTCGCTTCCGAAACGGTCCTTGATTTCCTCGATCGGGGTTCCGGTATCCTCGACCACATCGTGGAGCAAACCGGCGGCGATGGTCTCCGGGCCCGCGGTCAAGGAGGCCAAAATATAGGCCACCTCGATGGGGTGCTGGATATAGGGCTCCCCCGACTTACGGAATTGCCCTTCGTGCTTTTCCTTGGCAAATAGATAGGCCTGTTCGATCATCTCCCGGGCCTTGGGATCGGATATGTATACGAAATAAAGCGACTTCACGTCGTCGAAGCTGTGGATGGGATATCCCCCATTGACTTTCAAAGGCGCCTGCTTTTCCACGGGGTGATTATATTCCTTCTACCATCAGGTAGAAAGTTATAAGCAAGCGGGCCTTGGCTTTATGCTGATGCCTAGGCCATGGCATCGGCCAGGAACTGGCAATAGACCCGTCCATTGAATTCGTTGCGCCTGAGACTGCCCTTGAAGACGACATGGCCTTGGGATGGGATATTGTTCTCGTTTAGCTGGAAGGAGAAGACCCGGCCTCCGTTAGGCAAACGGCTGGAAAGGTATTCCCCGCCTTTAGCAAAGGTCAATTCGCTAGCCTCTAGAGGGGGCAGTTCGAAATAGGGTTCGTTCCAGGAGTTTCCGAAAGGGGCGAAGGATTCATAGACCCTTAGCCCATCGGTCGAAACATCCTCGAAATTGAGGCAAACGGACTCCTTTTGCGCGGTTTTCGGGTATTTTAGGGCCATGAAGGCGAATTCCTTTTCAAAGGCGGGAAGCTCTTCTTTGCGGATGGAAACCCCGGCCGCATGGCTATGTCCGCCAAAGGAGAGCATATTCACCTTGGCCTCGCTTAGGGCCTTGAAAAGATCGAGCTCGGAAAGGCTAGGGGCCCTGAGGCTACCGACATAGCGCTCATCATCTCCCTCGCTTCTAGCAAAGACGGCCGCCGGCTTGTTGTAGCTGGTGGTAATCTGGGCGGCGATCAGGCCGTTAAGACCCTCGGGCAATTTGCTTATGGCCACGATCGCGGGGGCATTGGGATCGATGCTTATTTCCTCCAAGGCGCTCCTAGAGAGGTCCTTTCTTTCCTGGTTGGTGACTTTTAGGAAGGTGGAAAGCTCCTCCTTGTTGGCCCCGTCCTTGCGGAAATAGGCGAGCAGCTTCTGCATGTCGGCCTTCTTTTTGAGCCGTCCGATGGAATTAAGGGAAGGGATGACGCTGAAGCCAAGGTCATCATAGCCAAGGACGTCCTTATCGGCTAGAAGGGCAAATTCCTTGAATTTGTTCCTGTTGATGGCCTCTAGGCCCAAACGGACGATGTCGCGGTTATAGGCCCTTAAAGGCATCTGGTCGGAGAGGGTGGATAGAGCGGCCAGGCTAAGATAATAGGGATCATCATGCCCCAATAGGTCGCGGAAGAAGACATAGGAGGTATAGCCGGCCGAAACGCCATATTCCCCATAGTCGAGCAGGGCGTGATGGACGATGCCGGAGTTATGGGGCAGGCTCTCCCCTATCTCATGATGGTCGATGATGACGACTTCTAAGCCAAGCAAATAGGCCAGATCGATGGCCTTATTACAGCTTACCCCATTATCCAAAGCAATGATGAGGGAATAGCCGGATTCGGCAATCCTTCTTACATTGTCTTCGTTTAGCCCATAGCCATCCTCATAGCGGCTGGGTAGATACCCCCTAACCTTGCCCCCGAGTTCCCTGATGGCGCCTAGGGCAATGGAGGTCGAGGCCACCCCGTCGACGTCATAGTCGCCATAGCAAAGGATGCTTTTGCCTTCCTTTATATATCTAAGGATGGTGGACTTGGCCTTCAGATAATCCTCGGTGTTTTTGAAGCCGGGAATGGAAAGCCGCCCCAAAGGAGCGGCAATCCTATCGATGTATTCTTCTTTGCTTAGGCCATAATGGGCCAGGAGTTTTCCAAGAAGAAAGCTTCCCATCAGTCGTTGATGCCGATGAAGATGGCTTCTTCGGGTTCGGAGCTCTTGCGGCCGCCCTGGTTCTTCTTGGGACGCTTCCAGGAGAGGTCGAGCTTGATCTTCGAGAACTGCTTGGCAAGGAACAGGCATCCTGGCACGATGAGCACCAAGACCATGCAGATGCTAAGCAAGATGCCGATCAGGGCCACGGCGTTGATGAGGCTGAACTCCGCGGCCCCGAAGGCGAGGAAGCAGACGAATAGGTAAGCCGCAATCACCCCATAGATGACCAGTTCCCCGGCCGCCTGGGAGTTGGCGGATAATAGGCACTGGGCCCTGAATTCAAGGGTGGACTTATCCCTTTCGTGCGACTCGGCGGAGATTTCCCTTTCCTTACCGAGTATGAATAGGCCAAGCAGCAGGGTTATGGCCAAGACGGCGATGGCGCCGATGGCCGCAAGCGGGGTGGCCGATAGGCGGGTGAGGCTAAGTAGACCAAGGGAAATGAAGCTCGAGGCCCCGGCGATGATGGAGAGGGTAAGTCCCCTGCTAGGCCTGAACCTCAGGGCCAGATAGACGAAGCTGCAGGCTAGGCCCACGACGAGGCCGATGCAGACGCTGGTGAAGCCAGGGGTGAGGTTTTCGGGCACCACGCCTTTGACGGAGACGTCGAAGTTGGTGCTATCGAGGTTCCTGAGCTCAAGGGCGGTCTCGAAGGCTTCTTCGAGGCTGGCGATCCCGGTCACTTCGGTCTCGCCGGAGCGGACCACGAAGCTATATTCGCCGTTCTCGTCATAAACCCTATCGAAGCTGATCATGAAGTTGAGGACGGTGTAGACCCCTTCCTCGACCGAGCCGCCGGTCAGGGTGACCGAGGTGGTCTGCATCGAGATGTTGCTGACCGAGTATTCGGAGAGCATGGTGCCATCTTCATAGATGACGTTGAGCAATCCGTCACGGCCGTTATCGATGTCGTCGATGCCGTTGAGGCTGTCGTTGGTGGAGCCTTCCATCAAACGATAGGTGACATAAGCGATGGAATTCTCCTGCTGGTCGGAGACATTGAAGGGCACGCCCGAATCCAGGGCGCTGAAGGTGGCAAGGCCGGCAACCGAAGCGATAAGGAGCACCAGTCCGGCGATGCTTACGCCCTTCCAAGGCTTCATGAAGTTGGAATTGGCGAAAAGCCCGAAGTAGGTCTGCTTTTCTTCTTTTAGAAGATCGGGTACCTTGGCCTTATCGATGGCTAGTTGCCCCGCCATATGGCTGGAGGCATCGCCATCCCCGGCATAGATCCACATCAGGAAGCGGGTAAGAAATAGGCTGACCAAGGTCGAGACCAGGCCGCCGATGATCATGGCAAGGCCGCACATGGAGGCCTGGGCCGGAATCAAGAAGTAAACAGCAAGGCCAATCACGATATAGAGGATGCCCCCGTCGATGGTGGGCCAGAAGGCTTTCTTGGCCGCCTCGGCATGGGCTTTCTTCAGGGTACGGCCCTTATAGATCTCGTCCTTGAGCTTGGCGAAATAGTATGCGCTGGAGAATAGGGATAATAGGACGACAAGGCCAAAGCCCAAGAGCATGCCGGCCCCAAACTGGGCGTGGAAATAGGCGATGAAGAGCATGGTGCCGATGAGGCTAACCCCGATCGAGGCGATCATGGCCAAGGAGCCCATCCTATAGAATAGGGCTAGCACCAAGACGATGATGGCGAGGCTAACAAGGCAGGCGATCATCGTGGAATTGAGGGCGGGATAGACCGAGAAGGAGCGCTCGATGAGGTTTTCGACCTCGGGCTGGGCGATGGCCGAGAAGGAGAAGGTCACGTCATAGCCGGCCCCGAGGTCGGCATAGTCGCTGGCATTGAATAGCGACATGTAGAAGAAGGCGCCCTTGTAGGCGGCTAGGGCCTCGCTATCGTCGAATTCCCCGGCCCCGTTGATGGCGGCGGTGGAAGGAATGTATTGGAAGCGGGTGTAGTTGTCGTCTTCGTTATCCTCTTCGAACCAGACGTTGGCGGCGTTGGAAGCGCCGAGGAAGCGCCTGGCCACGTTGGCGTCCTGGATGCCCTCGGAGCCCGAGGTGGCCTTATCGAAGGTATCACCTTCCTGCTTGTGGGACCAAAGGACCACATAGCAGTTCTGTTCCTCGATGGAGGAGGATTCGTCGGCGTCCACGTGCTTGGACTGGCAGTATTCGATGAGCTGGCCCAGTTCCCCGTCCTCACCCTCGTAGTTGACCGGGATGACGACGACGGGAATGGTGTCGTTTTGGATGTATTCGATGGTGGCGGTCTGCCCGGTGAACATGTCGGCCCAGGAGGTGGAATAGGCGTAGTCGCTTTCCTCGTCCATGGAAGCGTCCACCGAAATGTCCCCACCGGAGAAAGGCAGATAGAACTGGAGGTATTCGTATTCGGTGTCGGAGTTGTTCTCGGTCCTTAGCCTCACCCTGATGGTGTCATAGCCTTCCTTGGTGATGGTGTAGTCGGTCACGCCCCAGTTCTCGAGGCGGTAGGACATCTCTTCGGCGACCAGATCGACGGCGACGTAATTATCGTCATTGATATAGGAATCCGGATCGGCCGGATCGATCCCGTTATAGTTCTCCTCGCTATGGGGCGAGATCTTGAAGACCAAGTCACGGCCATAGCCATAGGATATGTCGGTATCCATGGAGACCAAGGTCGGGGTAAATACGGCAGCGGCCCCGATGATGAGGCTGCTTGTTAGTAAGGCATAGGCGACGAGACGGCGCATGTTGTTCCTCCAGTGACGGTAGGATATCTATAAGATATCGGTAGGCAAAAGCCGTGATATAGGATAAGACCAAGAAAGGCTTTTGGCAATCGCATTTCCCAATTTGGTCCGCTAAAGGTGGATTTTCCATCATCCGATCGAGGGAGATTTACGCTTGGAAATACTCTTAGAATGATGAAGAAAAACCCCTTTATCCTCGCAAAAGGGGTCTAAACAATGGGTTTTTAGAGGCAGAATCAGAAGAAGGTCGCCTGATAGGCCACCCCGAGGTGGGCATAGGCCTTTTCGGTGGCTACCCGTCCCCTGGGAGTGCGGTTGACCAGTCCCGACATCACTAGATATGGCTCATAGACGTCTTCGAGGTTTTCCACTTCCTCCCCGATGGCGGCGGCGATGGCCTCTAGTCCCACCGGTCCCCCTTTGAAGCGTTCGATGAGGGTGCGTAGATAGGAAATATCCACCTCGTCTAGGCCCAGATCATCGATATGCAGGGCTTCTAGCCCCTTGATGGCGGAGGGCTTATCGATGGAGGGCTTGCCCTCATAGGTGGCAAAGTCGCGGATGCGGCGATAGAGGCGATTGGCGATGCGGGGGGTGCCACGGCTACGTCCGGCTAGTAAGGCGGCGGCATCCTTATCGATTGGCATATCGTAGACCTTGGAGGTCCGATCGATGATGGTGGCTAGCTCCCTAGGGGCATAGAAATCGATCTTGAAGGTAATCCCAAACCTCGCCCTCAAAGGCGAAGATAGGCTTCCGGCCCTGGTGGTCGCCCCTACCAATGTAAAGGGCGGAAGCGGCAGGTTGATGGCCTTGGCGGAGCCTTCGCGGGAGATGATGATGGATAGCTTATAGTCTTCCATGGCCCCGTATAGGACTTCCATGACCGCGGAAGGCAGCCGGTGGATTTCATCGATGAAGAGGACATCGCCGGGTTCAAGCTCGCTAAGCAAGGCGGCCAGGTCCCCGGTCTTTTCGATCGAGGGGCCGTTGATGGTCTTCAGATTGGAACCCATTTCGTTGGCGATCACATAGGCCAGGGTGGTCTTTCCTAGTCCCGGGGGACCATAAAGAAGGACGTGGTCGAGGGCTTCCTCGCGGTTTTTGGCCGCCGACATGAAAACGGAGAGGTTTTCCTTCAATTCCTTCTGTCCGATGTATTCTTTAAGATGCCGGGGGCGAAGGGAGAGTTCTTCTTCGTCTTCCCCCCTCATGCGCCTGGCGTCAAGAACATCATTGCCCCTACTCATTTCTTCAGGCTCCTAAGCCGCTTCAGGGCTTCGCGGATGATCTCTTCGGTCGAGGCGCCGGGCAGTGAGATGTTGCTAAGGACCTCATCGATGTCCTTGACCTTGAACTTCAGGGCTTTTAGGGCCTCGCGGGCCTCATCGTACTGCTTGGGGTTGCCCTTCTCGGTGCCGAAAACCAAAGAGCCGTGCAAATCTAGGACGATCTGGCTGGCGGCCTTGGCCCCGATGCCGGGCAGTTTCTTCAGATATGAGGTATTGTTGGACCTGATGGCCTCGATGAGTAGCTCCGGGGTCGTATTCGACAAGGCATTGAGGGCCGTCTTCGGGCCGATGCCCTTGACCTTGATGAGGCTTAGGAAGACATCCTTTTCTTCCTTGGAGGAAAAGGCGGCCAGATAATGCTCGTTCTCGCCACTTACCTCATAGACGTAGAACTTGCCTTCGGCTTCTAGCTTAAAACGGTCCGGGTGGCTGATCAGGGCTTCATAGCCTAGGCCCCCGCATTCTATTTCCACCGAGTCCTCGCTCAGGCGGGTTATCTTTCCCTTGATGTAGGCTAGCATAGCAAAACCGCGATTAGTATAAAGGATGCGCCTAGCAATGAGGAGATGAGGGCCAAGGCATTGACGAGGGGAAACTTCTTCTTGTCCATATCCTTACTCGCTGTAGGTGAATTCGTATTCGCCCACCTTGACGGTATCCCCCTCCCTGATGCCTTTCTCCACCAGGGCTTCTTCGACCCCCATCCGTCCGAGATAGGCCAAAAGCCTTTGCACCCCTTCTTCGGACTTGAGGTTCATGGAGGCGACCTTCCTTAGCAGCTCTTCCCCTTCTAGGATGAATAGATCTTCCTTGGGGCGGGAAATCCTGAAGGCTTCCTTGGCGTGGCCGTCATAGACCTTGATGCCCCCTTCTTCGACATCCTTCTTGGTACCTTTTAGGGCAAACCTCGGGGCGTCTTCCAAAAGGTATCTGGCCTGCTTTAGCACTTCGTCGACCCCTTCGCGGGTATAGGAGGAAACGGGGATGGCTTTCTTGCCGATGGCCTTTTCAAAGGCCTCCAGCCTTTCCTTGGCCCCTTCCTCGTCCATTTTGGAGGCCACGATTATTTCGGGCCGCTTTTCCAGTTCGGCCCCATAGAGCTCGAGTTCCTTGCGGATGGTCAGGTAATCGTTGTAGGCTTCCTTGCCCTCCTCCATGGAGACCAGGTGCACCAAAACCCGGCAGCGTTCGATATGCCTTAGGAAGGTGAGGCCCAAACCCTTGCCCTCGGCCGCCCCTTCGATGAGCCCGGGCATGTCGGCGAAGACGATGCCTTCCCCATCACTGTATTTGGCCACCCCGAGGTTGGGTTCTAGGGTGGTAAAGGGATAATCGGCGGTCTTGGCCCCGGCATTGGAAATGAGGTTGAGGAAAGTCGATTTGCCGGCAGAGGGCAAACCCACGATGGCGACATCGGCGACCATCTTCAGCTCTAGAATCAGCCTTCTTCTTTCGCCCGGTTCGCCGTTTTCGGCGATCTTGGGGGCCCGGTTCCTCGAGGACTTGAACATGGCGTTGCCCTTACCGCCCCTACCGCCTTTGGCCACCACAGCCTGCTCGTCTTCCTTATCTAGATCAAAGAGCATGGCCCCGGATTCCTCATCGATGATGACGGTGCCCACGGGGACCTTACCGATATAGTCAGCTCCGTTTCTACCGGTCATCAGCTTCTTGTCGCCCTTGCCCCCGTCTTCGGCGATGAGGGCCTTGCCGTGGCGGTAGTTATATAGGGTATTGAGTTCGGAAGAGGCGAATAAAATGACGGAGCCGCCCTTACCCCCGTTGCCCCCGTCGGGACCGCCGTATTCGACGTATTTTTCATGGCGGAAGCTAAGCGCCCCGTCCCCGCCCTTGCCGGAGCGGACTTCGATCACGGCCCTATCGATGAGCATCGTCTTCCTCCTTGAAATAGTAGTTCTTCTTGTTGCGCTTGATCTTTAGCATGTCGGAGAAGAATTCGACCGAGGCCTTGCCGGCCCGAAGGCTCGAATCGTCGTCATTGCTCCAGATGGCCGGAAGCTCGACGATTGACTTCTTGTTGAGCTTTAGCATATAGAGGTATTCCACATCGAAGGCAAAGCGGTCGATGATCTGATGCTTGGCCATCTGCTTGGCTATAGCGGTCCTAAAGCACTTGTAGCCGCATTGGGTATCCTTGATGCCCTTGAAGCGGAACATCCATTTTATGAGGATCCTTGAGCCTTTGGAGACGATCCTCCTTTTTAGGGGCTGCCTGACCTTGATCCTGGCCCCCTTGCAATACCTCGAGGCGATGATGGCGTCCTTCTTTCCGAGGTATTTCTTCACCGAGTCGAAGATGGATAGATCGGTAGACATGTCCGCGTCCATGAAAAGGACATAGTCCCCGGTAGCCTTCATAATCCCCACCTTCACACCGTGGCCCTTGCCCTTATGGGGGTCTTCCGGCGTAAGCGAAAAGTTCATCGGAAGCTCCTTCATGGCCTCTTCTAGGATCCGGTATTGTTCATGGCAAGAGCCGTCGGCGACGATGATCGCGTCATAGGTAAGGCCGCAGGCATCGAAATAAGGGATGACTTTGTTTTTGATTCCTTCGAGCAATTTGGCGCTTTGGTCCTTGACGGGGAAAACGAGTGTGACTTTCATTACTGATGATTTTAAACCCTAAGGGGTTTGCACTACTAGGGGCTACTCGGTGATCTCCGGCTTGAAGGATTCATAGCCTTCGATCAGGGCCTCATAGTAGCCATCCGCGGTGGTCCTAGGGCCAAGAAGGACCCTATAGCCATCTAGGGCAAACCGCTTGATTAAATCATCCACGGCCTTCTTGCTACCAAGCCTGATGGCGATATGGGCGAGGCCGGGCTGCCCATTTTGGGGCATAAGCATATCCGGGAGTTCATTATCTCTATATGGCCCTCCCCTTGCGGGAAGCTTAGGAAATAGGAAGAAAAGCCGGTCTTAGGATTATGGTAGAGGCCATTGCCGGTGATAGAAAAATACTTACGGAAGAACTCCTTGGCCCCTTCGAGGCCGCTTACGTAGATACCGATATGCCCGAGCATGATTGATAACCCTGGCTGATTATCCAAGAAAGGCGGGTTGGTATATCAGCGTAAAAACCAAACGGAACGGGCTTTCTGCGGGGATTTCATAATAAAAGGAGCCGCGCATGGCGGCTCCCATATCCGAAGCTTAGTTCTTCTTAAGCAGCAAGGCGGAGTAGGCCGGGATAAAGGTCGGGGTCGCTCCGTTATAGGAAGCCAGGGTGGTGTAGCCCTCAAAGCCGGCCCCGCAGTCGGTGGGACCGAGGTTAACGACGACCTGGAACTCTTCGTTGCCCATCTTCCTGACGAAGTTGACCATGTAGTCATAGGTCTGGTTATTGACTTTCCAATCATAGGGAGTGAAGGCACCCCTGATAAGGGTCGGCTCGGTGGACTTATACTGGGCAAAGCCAGCCAGGGCGCTATAGTGGCTAGAAGCATTCTCAGCCTGGGTTTCGGCCGGAGAGACCAAGCTTGAAGCGTTGATGTCATCAAGGGCCACGGATTCGGAAGAACCGGTGATATCAAAGGCCGGACGCTCGGAGCTATCCTCCCACTTCATGGGCTGGCGGTAATAGACGTCGGCATAGCTGGAAGTCGAGGTGATCCCGTTGGGGAAGTTCCCGGTCATGCCAAGCTCATCGCCATAATAGATCCAGGTAAGGCCCGGAAGCATCAGCTGGGCGATCTGGACGCAGGTGGCGGCCTTGTTCAAGGTCTCATAGTTGGAGCTGGTGACCCTGCCCTGGGATGCGATGCCATCATCATTGAAGGAGGTGGCGGCCACCCTATTGATGGAGCGGGCGATGTCGTGGTTTGAGGTGAAGGTGCCGTTGATGGCGGTGTACTCCCCGGCCGTGCCATAGTCGATGGCGGAGCCGCCGCGGTACTGGTTATAGGTGTTCAGCACGCTGAAGAGGTTCCAATATCCGCTATAGGTGATGGACTTGTCGCTACCGGCTAGGGCGCTATCCGAGGCGGCGGTATATTGCCCGCCGTTTTTGCCCTCGTTGGCCCCTAGGAAGCCATAGGCATTGCCCTGATAGGCCCCGGAGTTGCCTCCGTTTTGGGCCCTCGCGGCGATGGAGGTCAGATTGAAGTAGCTATAGAAGTCGAATAAGGAGTCAAAGCCTTCATAGAAGGGGGCGACATGGTAGGCATGCCCATCGAAGTTCTCGCCCACGATGAAGGCATTGGGGTAATCCTTCTTGAGGTCGGCATTGATGTCGCGCCAGAAGTGCAGGTTCTTGGTCAGGTCGCTGGAGTAATCCCCGGCCGCCGCTTCATCGACGATATAGGTGTCACTAGCCTCATAGGCGACTTCGTCGCGCATATAGATGTGCTTGACCGCGTCGATCCTGAAGCCGTCGACCCCGATTTCGCACCAGTTCTTGATGATGGACTTCACGGCCTCGCGGGTCCCGGTATAGGAGTAATTGAGCTCAGGCATCCCGGAGCCGAACTTGGCATAGTAGCTATAGACGTGGTCGCCATAGGGATACCAGCAGTTTTCCTGGGTGATATCGGTCCCGGTTTCGTGGTTGGCCCAGCGGTAATAGCCGCGCATGGTCTCATGCAGCTGGGCCGAATCGATGAACCACTTGTTCCCGGTAGAGGTGTGGTTGATGACAAGGTCCATGATGACGGCGATGCCGCGCTTATGGCATTCGTCGAGCAGTTGCTTGTAATCGGCCGCCGCGGTCTTTGAGGTCACGCTGCCGCCGTTGGCCTTGGCCGCATCGGAGACGCTGGAGCCGTAGCGCGGATCCACGCTCAGGTAGTCGGTGATGTCATAGCCGTGGTAGGAATCCGAGGCTTGGATCGGAGTAAGCCAGAGGACATTGACGTTGAGTCCTTCGATGTAGTCGAGTTTCTGATAGATGCCATAGATGTCGCCAAAGCCGTCGCCATCGGAGTCGCAGAAGGAAGACACCATGATTTGGTAGCCGACCCCGGCCCCGTTTTTGAGGACCCCATCGGAATTGCCCTTCAGGAATTCGGGGCTGGTAGCGGCTTTATCGGCCGTTATTGAGAAATCGACGTCATTGTACTTCTCGTTGTTGTAGGTCTCGTTGGTCCCATCATCTTCCTCGAAGGGATCGACGATTTCCCCTAACGGGGTGGCCGAGGGGCTTTGGACCTGGTCCTGGACCACGAAGCAGTGATAGGAAGTGGTTCCGTCATCGTTTTCCAGGGCATAGTCGGCCACCGGGATCTTGAGGTCGCCCGAATCGTTGGTCCAGAAGCCCGAACCGGAAGTGCGGGTTTCGGATTTGACGATCTGCAGGCCCAGCCATTCGGTCTCCGGATTGGCGTGGTTTTCAGCAAAGGAGACGGTTTCCTCGCCCATGGTCTTGCTGGCAGTGTCCCAGCCGCCCTTGTAGTCGGTCTTATTAAGATCGACGGCGATATGGGCATAGCCGAAGCTATCGACGATGGCATCCCCAGTAGCGCTTAGATAATCCGAAGAGGTGGTACGTCCGACCCAGTCAAACTTGACCCCCTGCCCGGCCTTTTCCTTATAGGGCCAGCACCAGACGTCCCATTCATTGTAGGAAGCCGGAGTCGTGTCATAGCGCAGGTAATGGTAATAGAAGTGGTCGCCCTCGGAGGTCGCGGCCAGATTATCCATATAGGCATCTATTTCCTCTTGGGTGTGTCCGTCGATGCTTCCGCTGGAAGAACTCGATGAGGAAGAACCCGAGGAGGAAGAGGAAGTTCCGGATGAAGACGAGGAAGTGCCGGATGAGGAAGTAGCCGATGTATCTCCCCCTCCCGAGGAGGAAGTCCCACCCCCGCCGCAGCCGGATAGGGCCAATAGGCATATGGCGCCTAGGACCAATAGATGGGTTTTGCTTTTGCTTTCCATATAGTTTGCTCCTTATTGCTTAACATAAGGCAAAGCCCCTTTCGGGGCTCTGTCTTAATTTACTATTCGCTAGCTTCTAGCGCGGCGCTTGCGCCTAATGGCAAGGACGGAAATCCCACCTAGCAAGACCATGGAGGAGGTGATGGCTGCTCCAAAGAGATAAGGATTGGAGGCGATATCGAAGGTTGGGGCCGAAGGGCTGTTGCTGGATTGGTTGGCAATCATGCTCTGGATCTTGGTGTAGCAATCGACCCCGGCTTTGACCCTGCCGGATTTATAATCGGGCATTATACCATCTTCTGATTCGGTCCATCCATAGTCATCGATGGAAGCGTCGCCATTTTTCAAAACGACTTTGCCCTCTTTTTCAAACCAGGTGTTCCAAACCTGCTGGGCCGCTCCAAAGCCATTATCGGCATTGGTTTCGCAGGTGAAATAAGCACCAAGGATCAGCGGAGCCATCGTGGCGGTATTGAAGTTGGCATTATCGTCCAGGATGCCTTTAGTCAAGAGATGATTTTGATGAGCAACAGAGTCATCTGATTCATAGAACAGATAAGCATTGTCTCCACTTAAATAAGAGGTATTCTCCGTAGTGCTGATCGAAGTGTAATGATCGACTGCTCCGGTAGTGGCGTTATAGCACCTGAACTGAAATTCCTTGCCGATGGCAGAGGTCGGAACATCGAAGTAGACCAGATGATTGTTGTCCCCAGAGGTCGTATATTGGGCATAGCCAGTAGGAGCAATGGCCTCGTCTATGCCCTCCCCCCAATAATGGTAGGAGTGGACAAAACCATCCAAGCAATATTTAGAACGTTTCAGCCACACCCTATAAGTATCCGGGGTGAGAGAAGTAAGGTTGCGGTCCACACCCCAATAGGAGAAGGACGTCGATCCATCAAGACCGCTTATCCCGACATACAGAGTTTGTTTGTTGTTGAACCGATGTTTAACGCTATCCGCGCTTAAGTTGCCAGTCTGATCTTTTCCGTTGTTGACGATAAAGTGTGCCATGTTGCTAGGCATCTCCTCGACCGTAATCTTATAGACATCGTTGTCAAGCGAGTACACCTCGCAGGGTGTTCCAGGCCATCCTACTTCATATTTTCCGTCAGCATCCCAACAATAGAAATACAACTTTTTTTTTCCAGTATCTAGGTTCGCTACAGCTAGGTCAGCTACATTGCTTCCGAATCTAATGTCGAAGGTATAGGTTCCATCGCTATTGATGGCGGCATCGGCTTGCTTGACACCGGAATTGTCCACATAGATCTGAGAGGCCACTCCAACCCCCACTGCGGTGGCGCACAGGAAGGCTGCTGATATGAGTATGGATGAGATTCTCATATAAAATTATTTCCTTTCTTTAGAAAGCGCTTTCAGGCTTGTGAATATTTATATTCCTTAAATTTCCTGTGTCAAGGGATTTTATCGTAAGAAATGGCTTTTTTCATCATTGGGGGCCATTTGGCTTTAAAACGTGGCTTTTGCTAGGAGGCATCATGGCTTTTCGAAGCATTTATAGATGATCGTCCCCCATTGCTTCCGAACCTCTATTTTGCCATGGCCTTACGCCGCGGAAAAAGGGGGCCAGCAAGCCCCCTTGCCTTAGATTTATCGATAGCCTAGGCCTTCTGAAGGACCAAGAGCTCGTATTGGGCTACGCCCATGGTGTTGTCTGAGACGGTGAAAGTGGTTCCCGCCGTATGGTCAAAGGAGGAAGAATAGACGACCTTATAGGTGTCATTTCCGCAGGGTAGGTCGCTATACTGGTTGCTAGAGCGCCCCCCTAGCATCACATAGTAGTTCTCCGACACATTGAGGTTTATGGCGATGGCCGTCTTGTCCAAGGTCCCGGCCGCGGTGGCCGCATTCCAGGCATCCGCACTTGTCAGTTCGCCCCAGAGGGTAGCATCCACATAGTATTCGTCCCCCATGGTAAGGCCCAAGACCCCGGCTTCGAGCAATTCGTTGCGCAGGCGGATGGACTCGATGGTGGTGCTATACTCCTCATAGTATTTGGCCTTGCGGTCCCATTTGAAGGAGTTGCACTCGTCCCCATAGGTATAGGAGTTGCGGACCATGATGTTGCCATCGCCCATGACGAATCCGTCGATGGCCTGGGTCGATGTAGCCTCGACTATGCAGAGGTCATAGAAGGGATCCTCGGGGGTGAGGTACTTCTGGCGGAAGAATTCGTCCCCGCCGTTGAGGAAGGCCATGCCCTGGGACATCATCATCGAAGCGTTCAAAGCCATGGTGGCCTTGATGGCCTCTTCCCTGTCCTGGATGCTGACTCCGGAGGCGGTTCCGTCCCCGAAGCAGAAGTTCATCTGGTCATAGAGGGTGTAATTGTCATGGCAGGCCACATAGTTCAGGGTCTGGATGGGGTTGCTGCCCCCGCGGGAGTTGGTCCCGATGAACTGCAGGGCCGCCTCATTGACCGTCGAATACTGGATGTGCTCCTCCCCTTGGCTCATGAAGCCATAGGCCGGGAGGTTACTCTCCCACTGGGTTTCGCCCTTGAGTCCGTCGCGGCCTCCGCCGTTGAAGCAGCCGACGGAGCCTTTGCCTTGGTCATATAGTTCTTTATAGACGTTTTGCTGGTTGGCTTCTAGATAACCTTCGGTAAGCCCGGAGCCGGAATAGCCGGTCCAGCCCTCGCCATAGACCACGATCTGGGGATCGATGTCATGTAGGGCATCCTTGACCGCCCTCATGGTGATGGTGTCATGGCAGCCCATGAGGTCGAAGCGGAAGCCCTTGATCCCATAGGTAGAAGCCCAGAAGGAGACGGAATCGACGATGAATTTCCTCACGAAGGGGCGCTCGGAAGCGGTGACGTTGCCGGTGCCGGAGCCATCGTGGTAATTCCCGTTGGCGTCCTTCCTCATGAAGTAATCGGGAACGATCTTGTTGTAGGAGAAGTTGGTGACCGAGGAGACATGGTTATAGACCACGTCCATGATGATCCTGATCCCCTCTTCGGCGAAGGCCTGCACCAAGCCCATGTATTCATTGATGCGGACCTCGGGCTCCCAGGGATCGGAAGAGTAGGCCCCTTCCACCACATTGTAGTTCTGGGGGTTATAGCCCCAGTTGTAGCTGGGCCAGGCCGTGACGTTACCCTCCTCGTCAGTGGTAAACCTCTCGTCGTTATCCTGGTCGAAGACCGGCAATAGCTGCACGGCATTGACCCCGGTTTCCACGATGTGGTCGAAGCCGGTCTTGACGGTGATGGTCTCGCCCGACTCGGTGGTCCCGGTATAGGTCGTGCCTTTTTCATGGAAGGCCTTGAAGGTACCGGGGATCTCCTTGCCGTTCCAGGTATCGTCCATGGTCAAATCGCGGATATGGGCTTCATAGACGCTAAGCTCATTGGGGGTATCGATCCCATAGGTGGTCTCAAGCCCCTGTATGGCCGCATCAAAGCCCTCGGGTTTTAAAGCATTGAAGTCCTCATCGGTGATGCGGTAGGCCCTGATGCCGTTGATGGAAGCGGCCTTGGCGTAGGGGTCGATGGCCTCGTTGGTGCCCGAGGCATTGGTAACCGAGAAGGTGTAGTACTCGTGGATGATCTCATCAAGGGGGACGCTATAGGTCCACACCCCCTTCTCCCCGCGGGTCATTTCCATGGTGCGGTGGTTGGAAAGGGTGGGGTCGATATGCCCGGTGAGGTTGATCTCCGGGGTCCTTCCGGTCAGATATAGGAAGAGCTGGACCCGGCTGGCGGTCGGGGCCCAGAGCTTGAAGACGGCATTACCATCCACCTCGCTATAGCCGAGGTCATCCCCTTCATAGACCAGTTCCTCTTGGAACTTTTCGGTATCGTAAAGTCCGGAGAAGGAGACCGATTTGCTACGCGTCTTATCGGGATTCTGGGCAAAGGTGGCCTCGATCACGTAGTTGAGGCTAGGATCGGCATCTTCGTCCAAAGAGATGGTGAATTCCTTGCTATCCGGAATCCCCTCCTTGATGAGGTACTCGGACATATCGGGGGTTTTGTTGTCATCAAGGGCCTGATAGTACTCGCTACCATAGGCATAGAGGCTATAGTGGCTGACCTTGCCGACGTCTTCCTCTTCGCGCTCGCCCTTTGTACCGGTTCCGATAGCCACGATGCTATTCCAGGAAGATAGATAGGCGAATTCCAGCCTATCGCCCATGGCATCCTCCTTGGAGACATAGGTTTCCACTTCCTGCCCATTGCCCTGTACGGCATAGCAGGTGATCATCTCCTGACCCGACTCGGTCGTGGTCTTGTTGGAAATGAAATCGCCGAAATTAAGCAGGATGTCCTTGCTTTGGCCCGCCCAGGTCCCGGCATCCTTGACGATGAAGGAGATGGAACTGTATTCGGTCCCCGCGAAGGGCTCGGCGGACATGTCGATGTCCTTATAGACCCCATAATCATCGGGGCTATCTTGGTTATCGAAGCGGGTTTCGCCCAAAATATTGCCGTCCACGTCGGTGGCCCAGATCCACAGGCGCTTGTTGATGTAGTCGTTGGCGTCGTTATGGTAATAGATCCTGACGATGCCTCCGAACGCGACGATTTCCCCGCTGGGATCTTCCCCGGAGGAAGTCGTAGAGCTGCCCGAAGAGGGCGTGGTGCTCGAGGATGAAGAGGAAGCTCCGCTACTGGAAGAGCCAGAAGAGCTGGAAGAGCTCATTTCGCTAGGCCCGCAGGAAACAAGCATCAACCCCAAAAGCAATAAACTAAGTCCGCGCAATTTCATATTGTCTCCTTTCTACTCCTTGAGGAGGATGGAATTGAAGGAAGGTAAGATCAGATGGTCCCCTTCCTTCTTGGCCTTGTAGGTCGAGGTATAGATTTCCTCAACTACATCCATCGAGGCGGGAAGGTCGGCTTCCCGGGCTTCTTCGGCCACATTGTGGTATAGGTAATAGACATTGCCTTCGGCATCGCTGATCTTGAAGCCGGCGATGCCACTGGTGAGGTCTGCCCCTTCCCAGGTGCTATCCATATCGAAGAGATTGGGATACTTGTTCCTGAGGTTGATGACCTTCTTGTAATGGTTGGTAAGCGAGAAGGCTTCCTCTAGCAATACATTGGCCCCGGGGCTGGTCTGCTTGGAAGAATCGTCATAGTGTTCCAAATTGTCGGCCCTAGGATCCCCGTTGCCCCAGATCATCGATAGCCTTCTGGCAATATCGCTATTCTCGCTGCCTCTGGTCCCCCAGAGGTCGATTTCCTCGCCATAGTAGACCCAGGGCGTGCCCGGGGTGAGCAGATACAAGGAAGCGAGAGCCTTCTTGTAATCCTCCTCGCGATCCCCCTTGACCAGGAAGTAGTTGTAGGGACGGTCGAGGTCATGGTTGCTGACCATGTTGCTGAAATAGGATTCCGGGGCGTTGCGCTTGAACTTGGTGAGGATTTCCGCGGTAGTCTTGCCGTATCTTGAGGCATTGGTCTCGTTTTGCAACATCATCCCCGGAGAGCTTGAGTTCTTCTGGCTGGTCGGAAAGTTGAAATAGCTTAGCCCCGTGCTTCTAGCATATTCATAGATGAAGGTCTGCGAATTGTCCATGGCCTCCCCGATGATGTAGGCATCTTCCTTGATGGCTAGGCAGGTATCCTTGAACCAGCGCAGGAATTCCTTGTTGGAAGAGGCGTTGCCCACATAGTACCAAATGACGGCGTCAAGCCTAAAGCCATCGATATCGTGGTCGTTTAGCCAAAAGGAAACGATGTTTTCGATTTCCGAGCGGACTTCTTCGTTATCGAGGTCGAATTCGGGCATCCCCGAATCGAAGTTGCATTCATAGTAGGCCTCGGCCGTGGAATTGTAGGCATAGCCGCCGGCGCTATGTTCGCTCCAGACATACCAGTCCTTCTTGGAATTTGTGCCGCTATAATCGTTGCGGTAATCCTGGGCGGACTGGATGAACCATGGGTTCTGGCTCGAGGAGTGGTTGAGCACCAGATCGATGATGACCTCTAGGCCCAGTTCATGGGCGCTCTTTACCAAGGAATCGAAGTCGTCCAAGGTGCCGAAATCCGATCTCACGTCATAGTAATCGATCACGTCATAGCCGTGGTAGCTAGGCGAAGGGTGGATCGGGGTAAGCCAGATCCTTTCAAAGCCGAGTTCCTTGATATAAGGCAATTTCTGCTCGATGCCCTTGAAGTCGCCTTTACCGTCGCCACTACCGTCATAGTAGGCCCCGGTGAAGATTTCATAGCCGACCCCTTGGTAGGGAGCCTCGGTTTCTTCTATCTCATAGGAAGCGGCTTTTTCAAAGCCATAGTCGATGCTAGTTGAGCTAGTTGAGCTATCGGAAGCGCTAGTGCTGCTTCCTCCATTTCCAGCACAGGAGACAAGGGGGAGCAACAACAAGGAAAGGGCCAGATAAAGGCCCTTCCTACTAGTCGAATTCATGGGCTTAGCCCTTGACGGCGCCCCCGGTAACGCCGGAGATATAGTACTTCTGCATGCACAGGAAGACGATGACGACCGGAATCGAGACGATGACCGCGCCGGCACAGAACTGGCCCCAGTAGGAATTCTTGTTCTTGCCGTCGTCGCCGCCGTAGATGAAGTTGCGGAGTAATAGGGCCACCGTCCAGTTGTCCTTTTGGGTGGAGTAGCCGCCCAGCATGTAGCTCGAGGTGATGTATTCGCCCCAGGGCGCCATGAAGGCGGTAAGGGCGGTGTAGACCACGATGGGCTTGGATAGCGGCAGGATAATCTTATAGAAGATCTGGAAGCGGGTCGCCCCGTCGACCATGGCCGCTTCGTCGATCTGCTTGGAGATGGTATCGAAGAAGCCCTTGGAGATGTAGTAGCCCATGCCGGCCCCGGCGCAGTAGATGACGGCCAGGATCCAGATGTTGCCGGTGAGGTTAACGGCTTTGAGCAGCCAATACATGATGATGAGGGAGAGGAAGCCCGGGAACATGCCCATGACCAAATTGATGCGCATCATGGCACCCCTGCTCTTGAAGCGGAGGCGGGAGAGGCCATAGGCGCTCATCAGGGTAAGCAGGGTCGAGAAGACCATGCAGATGAGGGCCAATAGCAAGGTGGCCGGGAAGGCCCCGAGGGTCGGGGTAAGGCCGCCACTATCGTTTGCAACATTCATGAAGAAGAAGTTGTAGTTGGAATCGATCAGGGCCCCCGAGGTGTCATACACCTTGTTGGTGAAGAGGTTGACATATTGCTCGAAGCTCCAGACCTCGGGCCAGAAATCAGCCTGGGAGGCGATGGTCGGGGTCCTGGTCCCGGTGAAGGACTGCAGAATCAGCCAGAGGATCGGGGAAATCCAGATCAGTGAGAGGATCGTCAATATGATGTAGACGATGACGTCGAGGGTAATTCTTCTTGCTTTCATTATTGGAAGGCCTCCTCGTTCTTGACGCTGCCAAGGCGGTTATAGACCACCATGGAGATGATGCCGCACACCGCGAAGATCATCATGCCGATGATCGACGCCATGTTGTATTCCTTTTGGTTGCCGGTGACCATGCGGTAGAGCCAGGTGATCAATAGGTCGGTCCTGGAGGCGGAAGCTACCAAGCCCCCCTGCCCGGCCCCGAGGCCTTCGGCTCCGATAAGGAAGTAGATGACGTTGAAGTTGTTGATGTTGCCCACGAAGGTGGTAAGCAAGCTGGGTCCGGTGACGAAGAGGATGTAAGGCATAGTGATGGAAATCAGTTGCCTGAAGGGTCCGGCCCCGTCGATCCTCGAGGATTCATAGAGGTCTTCGGGGATGTTCATCAAGATGCCTGATACCGAGAGAATGGTATAGGGCACGCCGACCCATATGTTGATGATGATGACCATCACCTTGGGCAACAGCGCGTCATTGGCTGTATCGGAGAGGAATTTGATGGGATTGTCGACCCCGGTTACCGAATAGATGAAGGAGTTGATGGGGCCTGACAGGGAGAGGAGCTGGTTGACTGCGAGTAGTGAGATGAACTGCGGGACGGCGATGGCCAAGACGAACATGGTCCTAAACACCGTCTTGCCCTTGATGGACTTGCGGTTGATGACCAGGGCCAAGATGATGCCGATGATATAGTTGGTGAAGGTGGCAAACACGGCCCAGATGAGCGTCCAGCCCAATAGATAGACGAAGGTGTAGCTATAGGACTGGGAACCGGAACTGGAGAAGGTACCGAAGAGGTTGGCAAAGCCATCGATCGACCAGGTGAAGTAGCCGTCCTGGTTGTGGCGGTCCCAGTTGGTGAACCCGGCCGCGATGGAGATGATAAGCGGCAGGATGCAGACCAGCACGGCACCGGCCACGGGCAGGAACATGACCGAGAAGGCGAACTTCTCGTCGGCGAACTGCTTGACCCGTTTGCCGGCCATGACGACCTTGCCATGGAAAGGCGATTTGGCTTCCGTGACGCTGGATTCGTAGCGCTCGGCCTTCTTTTCAAGAAGGGCAATGGTCTTGGCCTCGTCGTCTTCGGTCTGCTTGATGGCGTCCTTGAAGTCCCTATAGACCCCTTTGGCGTCATGCTTGGTAAGCCCGATGGAAGTGGTCAGATGCCCGATGAAGGCATCCTTGCCGGTATCATAGACCAAGCGTAGCTTACGGTAGTTGCGGTAGCATTCCTGGCGGGTTAGCGCCTCATCGAGGGCGTCATGCTTGTAGAGGGTTTCGTATTCGGCGGCCGCCCTTTCGTAATCGACCGAGAAATCGGCAACTTCGGCCAGGAAGCGGTTCTTGACCGAAGCCCCCTCTTCCCCGTCCTTGTTCAGACGCCTGAGCAGGCCCAGCGACTTGCTGGCCACCTTCTTGGCGGCTTCAAGGGGCACTTCGAAGGCCCCGACGATGGACATGACGGCCTCCTTGACCTTGATGGCATCCCCTTCATTATGGGGTTCAAGGCCGTTTCTTTGGGAAACCGGATCCCTTTGGTAGATGGCATCATAGAGCAATTGCCCCTTGCCATAGACCCCCGCGAGGATCCTCATGTCGCGGATATAGCTTTGGTAATCGTTGTATTTGTCGAAGGTGTGGCGGAAGGAAATCGACTGCAAGGAGTAGCCCTTCTTCACATATTCGAGACCCCTCTTGGGTTCATGGTCGGGCTTTTTGGGCTCGAGATAGCGCTCAAAAGGAGTCGACCAGGTCTTCGAACGGAGCCAGCGGGCAAAGCCCATGTATTTTTCATATAAGTTGTCCTGGAAGACATGGAAGCTGATGGCAAAGCCCGAACTCTTGTAGGTCCCGTCTTCGAGGGCCTTAGCGCAGGCCTCTTTGAAGGCGACACCTTCCTTTTGGGAAAGCCGGTATAGCCCGATCGAATCCTTGGCCAAGGACCTAGCGGTCTTCCATCCCACATGGAATTCGGCCTGGATCCTCAGGGCGGCTTCCTCCTTGGCAATCGGATTCCCCGCCGTAGCGATGCAGGCAACTAGCCTATCGGAGTCCCTATAGGCTCTAGCGGTAACCGAGGGGTCGCGGGCGACCTTCTTGAAATCCAGATAGCTTATGTAGCGGGCCGACATCGGGGTATAACCCATCTGGGTCCGCATCAGCTTGTTGACCTTATGCCGGCTTAGGTCTTCGAGGTAGAGGGTCTTTCCGTCCTTGCCTTCGAAGGTGAATTCGTCATAGTGGTCCAAAACATAGGCGGCATCGCTTCTAGCGGCCCTGAAATCGGGCAGATGGACGATGCGGTAGCAGTCATACATGCCCCGGATGGACATGAAGTAGATGATGATCCAGCCGATGACCACGAAGATGGAGAAGAAGCCATAGATGAGGACCGAGGGGTTCTCGCCTTGGCCGATGTCCCATTCACCGAGTACGGGGTTCCAGACATAGATGGGGTCGGTGGAAAGGACGATGACCTTTCCGATATAGGTGACCCCGACCGTCACGGTGAATACCAATAGCGCCACGTTGGCGATCAGATAGACGAAGCCGTCGAGGTATTGCTTGCGGCGGATGTTTTCGAATCCGGGGATGAGGAAGCTGAGGCGTCCGCCCCAGTCCACGTCCCTGAACACGCGGCAGACCCATCTCAGACCCTTGTAGATGCCATAGATGACACCGGGGATGAGAAGGACTATGACCTTGAGGATCTTGAATAGAGTCAATACGACGTCGATCACTACCCCAAGGACGAACAAAACGATTTTTAGGAAACCGTCTTTGAGGGAACGGCCCGTGGAAATGTACCAGGCTTCCTTCTGGTTGTCCCCTTCCGCCATCGAAGCGAGGGCGGAATAGTCGGAAGAACCAGTTTCCGAAATGCCGTTATATTCCTTTTCTTCCATGTTGGTTTTAGCCTCCGTGTTAAGAGTAAGGGGACCGGGTGGCCGGCCCCCTGGGAATCAGATGGTGCTAATTAATCGTGGATGCTCCAGCCTTTGGAATCGCCGAGGATGCCAGTGACGGCTTCTTTGACGCTGGCATAGTCACCCCACTGGCTGGCAGTCTTGGCGTTGTTGACGATGCAGTCGCCGAAGTTGGTCATCGGGGTCCAGAAGTCATCGGTGACGGAGACGCCCTGTCCAACGGTGCGGCCGGCCGCAACCATTCCGCCGAGAGCGACGTTGAACTTGTTGGAGCTGTAAGCGGGGTCTTCCACGACGGTGAGGTTGGTGACGCCATACTTGGTGGCATCGAAGAAGACCTTGGCGCCTTCATCGGAGACGAAGTAGCGGGCCAGAGCATAGGCGGCGCGGGCCTTGGCGGTATCGCTTCCGGTGGCAGTGGTGTTGTTGATGCACATACCCTTGAAGCCGTTGAAGGCCTTGAACTCATAAGAGGTCCCGTTGACTTCCATGCTCGGGAGGGAGGTGGCAACGATCCTGTCGGGGTCATTGACCTGGGCTTCATAGGTGGCGATGTTGTTCCACTGGATGACAGCGGCAGTCTGATCGTTGAAGTTGATGTTGGCATTATCCAAGGAGGCAACCAAGCCGCCGGTGGTATTGATGGTGGCACCATACTCCTTGTAGAGATCGGAGATGTGCTGCAGGCCGGCTAGGACGGTCGGGTTGAGGAAGTTGGCATCGATTTCGGTGCCGTCGGCATTCGGGGTGAATTCGCCTCCGGTAGCCCAGAAGTAGGCGGGACTATACCAGGCGTCGCTGATGTCGAAGCAGAAATCCCATCCGTTGGTAGCGCACTTTTGGATGATGGTTTCAAGGCTGAGGACATCGGTGGCACTCAGCTTCTGGTTGTCATAGATGAGGACATAGGAGTTGTCGGCACGGTGCGGGAAGGCATAGGTATTGCCGTTGATGGAAACGGCATCAAGAACGCCTTCGCCGCAGTGTTCGACCACGTATTCGGTGTAGGTAGTGCCAAGGCGGGCCAAGGCGTTGGCGTTGACGGCCTTGCGGATGTTGTCGTCGGCGATGGCCATGACGTCGGCGCAAGCGGAAGCGTCGGAAACAAGCCTGTCACCAACGGCGTTTTCAGCGACGTTTTCGGTGATTTCGACGGTGACGCCGGGGTTGGCCTTTTCGAAGGCATCGATGACGGCCTGATAGGCGGCGTTGTCACCTTCGGGGCACCAAAGGGAGAGAGAGGCAGGATCAAGGGGCGCTTCGCTGCTGGCTGTGCTGCCGCCGCCCGGGCCTGTGCTGCCGCCCGTGGGGCCGCAGCCGACTAACGCAAGGAGTCCGGCAGTTGCTAGTACGGCCAATCCATACTTTTTGTTGATCATTAAATTTGCTCCTTTCCAATTGTCTGGGGATCGCATGCCCTAGCGAAACAAGGACATGGCTTTCCCGCTGCAATTTAATCTCAACATGACCATATTCTATCTAGGATTGTTCGATATGCAAGGGGAAAAAGTAAGCGCTTACAACCGTTGGCATCCCAAACATTTGCCTTTTGGCAATCATCCGATGGGACAAGGCTTTTTTAAGTGAATGGGCAGGATAACACCCTTTCGGAATCAAACGAACGGGGAAAATTAGCCGAAGTTGGTTACATAAGCCTTTCCAGAGCGTTTTAGATTCTCATATATACTTCTTGAGATGGGCGCATACGTATCGTGCGCGCATATACACGCTCTAGATAGACAATGGACAATAAAGAATGGCTTGGGCAAAAGAAAACGCCCCTAAGGGCGTAGGGCCTTACCACTTCTTGCGGCGGGCCAGCTCGGATTTCATCTTGCGCTTGAGGGAGGTCTTCAGGTAGAACTCGCGCTTGCGGGTCTCTAGCAAGACGCCGGACTTGTTGACCGAACGCTTGAAGCGCCTGAGGGCTTCGTCGAGGGATTCCCCTTCCCGTACCACGGTTTTGACGCTCATTGATTTCACCTTCCTTTCGCGAAACGCGTTTATTTTAGGAGGTAGGAACCTTCTTATCAACTAGAATCACTCGCCCAATGCGGACAAAACAGCAAGGAGCCATCTTCATCCCTACAATACCCAATGGGAAAAGACTTGATTCAAGAATTACGATCCCCATGGTGCCATCTGGAGAATATATACCAGACCATGGCAATGCTCCTGGTGCGTTAGCCCCATATATAGTGCCCAAGGAAGGAATTTGGCGCTCATCCCCTTTTGTCCCATCAAAAACCGCTCCCCTTCCTGTATAATTTGCCCTAGAGGAACAGACAATGGAAAACCTAGCCAAATACATCGACCACACCCTTCTTAAGGCCACGGCCAAGAAGGAGGACATCAAAAAGCTCTGCCTAGAGGCCAAGGAGTATCATTTCGCCTCCGTATGCGTCAATCCCTGCTACGTGGGTTATTGCCACGCTTTGCTCAAGAATAGCGATGTCAAGGTCTGCACCGTGATCGGCTTCCCCCTAGGGGCCAATACCCCCACCACCAAGTGCCAGGAAGCCCAGGAGGCTGTCCGCCTTGGAGCCCAGGAAGTCGATATGGTCATCAATATCGCAGATGCCAAGGACGGGAACTTCAAGGCCATCGAGGAGGAAATCGCCCTAGTCAAGAAGGCCTCCTACCCCGCCTTATTGAAAGTGATTCTGGAGACCTGCTACCTAAGCGACGAGGAAATTGTGCAAGCCTGCAAGGCCGCAAAAGCGGCCAAGGCCGACTTCGTGAAGACCTCCACCGGCTTTGGGACCGGGGGTGCCACTACCCACCACGTCGAACTGATGAGAAAGACCGTGGGACCGGATATGGGCGTCAAGGCCTCAGGCGGGGTAAGAAGCAAGGAAGATGCCCTGGATATGATCAAGGCCGGGGCCACTAGGATCGGGACCAGCAATGGCCTAGCCATCGTCGAATAAGCCGCAGAATGGACAAGAAACTGAGGATATTGATGCTTTCCACTGCCGATTCGGTGGAAGGACAGGGCGTGGGTTCGGCCTACAAGGAACTGCTCAAGCTTTTGGATGACTGCCCCGAATTCGAGGTCAAGGTCAATAAGGGCAACAAATGCGACATCCGCCACGTCCATACGGTCAATCCGACCTATTTTTTGAAGATGAACAGGAAGGGCGTGAACGTGGCCTATGTCCACTTCCTGCCCGATACCCTGGACGGTTCTTTGAAACTGCCCAAGCCCATCTTCGCCATCTTCAAATGGTATGTGAGGAAGTTCTACAGGAAGGCCGATGAGATCGTCGTGGTCAACCCCATCTTCATCAAGCCCCTCGTGGAAATGGGCATCAAGGAAGAAAACATCACCTACATCCCTAACTTCGTCGACCATAATGACTTCAAAAAAGACGAAGGGCTAAGGAAGGCCACTAGGGAAAAATATGGGCTTAAACAAGACGCCTTCCTAGTCCTCGGGGTCGGACAGGTCCAGCACCGCAAGGGGGTGCTCGACTTCATCGAAGTGGCCAAGAAAAATCCGGATGTTTCCTTCGTCTGGGCCGGGGGTTTCTCCTTCGGCAGGATCACCGACGGCTACAAGGAACTCGAAAAGGTCTATAGCAATCCGCCTAGCAACGTGAAGTTCATCGGCATCATCAAGCGCGAGGAAATGAATGCCGTCTACAATATGGCCGACGTCCTTTTCATGCCCTCCTACAACGAGCTCTTCCCCATGGCCATCCTCGAGGCGGTCAATCTCTCCCGCCCGGTGCTGCTTAGGGACCTCGAGCTATATGAGGACATCCTATTCGGCAATTACCTAAAGGCCTCCGACAATGACGGATTCAGCGCGCAAATCGCTAGACTAAGGGAAGATCCTTCATTTTATGAAGAGGCGGCTCAAAAAAGCGCGGCCATCGCCGACTACTATTCCAGGGAGCATGTGCAGGCCTTATGGAAAGAGTACTATCCTAGGGTTTACGCCAAATATCCCAAGAAGCGGCGGAAGTCATAGATCGACCAAGCAGTCTTCAAGATCCAATGAGAAGAGGTTCCCCTTGCCAAGGGGCCCTTTTTTCTTGATGGAGGCAAGTTCGTCGAGGATGGCGTCCCTATAGTCCTTGAAGTTCCCCTCGTAGTACTTTTTGTCCCTTCTTAGGTCATATTGTAGGGACAGCTTGATGCGGGGCAGCTTATTGAGGAAGAGCTCATAATGTTCCGGGTAGAGGTCGCTTAGATAGGCCCCTACCGCTTCATAGACGAATAGATGGCCGCGCGCCCTATCCTGCCTGGGCCTTTCGCTACAGGAGGACACGATGTCCTTGCGGTAATGGTAAAGGGGCTTGGATATGGCCTTGAAGGAGTTAGCCTTCTCAAATAGGGAGACGACCATCATGATGTCTTCCCCGTGGCTTTTGCCTAAAGTATCCGGCAGGGTCAGGAACCTTCCGGCAAACAGGCTTCTTTTGAAGAGCTTGCACCACATGAAGCTACGCACCTTGAAGTCTCCCAAAAGCAGTTTGATGGCCTGCTTGCGCCCAAAGACCCCGGTGGTATAAAGGCGGTTTTTGGTCGATTTTCCGTTCTTGGTCACGTAGTAGTTGAATAAAAGGACGTCGTGGCTTCCGATTTCTTCCAGCATGGTTTTCAAGGCCCCGGGCTCAAGGTAATCGTCCCCATCGACGAAATAGATGTAATCGCCCTTGGCCAACTTGACTCCCTCCAGCCTTTGCCCGGCGGGGCCATGGAGGTCCAATACGGCCTTGAAGCGGGGATCGTGGCCCACTTTGGAGCGCACCAGCTTCATGCCTGGGGCATCAACGTCCTGGCTTTCGATAAGGAAAATAGCCTCGAATGAGGCTTCTTGGATAGTGAGCGAATCGATCAGCCTTTCCAAAGGTTCCCGGGCCGGGGATGAGGGCAAGGGTATTATGAGGCTAAGCGATGGCATCTAACTAAAGCAGCTTCAGCGGATCGCTGGTCCCAATTAAGGAAGCCCCGCATTTCAGAAGCAGTTTGGCCTGGCGCTGGCTAAGGACGGCCCCGGTGGCCTTGACGATGGCGTTTTCGCCCATGGCATTGCGGATGATCTTGATATGGTCGGATTTGACCCCGGTATAGCCAAAGGGAGTGCCGCTTACGACGGCTTTGCCCCCGGCATTGCGGACGCTGGCGGCGGTTTGGTAGAGTTCCTTGGCGCTAAGCAATGAGCTCTCGATGACATAACGCGCGGTAGCCTTGCCGAGAATGACTTTTTCCACCTCGCTTACCTCGCGCATGATATAGCGCCAGTCGTGGGCCTTGATCATCGAGTGGTTGAGCACCACTTCGACGACTTGGGCTCCCCTTTCAGCGGCATCCTTGGCAATCATGGCCTTCATGGCGGTCGAGTCTTGCCCCAAAGGATAGCTCACCGCGGCCACGGCCTTGGTGTAAGAACCCCTGAGCAGCAAGGCGGCCGTCTTCACGTAGAAAGGAGAAACGACGACCCCGTATAGGCCGAGTTCCTTGGCCTCGATGCAAAGGGATTTGATTTCGTTGACGTTGGCATCGGCATATAGGTAGGCCGATTCGATTCTATACTTGAGCTCCATTGGCATAATTTTAGCCTAAAGAGGCCTTCTTTGTACCCCCATTGATATAAAAAGGAACCCGAAGGTTCCGTGTGCCCTTTTAGTCGGCTTTCTTGATCACGACCGGCTTGCCGTCGTAGTACCCGCATTCGGGGCAGACGCGGTGGCTCTTGACCTTGGCGCCGCAGTGGGGGCAATCGACCAGTCCGGTCACTTCTAGCTTGAAGTGGCTCCTTCTCATCCGCTTGGCGGTTTTGCTGGTCCTTCTGAATGGTACTGCCATGTGATATCTCCTTAATGGGCAAGCGCTATTATCCAAGAAAAAAGGACACCGTCAACCCAAAGAGTTGGACAATGTCCTAAAAATTCCGAATTCCTTCGATTATTCCGTGTCGGATTTCTTGCGGCCGACCCAGATGACCTTTTTCTTGGTCACGGTCAAGGGCTCGCGGCCTTCCTCGACGATCTGGTTGATGATGACCTGGCGGTTGACCAAGACGCCGACATTCTCGCCTCTATCGACCAAGCGATGGGCCCAAGCGATGACCACAAGGGCCAAGGGAAGGATGAAGAGGGTGCCGGCCACAGCGCCAAGTAGATCGGGGACCTGAAGCGGGGTCGAAGTGGTCAGATAGACCCCAAGGGCGCTTAGGCCCGAGATGAATAGTTGGAAGCCGATAAAGAAGAGGATGGGGAAACCGATGACGGCGAAGGCCAGACGGGTAGCGGCAAAGCCGAGTCTCTCGCTAGGAACCAGCCCCATGATGAAGGCGATGAGAGATAGGAGGGCGCAAAGGCATAATCCGCCGATCGGGAAATAGATGGCCGCCGCGGTAGAAGAGACGCTAAGCGAAGTGGCCAACGTGGTGGTTACCAGGACGACCGAGAATAATCCGAAGAGCAGCTCCAAGGCATGGGAGGTGGTCTTCATTCCGGCTCCGGCAAAGACGGCAACCAGAAGTCCGAATAAGGCCATCAGGCAATAGATGAGGGGCAGATACCATGCGGCAATCCAAGTGGCAAAAGCAGACATGCTGCTAGGAATGGCAACCTGAATGAGGTCCGGCCACGGGGCCGAGACGATCCCGAGGACACCGACGATGAGTAGCACGATGCCGGCGGCCATGTCGATGGCCTTGACGTGCTTACGACCCGAATCAAGCGGGGTCACATAGTATTCCGCAACCGGAGAATCCTCGACAATCGGGGTCTCCTGGCGGATGGTTGTTTTGGTTTCTTCCATAAAGTTAGCCTCCTTTGGGAAACTCTGTTTCAACTTACGCCATTATGGGCGATTTGAGATTTTAAATAAAGGCTTAGGCGCAAAATTTGTCGCTATTTTTTATCAAATCGGGATATTTGCCCAAAATCAGATGTCCCCTGCTATTTGGCTCCCCGCTGGTCCTTAGGGTCAAAAATTCGGAGGTCGTGCCTTCATAGATGCCCGGAGCAATCTCTTCTTCAAGAAGGACCATCGTGGGTTTGCCGGCTAGGGAAATCCGGTATTCCTCCCCTAGCTCCTTTGCTAGGGAAATCAGCTCCTTTACCCGGGCTTTTTTGATGATGGAGGGCACTTGGTCCTTCATCTTCTCGGCCTTGGTCCCCTTCCTGATCGAATAGGGAAAGGCATGGACGAAGGCTAGCTTGGCTTTCCTTACGAAGTCCATGGTGGCTTTCCATTCCTCTTCGGTTTCGCCCGGAAAGCCGGCGATGATGTCGGCGGCGATGGCGATGTCTGGCCGGGCCTGGCGGAGTTTTGCGCAGTTATCGAGGTATTCCTTGGTGAGATATGGCCTACCCATCCTTCTTAGGACCGAGTCCGAGCCCGATTGCAAAGGCATGTGGAAATGGCTGGCTAGCCGCGGCTCCTTCTTGAGCAAGGCAAGGATCTTATCGTCGACCTCGCTGACCTCGATGGAGCCAAGCCGTACCCGGACATCGGAAGGCAAAGCCTCGAAAAGCATGCCAAGCAAGTCGCCGAGATCGATCCTCGGGCTCAGGTCTATGCCATACATCCCGATATGGATGCCGGTGATGACGATTTCATGGAAGCCCTTCTCCGCCAAAGCCTTGGCTTCTTCGATCACGCATCGAGGATTGCGGGAGCGGCTATGTCCCCTGAGGTAGGGAACCAGGCAATAGGCGCAGTAGGCGTTGCAGCCGTCTTGGATCTTGAGATAGGCCCTTGCCCTTTCGCTATAGGAGGCCGGGGCCTCCTCATAGGATGTATTTTTTCCTTCGGGTTTAAAAATATAGGCATCATCGCTGGGCTTTTTGTCTACCAAACGGTCGATAAGAAGGCTTTTGCCATAGGTGCCAAGGACGATGTCGGCCCCTAGATGCAGGAAAGCTTCCCCATCTTCTTGGCTCGCGCAGCCGCAGACGCCAAAAGTGGCACCGGGGTTCTTTTTGCGCAAAGAAGAGAGGCTTTGCCGGGATTTGCGGGCCGCCTCCGAGGTCACCGCGCAGGTATTTAGGACCAAGATATCGGCGTTCTTTGGGTCCAGGGTCCTTTCAAAGCCGCGGGCGGAAAGTTGGCCCTCCATCATGCAGCTTTCGTAAAAATTGACCTTGCAGCCAAGGGTATGGACGTAGTACTTCCTCATCGCTTGAGGCGTTCCTTCTGCACCTTGTGGAGGATCTTGCCGCTGACGAGGCGGTTTTCCGATAATGCCCTGATGAGGGCACCCCTATCGAAATCGTAGTAGGCCCTCGCCACCGGGATGGAGCGTTCGATGATGCGGGTGCGGCTAGGACGGATCAGGTATTTGTCGAAATAGCAGACCATGGCGTCGAGCCGGCCCTGGGAATTGACGAAATATAGCCTTTCGGCATCCACGTCATAGAAGGCTTGACCGCCGCTACCGTGATAGACGGGGCAAAGCCGGGTGAACAGGGATTCGAATAGCGGGGTCGAATAGGTTTCGAAGGCGTCGCTAAGCAAACCCTCGGCCGAGCCGATCAGGGTGTCATAGGGACGCTGCAGGAGCTTCTCCGGGCTTTGGTCATATAGCCTATTGGCGCTCTTGGGCAAGAAAGGCACGTAGATCTTCACTCCGGATACCAGTAGATAAGGTAGGCCCTTCTTGGCCTCATCGAGGTGCTTGGATAGGTCAAAGCCGGGATTCTTCTTGATGAAAGAGGCGGCTTCTTTAAGGGCTTCGTCCATCTTCTTCTTGGCGAATAGTCCCCGTATGAGGATATTGGCCCTAACGATATCGAAGGTGTCCTCGGGTTTTAGGAAATGCTCGAAGGAAGGGATGGAAACCAAAGCCTGGGAGTTGGAGGAAAAATAACGGAATTCCTCGCAGTCGAGGTAATGGGTCTTGCCCTGGTGGGCCTTCAGGATGCTATATAGCGACATGGCTAATCCCCCAGAGCCGAGCATATGGAGGCGGCGTATATGGCCGCGGTTTCGGCCCTCAATATCCTTTTGCCCAAACTTATCGGCCTATAGCCCTTGGATTTGGCCAGTTCGACTTCCTCAGTAGCAAATCCCCCTTCGGGTCCTATGAGGATGGAAACCTCATGGGCATCCTTGAGCGCCTCAAGCAAACTGTCCCCTGAGCCTAATTCCCCTTCATAGGCGATGAGCCTTTCTCCCGGGAGATTGTCCAAGACGTCCTTGAAGGGCAAGACCTCAGCGACCTCGGGCACCATCAGGCGGTGGCATTGCCCCGCGGCGGCTAGGGCTACGGCGAGGAGCCTTTCTTTCTTGCTAGACGATTTTTTCCCATCGAGCCTGATTATCGACCTAAGCGAGAGGAAGGGATGGAAGGAAGAAACCCCTAGCTCGGTCCCCTTCTGGACGATGAGCTCGGAACGGTCGCCCTTTAGAAGGGAAAAGGCCAGATGGCATTTGAGCCGGGGCTCGCTATCTTCCTCGATGAGGGAGTCGATGAGGGCGCATAAGGGATCCCTTGAAAAGATGTGACAGGCATATAGCCGACCTTCGTGGAGGACTTCCAAAGCATCGCCTTCCTTCAGGCGGTTGGCCCTAAGGATGTGGTTTTCTTCCTGCGCCCCGAAATAGACGCGGTCGCCTTGGACTTTCTCCCCCACATAGCGGTCCATTTACCTAAGCAGTTCCCCTTTGGCGTCCTTCATCGTGTTGCCTTTGATTAGATAAAGGAAGCCTCTGACGATGCCGGGTAGATACATCAGGGCGATCCCGATGATGAGGCCAAGCAGGAGATTGCCCATCCCTAGGAAGAGGCCAAGGAAGGGAGCGAGGAAAAGAACGACGGAAACGCCAATCGCGAACACCCCGTTCTTCTTATAGCCAAGATAGAAGAAATCAGAGCCTACAAAGCCAAGCAGGATGGACAAGACGGCGCAGGCGAGGTGGGATTTGGACTTGGGCAAATCATAGCCTTCAAGGGTCCTGATGTCTCCGGTTTCGTCCATGGTCCGGTAATCGGAGGAAATGGGATTTTTGGCTCCGCAATAAGGGCAGATATCCTTGTCAAAAGAGGATATCTCATGATTGCAATTCTGGCACTTTGGCATATTAGTAGGAGGTCTTTCCTTGGCTATTCAGATAGTCGCGATAGAGCACCAAGCAGGCGGAACGGTCGAGTTCCTTGAGGTACTCGGCCTTGGTTTCGGGGTTATTTAGCAATTCGTAGAACTTCTCGTCGCGGAAGCCGATCTTGGCGGTATCCACCACATTGCAGCCGTAATAGACCTTGGAAATATTGGCCCAATAGATGGCCCCTAGGCACATGGGGCAGGGTTCCCCGGTCGTATAGATGAGGCATCCGGAAAGATCGAAGGTACCTAGATTTTGACAGGCATCGCGGATGGCCATCATTTCCCCATGGCAGGTCGGGTCGTGGCGCTTTACCACCTCATTATGACCCCTTCCGACGATCACGCCGTCTTTGACGATGACCGCGCCGAAGGGTCCCCCATGGAGGTTATCGATGCTTTTGTAGGCTTCCGTGAGGGCTTCTTTCATGAATCGATCCATGTTCTTTGCTCCTTAGGCTTGCGCCTGTTCGAGATATTTCCTTCCTAGGCTTTCCATGATGGGTAGGGCCCCGGCAAATAAGCCGAGGATCCCAGGCACCAGGAAACCATCGGAAGGATAGATGCTATAGCCGTCTTGGGTAGGGATGCGCAGGAATCCGAATAGTAGGAGGATTCCCGCAAGGGCGCTTAGGGCGGCCCCGATATGATAAAGATGGCGGCCCAGCCCCTTTTCCATTATATGGAAGGAAAGGGCGAAGACATAGGCCAAAAAGCCGAGGATATAGATAAGGAGGGCAATCTTCAGATAGATGTCCCCGTCCTGGCTATAGGGGGCTTCCTGATATCCAAAGGCCAGATATAGGGCCCTATAGTTGAAGCTGGCGACCACGAACTGCTGCCCTTCTACTCCCAGCATGGCCCCGGAGCCGAAATAAAAGGCCAAGGCCCCGAGCAAGCAAAGAAGGCATCCTAGGGCGATGAGATAGATCCGGGTCATGTCTTTTCCCATAGATGGGATTATGCCCCCAATTCAACCAAGAGGGAAGGGGCTATGCCCCTATGGGTATGTAAGGGACGATCACTTGGCTATATAGATACCAGGTAAAGACCGCGCAGCTAGCGGCGGCGATAAGCAAAGCGAACAAGGATAGCATCTTCCCCGTCGGCTTGAAGAGCAAAGCCAGAAGGCTTTTGACCAGCAAAACATACTGCCCCACGAACGAATAGCCGAATAGGCAAAGGGCCACTAGGCCCACGAGGATGACCCGGCAGATCAGATCGAAGAGGGAGGAATCCCCGGTAAAGACCCTGATCGCATAACCTATCGAATAGGAAGCCAAATAGACGCATAGCCACATCAGGGGCACGTTGATGAGGACGAGGATGAATCTTTTCACGAGGATGATTATACAAAAAAGGAAGGACTATGCCTTCCCGAAGAATTTGCGGAAGCCCTTCTTGTCCTTTTTGGATTGGGCGAGCAGTTCCTTGTATAGGGCCTTTTCCGAGTCGCTCAGCTTGGTGGGCGTGACCACCTTGACGTGGACGAATTGGTCGCCAGGGCGGCCGGACACCCTATCCTTGACCCCCTTGCCCTTGAGCTTGAGGATCTGGCCCGATTGGGTGCCTTCGGGCACCGACATACTCACCGTCCCATAGACCGTCTCGACGTCGATTTGGGCGCCGAGGGCGGCTTCGGGGAAGCAGATGAGGGCTTCGGTATGGATATCGTTGCCGTTGCGGGTGAACTTATCGCTATTTTGGACGATGACTTCGATATAGAGGTCCCCGTTGGGTCCCCCCGCAAAGCCGCGCTCGCCCATGCCCTTGAGGCGGACCTGCTGACCGGAGCTGATGGAAGCCGGGATATTGACTTCCAAGGTCTTCTTGACTCTGGTATATCCCCTTCCGCGGCAGCTCTCGCAGGCATTTTTGACGATCTTGCCGGTTCCGCGGCACCTGGAGCAGGTGGCCTCGGATACCATGGGGCCGAAGATGGATTGGCTACGGATCTGGACCCGGCCGGTACCGTGGCACTCCGGGCAATTGACGTAGTCACTCGGGGTCTTGGCGCCGGTGCCCCCGCATTTGGAGCAGGGCTCGTCGTAGTCGACCGGGATGTTGACCTTGGTCCCCTTGATGGAATCCATGAAGGAGATCTTGATGCGGTAGATCGCGTCATTGCCCTTGCGGGGCCCGGAGGGTCCCCTCCTGGCACCGCCTCCTCCGAAGAAGGAGGAGAACAGATCCCCGAGGTCCATTTCCGAGAAGCCGCTGGAGGAGAAGCCCTGCCCGAAGGGGTTGCCCGCCCCGCCGGTGGAGCTGCCCTGTTCGAAGGCGGCCATCCCGAATTGGTCATAGGTCTTGCGCTTAGTATCGTCGTAAAGGACGTCATAGGCCTCTTGGATTTCCTCGAATTTCTTCGCGGCATCCGGGGCTTTGTTGAGGTCCGGGTGGTATTGTTTGGCCAGCTTGCGGTAAGCGGCCTTGATGTCATCCTTGCTACACCCCTTGGAGAGGCCGAGGACTTCATAGTAGTCGCGTTTCATGTTTAACCCTCCTTGGAGGCAAAGACGCCCAGAATTGGGCGCCCATGAGCCTTAGGCTTTGTCGGTGAAATCGGCATCCACCACGTCATCGGGGTTATTTCCCGAATCCGAAGCGGATTCACTTGCCTGCTCGCTACTTGGAGCGCTTTGCTCGGTGCCGGAAGCCCCATAGGACTGATAGGCCTGGGAGGCGGCATCTTCGAGCCGTCCGACGATCTCGCGGAGCTTTTCGATGTCATTGCTGGTGAGAGCCCCTTGGGCTTCATCGCGTAGCTTGGTGAGCTGCTCTTTCTGGGTAGCGTCCATCTTATCCCCGTTTTCATTGAGGCTACGATCGATTTCGGCGATGTAGGTTTCGGCCTTGTTCTTGACTTCGATGTCGCCCTTGCGCTTCTCGTCGGCAGCCTTGTTTTCCTCGGCTTCGCGGATCATGCGGTCGATGTCGGACTTGCTGAGCCCATTGGAGCCGGAGATGGTGATGTTTTGCTCCTTCTGGGTATCGAGGTCCTTGGCCGAGACCTTGACGATGCCGTTGACGTCGATGGAGAAGGTGACTTCGATCCTCGGCTGTCCCCTGCGGGCCGGACGGATGCCGTCGAGGGTGAAGTGGCCGAGCAGCTTGTTGTCGTGGGCCATGGGGCGTTCGCCCTGATAGACCTGGATGTCGACGGCCGGCTGATTGTCCTGGGCGGTCGAGAAGACCTGGGACTTGGTGGTCGGGATGGTGGTGTTCCTATTAATCAGCGGGGTGAGCACGCCGCCGAGGGTTTCGATGCCTAGGGTCAGCGGGGTGACGTCAAGCAGCAAGACGTCCTTCACGTCCCCGGCGATGACGGCGCCTTGGATGGCAGCGCCCACGGAGACCGCTTCGTCGGGGTTGACGGAGAGGTTGATGGGCTTGCCGGAGAGCTTCTTCACGAATTCCTGGACGGCCGGCATGCGGATGGAGCCGCCGATCATCAGGATGTCGGTGAGGTCCTCATAGCTTAGCTTGGCGTCCTTCATGGCATTTTCCATGGGGACGCGGCACCTATCTAGTAGATGCTTGGTCAGGTCCTGGAACTTGGCGCGGCTGAGCTTGCCTTCCCAGTTGATGGGGCCGTTAGCACCCATGCCGATGAAGGGCAGGGAAATGGTGGTCTCAAGGGAGCTAGAGAGCTCGATCTTGGCCTTTTCGGCCGCGTCGAGGAACCTCTGCTGGGCCATCTTGTCGGTAAGGGAAACGCCGGTTTCGGCCTTGATCTGCGCCGAAATCCAATCGGCGAGCACATGATCCCAGTCATCGCCGCCGAGTTTGGTGTCGCCCGAGGTGGAGAGGACTTCGAAGGTCCCTTCACCGATATCGAGGATGGAGACGTCGAAGGTGCCGCCGCCGAGGTCGAAGACCAAGACCTTGCCGGATTTCTTGGATTCGAGGCCATAGGCCAGACAGGAAGCGGTCGGCTCGTTGATGATCCTGACCACGTCCAGACCGGCGATGGTGCCGGCGTCCTTGGTGGCCTGGCGCTGGGCGTCATTGAAGTAGGCCGGGACGGTAATGACGGCCTTTTCGACCTTCTGCCCGAGGCTCTTCTCGGCATAGTCCTTCATGTAGGCGAGGACCTTGGCGGAGATTTCCTGCGGGGTGAAGTCCTTGTTTAGGCAATTGATGTGGAACTTGTCCGCGGTACCGATGTGGCGCTTGGCGGAGCGCACGGTATCGGGGTTGGTCAGGGCCTGGCGCTTGGCAGCGTTGCCGACGATGGTTTCCCCGTCGGCCTTGAAGGCCACGACCGAAGGCGTGGTGTTGGTGCCTTCGGGGTTGGGAATGACCTTGACCTTGCCGTCGGCCTGCATGTAGCTGATGACCGAGTTGGTGGTCCCAAGGTCGATTCCGACGATGATTTCCTTTGCCATATTTGGTTTCCTCCTTTAGGCCTGGTGGATTTCTTCCACGGGCTCTTTCTTTTCTTCTTTGGGCTCCGTTTTTTCGATGGTCGCGGTGACCATGACCGGGCGGAGCAGCCGGTCTTTGAGCTTATAGCCCTTCGCGTGCACCTTGGCTACCAGTCCCCCGGTCTTGGCTTCCTCGACCTCGAGGGCGTGCATGAAGGTGGCGTCGAAGTGGTCGCCGATCTTGGGTTCGATGGCCGCGAAGCCTTCTTTTTCCAAGGCGGCGATGATCTGACTATAGATGTAGGTGAAGCCCGTGCGGTAGTTCTCAGCCTCCTTGCTCGGGGCCGGGGCGCTCAAGGCGCTATAGAAGGCATCCAGGGCCGGAACGAGGTCCTGTATGAAGCCTTCGGCCCGATACTTTAGGGCGTTGCGGTGGTCTTCTTCGAGGGATTTCCTGAGGTTGGCCGTATCGGCATAGACCCGGTAGTATTCCTCTTTCCAGTGCTTGGCTTCGGCTTCGGCCTTTTCCAAGTCCGCGAGGAGCTTATTTTGCTTCTTCAGCTCTTTTTTGCTTTTTTCGGGCTGCTCTGTTTCTTGGGGTTCGGGGCCGTTTTCGGGGCCGGTTTCTCTTTCTTCCATTCTGGCTGTTGGCTACCTCCTTTGAAATATTCGTCGAGGGCGGCGCTTAGGTATCTAAGCAGGGCGGCGACCCTCGCATAGTCCATCCTCGAGGGACCTAGCACCGATAATGAGGTGCTGGCTTCCCCGGGAAGGTTGACTTGGCTGGATATCACGGCAATGTCCTCAAGGCCCTCTTCGGTCCCGATATGGACATAGAGCCCGTCTTTTTCCACCGAATCCTCCACGGCCGACCTGACGGCGTTGGGATCTTCGAGGAAATCCAGCAGGGCCCGGGTCTTGGCCGCATCATTGGCGAATTCGGGTTGGCTGAGCAGTTCGCTTTTCCCATAAAGGGCCATGCGGTCGCGGGCGAATTGGACAAAGGCACTGAGCAAGGCCCGATAGACCACGTCCTGCCCGACCATGTAGTCGGTGAGGATGGGCCTCATGGCTTCCATCTTTTCGGGAAGCTGGCTCACCGGGGTGCCCTTGAGGCGTTCGGAGATGATAGCGATGGACTTGGCTATGCTATCCATGCCCAGGCCCTCTTCGAGGACGAAGGTCTTGTTTTCGACATAGCCCTTATCGGTAACGAAGACGCAGGTCGCGGTGTTTCCGCCAAGGGGGATGATCTGCACCGAATGCAGCTTCTCCTCGTCCGAGCGGGGTCCTAATACCGCCGAGGCCAGTCCGGTCAAGTCATTGAGGATCTCGCAGGATTCCTTGATGACTTCCTGGACCGACTTGGTCCTCTCGTCGAGGATCTGGGCGATCGCGTATTTGGCGCGTTCGTCCACCGCCTCGTCGCGAAGGTGGTCGACGTAGTATTTGTAGCCCTCCTTGGAAGGAACCCTTCCCGAGGAGGTGTGCGTCTTTTCCAAAAAGCCTTCGTTTTCGAGGGCGTTCATCTCGTTCCTGATCGTGGCGCTCGAGCAGCCTAGGCCATAGGTTTCAAGCAAGGTCTTGCTGCCCACCGGCGCCCCGGTCTTCACGAAGTGCTCGACGATGAGCTTGAGGATCCGGTCGCGTCTGGTCATAGTGGTTTTTGGCACTCGTTATCTCCGATTGCCAAGGCTATTATAGGCCGAGGTTTGGCACTGTCAACATGGGAGTGCCAAAACTTTGTCCCCATTCATGCGCGTGCTTCATTTCTGAAAGACCAAGGAACCTGCGCGGGCAAAGAAAAACGCCCTATCGGGCGCCTTATAGGATGTTATGTTATCCCCTTCTTACGTCGATGACCTTGGTCTGGCTCATCCGATCGATGGGCGATAGCTCGCTATGGACATGGAGCATGAAGATGGCCTCGACCGCCATCGCGGCCAAGACCCCGCCGACGGCCCCGCGGATAAGGGCGTCCCCGAAGCCTAATCTCCTACCGTCTTCATGGATGGCCCTGATCCCGAATATGGCAAAACCCAGGGTCCTTCCGTCGAAGATGAGGTTGCATAGGGTAACGATCAATATATAGGCCCCATAGGCCAAGACGGCCGAAAGGAGGGTATTGAGGAACCAGGAATCGTCCATGATCCCGAAGTGGAGGAAAACGATGAGCACGGCCACGCCGATTAAACAGGCCAGTACCTCATCGATGAGGTAGGCGCATACCCTTTTTTCATAGCGAGCGATTCCCATTAGGCGATAAGTTCCAATAGCACGGAGTCAAGCAGCAACATCCCCTTGTCGGTGAGGGCCAAGACATCCTTAGAAGATTTTACCAACCCCTGCTTCTCTAGCAAGGCCAAGCGGGGCTCAAGTTGCCCGAGTTTGCCCTTAAAGCGCTCTTCGAACTCCTTTTTGCTTATCCCTTCCTCCAGCCTCAGGTTGGTAAGTAGATAGTATTCGAGCCTTTCTTGCAGTGAGGGTATATCCTCAGTGGCCTTCCCCTTATTGCCGTTTAGGTAATCGCTCAGGCTTTTGGAATTGGTGTAGTGCCTGCCATCGATATAGCCCCCGGCCCCCAGTCCGGCCCCAAAGTAGGGTTCATCCTTCCAATAGGCTAAATTATGGCGGCATCTATGGCCCGGTTTAGCGAAGTTGCTCACCTCATATCGTTCATAGCCATAGCTTCTAAGTAAACCAAGCATCCTTTCATAGCATTCGGCGAGTATAGCCTCGTCGGCTTCCCTGATCCCCTTCTGATAGAAAGGCGTCCCCTGGCTTACGGTAAGCGAATAGCAGGATACGTGGGGCGGATCTAGCTGCATCAATGTCTTTAAATCAGCGATGAAATCATCCGGACTCTCAAAGGGAAAGCCATAGATGAGGTCGAGGGAGAAATCCTCGATCCCGTATTTCCTAAATAGCGATACCGCCTTTTCCACGTCTTCCCTCTGGTGATGGCGGCCCATGAGCTTAAGTAGCCTCGGATCGAAGGACTCGGCCCCCATGGAGAGGCGGTTGACCCCATAATGGGAAAGTAGGGCGATCTTTCCCTCCTCTACCGTATCGGGGGAACACTCCACGGTAAATTCCCCACCTTCTTCTAGAAGGGGGGATAGGAAAGAAACTAGGCTCTTTAGTTCCTCTTCGTCCAGTGCGGTCGGAGTACCCCCGCCAACATAGATGGTCGGATATCTTTCTTGGCCAAAGCCTCTTATTTCCCCAAAAAGGGCGCTGAGGTAATCCCGCGCCCTGAAATGGCTATAGGAGAGTTTATCGAAGTCGCAATATCCGCAGATATGGCGGCAAAACGGGATGTGCAGGTAAAGGGAAGCCTTATTTCTTTTCCTGTCCATCCTCTTGGCCATATTCCTCGATGGCCTTCTTGGCCTCGGGATCATCGACGGGTTCGAGGATGCGGTCGAGGCTTTCCTGGGCCGCTTCTTCCTGGGTGGGCGGGACTTCCTTATTCTTGGGCTTGGCGAATTCCTCCATGGCCCTTTTGGCCTCGGGGTCTTCGACGTCTTCTAGTAGACGATTGAGTTCCTCTTCGGCAATCTCGCGGTCGGACTTGGGCTTTTCGTTGCTCTTGAAGGGCTTGGCGAACTTCTTGACCAAGATGACGGCGACCACGATGGCACCGAAGATCAATAGTAGGAAGAGGATGATTATCAAAGGGTTGCTTAACCAGCTTGATAGGATGGGCATTTTCTATTCTCCTTGCTTGATGGGCGTATAGACGAACTTGTTCTTGTAAGACATTTTCTTGTAGAAACCCAGCTCCGCGAGCTTGTCCATGCTCGTGCGGGCCGTCTCATAGGCGCAGCGGCAGTATTTCTTGTACTGCTGAATCACATAGTAGCGCCCCATGGTGCAGTGGGCAGAATAAAACTTCGCCTGCCCTTTGGAAAGTTCGGGATTGGTCTCGATGAGGTATTTGGCATATTCCTTGGCTTCTTTTTCGTTTAATGCTTCCTGGGCACTAGCGAGGGATTTCCTATCGATCGCGGCTTCAGATGGCACTTCCTCGTATGGCCTATGCTTGGCCGCGGGCTTAGTGACAGGCTTGGGTTCCTCGACCTCGATCATGGGGGTAGGCACTTCGGCCTTGGGCTCGGGTTCTAGCTCTTCTATCGGCTCAAATAGCGGCTCATAGGCCGGCTCCTGGATCTTCGTTTCCTCGATCGGGGCAGCTTCTTCTTCCTTCTGGCGGTAGTCCTGCCTGGGTTCTTGGTAGACCCCCCTTTCCTGGGCCTGCTTTACCTCGTTCTCATCGAGGCGGTTGAACTCATAAACCAGGGAGGTCGGCGTGAGCTTATCGAATTCGCGCAAGATCCCGTTCACGGCCTTGGTGATGACTTCGGCGGCATAGAGGACCACATAGGTGGCATCCCCGGTCTTCTGGGATTCGGAAGAGGCTAGGCCATAGCGTTTGGCCCCCGTGTTGCGGAGCATTTCCGCTAGGGGGAGATAGAAGGCCGAGGGGCCAAGCCCGCTTTTGGCCAAGATGGATAGCCCCAAAAGCACCCCGACTTCCTTTACATGCCTATCGAAGGGCTTGATGGCGTCGAAATAGAAGGCGGCTAGGACCGCTTTGGCAAAAGGCGAGACCGCCGCAGGGATAAGACCTTCGTACATCTTGTCAACCAGGCCTTCGATTTCCGCGGCGGGAGCCCCGTCGTCATAGATGTAGCCAAGCCCTCCCATGCGCAAGGTATCCGAATCGGTGGTCCGATAGAAGGAGACCAGTTCCACCCCTCCTAGCATCGTCTGGTAATAAAAGGCCAGTTCGTCGGTATCCAAGGCGAATTGGCTGGCATCGCGGTCGGAGAGATCGCGGACGGCCCCGATGTAGTTCCTTAGCACTTCCGATCCGGGTTCGTCGCCCACGTACATGTTGGCGGCCATGGCCTTGATGGCCACGTCGTTGAAGTGGAGCCCTTCGGCTTCCATGAGGGCAGAGCAGGACTGGAAAAGGAGTTTGCGGGCCGCGATCTCAAAACGGGAACCCTGGTTCTCGTTGAGCCTCATGATGAGCTGTTCTAGACGCGAATAGGCCTCGTCGATCCGGCGTTTGGTCTCTTGGGTCAAAGTCAGGCGGAAGGGACGGTTATTGATGGTGCAGAAAGGGGCCAGGCTCAAAGAACTGGCGGCCCTATAATCCTCGATTTCCTTCCAAAAGCCATCCACCGAGGCGATCCTCATGATGGATTTGAGCTGGCGTTTTGAAAGGTAATCCGAATCGGTATAGCGGCTGGCGAAATTCTGCTCGGACATATCGGGGACATTATAAGTCCCCAAAGACTAAAAAACTACTAGCAAAGCGCGGATTGCCAAGGCCCTAGCAGTCCTTTTTCCCTCTTGCCCCATTGGGTCTAAGATTGAAGCAGCTTATCCAGTACAAAAGAGTGGAAATGCCTAGGAAGGCCCAATATTGGAAATAGCCCCAGAAGCTTAGTCCGAATAGCACCGTGCTTAGGCTCATCATAACCGAGGCGGCAATAAGCCACTTCCAAGATGAATCAAAGCCATAGCGCCCGAAATAGAAAGCCATCCACACGATGGTTAGGGCGGTGGCGGAAGATAGGCAGATTATGTCGATCACCCCTAGGGCAAGGTCTTTGCTAGAGGAATCCAGTAGGCTATATAGGGGCCAGATGTTATCCCCCAAGGGGATGAGGCAGAAGCTTATGGCGATGATAGACCCGATGGCAACCATCAGGAAATAGGCTAGCTTTTCGCCCTTTTCCATCATTTGTCGTCTTCTAATGAAAGCACGCTCATGAAGGCTTCCTGGGGCACTTCGACCGAGCCGATGGACTTCATGCGCTTCTTGCCCTCCTTCTGCTTCTCGAGCAGTTTCTTCTTCCTGGATATGTCCCCGCCGTAGCACTTGGCCAAGACGTCTTTTCTGACGGCCTTGATGTCGGCCCTGGCCACGACCTTGCCGTTGATGGCGGCCTGAACCGGGACCTCATAGAGCTGGCGCGGGATGATTTCCTTGAGCTTGGAGACGATCTTGATGCCCCGCTCATAGGCCCAGGGCCGATAGACGATGAAGCTCAATGCGTCGATGGGCTCGCCGTTTAGCAAGATATCCATCTTGGCCAGTTCGGATTTTTTATAGCCTTCCATCTCATAGTCAAGGGAGGCATAGCCTTTCGAGCAGCTCTTCAGCTGGTCGAAGAAGGAATAGATGATTTCGCTTAGAGGCAGGGAATACTTGACGATGGTCCTAGTGTCATCGACATAGGTCAAATCATTGTAGATTCCCCTTCTTTTCTCGCAGAGTTCCATGATGGGGCCCACATATTCCTTGGGGGTCGATATCGAAGCGGCCACATAGGGCTCCTCGATCTGGGCGATCTTGCTGGGATCGGGAAGTTCGGAGGGGTTGGAGATGTATTTCTCCTCCCCGTCGGTCTTCACCACCTTATAGACGACCGATGGGGCGGTCAGGATGAGGGAGAGGTTATATTCCCTCTCCAGCCTTTCCTGGATCACGTCCATATGCAGAAGGCCGAGGAATCCGCATCTAAATCCGAAGCCAAGGGCCTTCGAGGATTCGGGGGCAAAGGTCAAGGAAGCGTCGTTCAAAGAGAGCTTTTCAAGGGCGTCCTTGAGATTGGGGTAGTCCTTCGAATCTGAGGGATATAAGCCCGAATAGACCATGGGGTTGATCTTGCGGTAGCCAGGAAGCGGCTCCTTGGCCCTATTTAGGTCATGGGTGATGGTTTCGCCAGGGAAGACATCGTGGATGTCCTTGATGGTGGCGGCCACATAGCCGACCTCCCCCGGACCGAGTTCCCCGGTCATGACCTCGCGCGGGGTGCGGATGCCGACCTCGGTGGTCTGATAGCTCTTGCCGGTGGCCATCAGATAGATCATGTCCCCGGTCCTAAGGGTCCCTTCCTTGACCCTGATGTTGGCGATGACTCCCCGATAAGGGTCATAGTAGCTATCGAAGATGAGGGCCTTCAAAGGAGCCTCGGGATCCCCTTCCGGGGCCGGAATGAGCTCGACGACCTTCTCAAGGGCCTGCTTGACCCCCTGCCCCGTCTTGGCCGAAACCGGCACGCAGTCCTCAACCGATAAACCGATCCTTTCGGCTATCTCCTTCTTGGCCCGCTCGATGGAGGCCGAAGGCAGATCGATCTTGTTTATCAAAGGGATGACCATAAGGTCATTGTCGATGGCCAGATAGACATTGGCGAGGGTCTGGGCTTCCACCCCTTGGGTGGCATCGACCACAAGCAAAGCCCCTTCGCAGGCCGCCAAAGAACGCGAGACCTCATAGGAAAAGTCCACATGCCCCGGGGTATCGATGAGGTTGAATAGGTACTTCTTCCCGTCATCGGCTTCATAGGTCAAGGAGACGGCGTTGAGCTTGATGGTGATGCCCCTTTCCCTCTCTAGGGCCATGGAGTCGAGCATCTGGGGCTTGAACTCGCGCTTATCGACGGCTCCGGTCAGTTCCAAAATCCGGTCGGCCAGGGTCGATTTGCCGTGGTCGATGTGGGCGATGATGGAAAAGTTGCGGATCAGGCTCTTGTCTTTCACGTGGCGTATTTTAGCCTAATGGCTACCCTTTGTCTTATAGAATCGTCCTAGCGCGGCGGTTATGTCCTCGGGACGGGTGGCGATTTCGGCGCTTCCAAAGCGTTCCTCGAACATGTCGCGGACTTTTCCGCGGTATCTCGAATCAATCAGCAGCATGGCCCCGTAGTCGGACTCCGAACGGATGAGCCTTCCTAAACCCTGCATCACCTTGTTTAGTCCCGGGGCCACATAGGCTTCATAGAAGCCGTCCCTTTCCTTCTCGATGGCCCTTTGCCTGATGAGTTCCCTCTCGCTGGAGACGGTAGGTAGGCCCAGGCCCACCACCGCGACCCCGATGAGGCGGTCATCAAGCAGGTCCACCCCTTCGGCGAAGGAGCCCCCGAGGACCGAAATCCCCACGGTGGTCAGGCTGGGATTGGGCTGGAAGGCCTCTAGGAACTCCTCTTTTTCCCAGGCGCTCATGTTGCGCTTCTGGATGAGGACCTTGGCCCTACCGAAATCCAGTTTCTTGGAAATCTTATAGAGGTATTCGAAACTCGGCAAAAAGATGAAATAGTTCCCCGTCTTGGCCCTCACAAAAGCCTCGAGCATCCGCTTGACCTCATCCAGGGTACGATCCCTATCCTGATACCTGATGGAAACGGGGGCGATGATGAGCTTCTGGGCATCATTAGGGAAAGGCGAAGGCAAAGATAGCTCAAAGGCCTTTTGGTTAAGCATATAGGTGAATATCTCATTCCTAAAATGTCCGATGGGGGCCAAGGTCCCCGAATATAGTAAGGCCCCTTTGGCCTGCTCTAGACACTCGGACAAGGGGGCGGTGGCATCGGGGGTGAACTTGTTCAAGGAGAAGATCTTCCCTTCTTTGTTTTTCTCCAGAAACGCAATGGCGGTGCCGATTTCGTCGATCACCCCATAGCGGTAGCATTCCCGCCCGAAATCCTTGAGCTCGCTAGGTATATTAAGGCCCGGTTCCTTCTGCAGGTCGAGGAGGTCCTCGCTAAGATGCTTGGCCTGCTCCAAAAACAAGGCATCCGAATAACCTTCTTCGCCTTCCCCTTCCTCGATCGCGGCCTTCATCTTGTTCAGCCTTTTGATGAGGGAAGTTATGGCCTTGTTTTTCTTTTCGGACTTTAACAGGGTCAGACAATTATCGATATCGGCGGTATGGATGAGGCTGGAGAAGCAAGCCCGGCCCCGGTCAGGGAGGTTATGGGCCTCGTCCACGAGCAGGAAATAAGGCACTTCGGGCCCATCCATCGGAGAGAAGAAGCGTTCCAATTTGCTCACCGGATCGAAGAAATAGTTGTAGTCGATGGCGATGAGGTCGCTATGAAGGGCGAAATCAAGCTGGGCCTCGAAGGGGCAAAAGACATGTTCCTGGGCCAGTTTCCTAACATATGAGGGCGTGAGGTTCCTTCTAGAGGCCAAGACCTCGGGCAAGGCCTGGCGGATCTTCGAATAGTAGTTCCTTGCATGTTCGCAGGCATCCGGATTGCATTCGGGATAGCCCAAAAAACACATCTTCTTGCGCCCTAGTATCGAGGAGTAACGGAGCCTTAGCCCTTCCTTCTTGAGCAGGCTTACGGCCTTATCCACCGATTCCTTCCCGGTGGTCTTCGCGGTCAGATAGAAAATGCGTCCGACCTGGTGCTTGCCTAAAGCCTTCAAAGAGGGATAAAGGGCCGCCATCGACTTACCGATGCCGGTCGGAGCCTCGACCATCCCAATAGTTTCTTCCTTGATGGCCTTTTCGACGGCTTTCATCATCTCTTCTTGCCCCGATCTTATTTCAGGAAAGGGAAAAGGCAGGGACTTCAATGACTTATCGCGCTTTTTCTCATATTCGATGCGGGAGTGGAACAGCTTAAGATAGTCGCGGATATAGCCCTCGACCTTGCTTATCAATTCCTCTCTTTCATAGCGGTAGTTCTTATAGAAGGTCTCTTCCTTGATCTGGGAGAGATAGCATAGCCTCAAGGCTATTTCCTTTATATCGGGGTGCTCCAACAAGTACATGGCCCCATAGCATTCGGCTTGGCCTAGATGCCAGGCCTCTTCCTTTTGGCTAAAGGCGTGAAGGTCCCCGTTGGTGGACTTGATTTCCTCGATGAGGGGAAAGCTTTCGATGAGCCCATCGGCATAGCCGCTTAGGGTGAGATTACCCTCTTCCAGTTCGAAGCGGTGGCTAAAACGCACCTCGGCTTGGTAGCCATTTCCCTGGCGCGATTGGTAGATCTGATGGAGGCGGCTACCCTCCTTCATGGTTTCGGAATTGTAGTAGCGGCTATCGATGTCCCCGCTTCTTAGAAGGGCGTCGACCAGGCCATGGACCGAAAGGGAGAGTTCGATCATAGGGGCAAAACATGGTGGCCGTTGAGATAGTCCCTCGCCTCCATGGGCGATTTGCCCTCGACCTGGAGTTTCCTAACCTGTATGGAGCCTTCCTTGCAACCGAGGTAGAGCTCTTTGCTAGCACTTCTAAGCTCCCCGGCTGGGACTTCACGGACCGAAAGGACGCCGTTTAGGATCTTCACTTTCTTTCCCTCGATATAGACGAAGGCGCCCGGGGTAGGAGAAAGGCCTCTGATGCGGTTGAAACACTCTGTTGCATTCAGTTCCTTGACCGATAGTTCTTCATCGCTAGGCAGGATCTTGTCAGCAAAGCTCACCTGGCTTTCATCCTGGGGCACTTCTTTAAGCTTCCCTTGGGCCAGGGCGAGGAAATCGCGGTCGATGAGCTTGGTGGCAAGAAGGGAGAGTCTGCTACACATCGAGCCGTAGTCGTCATAGGGCTCTATGTGGCATTCCATGATGGAAAAGACCCCGCCGGCATCCATCTTGTCCACCATCCGCATCAGGGATAGCCCCGTCTTTCTTTCCCCGTTCATGATGGCCCTTTGTATGGGGGCGGCGCCCCGGTACTTGGGAAGGATGGAACCATGGACGTTATAGGCGCCTAGCGGAGCCATGTCCAATAGGTCGATAGGCACGATCTGCCCATAGGCAAAGGTCAGGATGATATCGAAATGCAGCTGTTTGGCCCATTCGTAGTCCTTCCTGATCCTATGGGGCGTAAAGACGGGGACATTGTAGCGATTAGCCACTTCCTTGACCGGGGAGGGCGTCAATATCCCCTTGCGGCCGACCTTCTTGTCTTCCTGACTTACGGCCCCAACAAAGCGAAAACCCTCCTTGAGCATATGCTCAAAAAGGTAGGCGGACATCTCGGGGGTACCCATATAAAGAATCTTGAGATCGCTTTTTTCCATCGGCTTTTTGCTTCCAATTTTCCCCCTTAGGCCCGATTATAACCCTAATGGAGCGACTAAACGAATGAAACTCACCTTAGACAATGTCCAAAAAACGATAGATACTGCCGAGCTTCTCTTTGAAAATGGCACCCCGACCTTCCAGAGGATATACCAGCTTTGCCTCACCGAACCTAAAATGAAGGCGGCCACCTACTACGACGAGTCCGGGAACTGGGTGTCCTATGACTATGCCCAGTACAAGGAATACGCCGAAAAGTATGCCCGCCACCTATGCGGATTGCTTAAGGGCTATCCCCAGGGGGCGGTCGTGGGACTGAAGATGAAGAATTCCCACATCTGGCCCTATCTTTTCTGGGGTATCTTGGCCTCGGGACACATTCCCCTGCTACTGGATTATAGGCTCGAAAAGGAGAAGACCGAGGTCCTGCTTGACGAATCCGGAGCCGTAGCCCTACTAGCCAGCGAGGTGAACCAATACGGCGTTCCCCTATACGGCAACCCCGAAATCCTGATGGCGGAGCAGATCGAACCCTCAATTTGGGAGGATAAGATCATCCTCTGCACCTCCGGAACCACCGGGGCTTCCAGGATGATGGTCTATCGGGGCAAGAACATGGCCCACCAGATCCTCTCTAGCAAGAACATGCCCAAGGAAACCTTGGACATCGTGGGTCCCCAGAAGATCAACATCCTGGCCATGATTCCCCTGCACCACATCTTCGGGCTGGTCGCGGTGTTTTTATGGTATAGCTTCTATCACAAGAACCTCGTCTATCCCGCCTCGACCTCCAGCAAGGATATCCTCAGCGCCATCAGGCAAGGCAAATGCACCCACGTCTATTCGGTGCCGATGCTATTCGACTCCCTTTCCACTTTGGTGGGACGCACGATGGCCAAGAAGTCCAAGCGCATCTATTCTTGGTACCAGAAGATGGTGGCCTATAACTGCGGGGAAATAAGCAAGAAGGAAGCCGGCGTCGGCGGAACCAGGTTCTTCAATAACCTGGTCAAGAAGCAGGTCCTAGGCAAAAGCCCGGTCTATCTCATCTCCGGGGGCGGCTATCTCAAAGAGAGCACCAACCGCACCGTAAACGGGCTGGGATACCCCCTATATAACGGCATTGGGATGACCGAAGTCGGAGTGACCTCCGTCGAACTCTCGCCCGATCCCAAAGAGAGGCTCAAAGGCTCGGTCGGACACGCCCTATACGGGGTCGAATACAAGGTTGATTCCAATGGGGAACTACTCATCAAAAGCCCGGTCATCCACGAAGAGGAAATCATCGGGGGCAAGAAGCGCCCGACCCCGCTTGAGGATGGCTATTTCCGCAGCGGCGACCTCGTGGAGATGGACGATAAGGGCAAGGTCTATGTAAAGGGCCGCCTCAAGGAGGTCATCATCAACTCCAACGGGGAAAACGTCTATCCCGACGAACTGGAAGCCCACTTCAAGGAGTTGCCCCACCTCGTCCGACTTTCGATCATGGGCATCAAGAAGAAGGACGGAAATGAGGAAATCGCCTTGGTGGGCGAGCCCGAACCCGGTTTGGACAATGAAAAGACCGCCGAGCTGAAGAAGGCCTTTGAGGAGCAAAACGACCTGCTTGGCTCCACCAGGAGGGTAGAACGCTTCTATCTGGCCACCAAACCCCTGCCCCTAGCCAACGGCATCAAGATCAAGCGCCTCGAAGTCGCTAGGAACATCGCTAAGGGCGAGGGGGATTTCATCGACCTATACGAAGAAAACAGGGGCCAACAAAGCTTCCATGAATCCCTAGCATCCTATGACCCAAACGAGGTCAGGGACATCCTTGGAAAAATAAAGAAGGCCTTTGCATCCACCCTCTTGCTCAATGAGGTTTCCATCCGGGACGATTCGGATTTCGGAAACGACCTCGGCGGGGATTCGATGTCCTATGTGAGCATGGTCTTCGACCTCAACGAGGCCCTAGGGATCGAGCTGCCCGAGGAGCAATACGGGAAGCTGCTTACCCCAACTGACTTCGCCTTGTTCGTCCTTAGGCTACGCCACCCCGAGCAATAGCCCCTTGCCATAGCGATTTTCGGTTGTTCTATAAGAAGGGGTGCTATATAATCGAGCACGCAAAGTTTTTAAGCAGGAAATCAAAATGGCAAATATCAAATCACAGATCAAACGCAACAAGACCAACGAGAAGAAGAGGCTGCTCAACAAGTCCAAAAAGGCTGCCGCCCATACCGCCATCCGCGGGGTGGAAGAAGCCGTCAAGGCCGGGAAGAAGGAAGAAGCCCTCAAGGCCCTCAGCCTCGCCCACAAGAGGATCGACAAGCTCGCCGGCGACGGAGTCATCAGCGCCAACAAAGCCGCTAGGCTCAAGAGCCACCTCGATAGTGCAGTCAACGCCCTCTAATAGGTAACAAATCTCAAATAAAAGGCCCCTCACGGGGCTTTTTGTTTATCAGATGTCCTTGAAGGAGACCTTTGCTCCCCCATCATTGATTTCCAGTAAAGCATAGCTAGGGCCCTTCATGTCCCTAGGCCTAGCGACCGAGCCGGGGCAGATGATCCGGATGCCTAGAAGCTCCTCATTCCTTCTAATATGGGTATGGCCATGGACATAGATCCTTACTCCTTCAAGATAGAGATGTTTGAGCAATTCCTTATCCGGGGGGTAATGGGACATGTACAAGATTCCCATCGGGGTATCCATCTTCAGATGGCTAGGGTAATCAAAACCCGCATCGCAGTTGCCCTTCACCCCAAGGAAGGGAAGGATTTCCCTATCCGGGGCTTCCGAGTCCCCGGCAAAGAGGTACATGTCGGCGTAGTTTAGTCTAGCAATGCGCGACAAAACCCCGCTGTCTCCATGGGAATCCGAGGCTAGGATAATCTTCATTTCGCGCTGGCTTGGGCCAAGAAGATGCAAAAGGCCGTAGGGGCATCCTTCTTGCCGGTGAGGATATCGAGGTCGGCCTTATAGATCTTCTCGATGATGAGGGCGACGTCCACCAAGCCATAGTCCCTCCCCTTGCCCAGGGCCATCCTTACCCTAAAGGGCGAGGCTTTTAGGGTTGAGGCGATCGAATTCTCATTCATCCCCTCCCCTTTCAGCTTCAGACACTGGGACAAAAAGCGGAACTGGCTGGCTAATAGATGCAGGGTGGGGACCTCCACCGCGCTTTTTAGGGCGATATCATGGTAGATGGAAAAAGCCTTCTCCCCATCCCTAGCCAAGATGGCCTCATATAGATGAAAGGCATTTTCGTCCAAAGGCGGCGAGACGAGCTTTTCGACGTCCTTATGGGAGATGGTATTTCCATTGGCGTAGGCCAAAAGCTTGCCGGCCTCATTGAGGAATGTGGCGTAGTCGCCCTGGGTCCTTTCATAGAGGAGTTCGATGGCCCCGGCATCGATGTCCGAGCCCCTTTTCTTGAGGTAATTGGGGATAAAGGAGAGCCATTCCTTCTTATCGAAGACCTTGACCGGGTTGATCCTGGCCCCACCTTTATTAAGGGCATCCATGAATAGCCCGCCTTTTGGCAAATCCTCAACGGTGGCGAGCAAAAATAGATCCACGTCATCAAGGGGATCCTTCAGATATTCATAGAAGGCTTCCCCCTTCTTGGGCTCGCCCTTGATATAGCTCACCCCCTTCTCCTTGAGCAAGAAGGCGCAGTCGGAGGCAATGATGAGGCGGTGCTCGCTAAGCAAGGAACCAGAATAGAGCAGATCGACCAAGGACTGCAGGGTTTCTTCCTGCAGGTCGACCTTGATGGTTTCCCTATCTTCAGGCAGGTTTTTGGTGAGTTTGCGTAGCCCGGCCTCAAGCATCGCGGCCTGGGGCGAATATAGGAGCTGGATCATCTTCTAGATTATAGAAGAAAAGCGCCCCTTTAGTTAGATATGAGCGCCTCTTCCTGCCTGATCGGAAGCAGGAAGTCCAATAGACCAAGATAACTTAGGCCATAATGCCTATATTCGATGGTCCCCTCCTCATCGGTCCTTCGTATGGAAATGCCTAGTGACTGGCATCTATGAAGCACCGATTCATGGGGATGGCCATACCTATTGCCCTCCCCGCAGGAGATGACCGCTTCCCTTGGGGAAGCCGCCTTGAGGAAAGAGAGGGAACTAGAGGTATCCGAGCCATGGTGGCCGAGCTTAAGGATATCGCAGTCCACCTCTAGGCCTTTGTCCAGGATCTTGGCCTCGGCCTTGATCCCGGCATCCCCGGTCAGTAAATAGACGGTTCCCCCTAGATCGAACCTTAGGACCAAGGAATCCTCATTGCCATCGCCAAAGCCCCCTTCGTTGAGGGAGCTTATTTCCATGTTTCCGAGCCTGATGGGAAATTGTTGGTGGCTGGTAAGCAAGGCCCCGACCTTGAAGTTTTCCAATAGGCTATCCTTCGCCCCATCATGATCGAAGTCGCCATGGGTGATGACGAGGTATTCGAGGAAATAGACCTTCTTTTTCCTAAGATAGGGAATGAGCACTTCCTCAGCCATATCGAAGGAGAGGCTGCCCCCCGTATCCACTAGCATCGAATGGGTACCGTTTCTTACAAGGATGCTATCCCCTTGCCCCACGTCGATGAAGGCGACCTCACCGGATATCGGCTGGGAAACGGGCACCAATAATAGAAGCAGGCATCCGCTTAAGCCAAAAGAATAGGTCCTCAGGTATTTCAAGAAGCCGATCTCGAATAGATACATCAGGGCAAATATGGCCAGATAATAGAAGACCGTGTAGTTGCTTAAATCAACGAAAGGCACGCTGGTATCTAATCTATCAAGGATATTTATTACATTGTCTAATACACTTCCGTAACCATTGAGCAAAGCGGTGAACGGGAAGGTGAGGAAACTGATGGCCCCTAGGGCCGCAAAGGGCAAAAACATCGGCACCAATAGGGCGCTATAAAGGGGCGAAAATAGATGGATCTCGCTCCCCGATGAGAAGGAGGGAAGAAGGAAGAGATATAGAAAGAGGATCCCGATGTATTTCCGGTTCCTCTTGCGGCTATGGATGTAGCCCGAACCCAAGGAGAGCACATAGGAAATAAGAAAGCCCGAGATGAAGCTCTGCGACATGGCGTAATAGGGATTGAATAGTAGCAGGACGATGGCCGCCTTTTCGCGGGCATCCTTATGCCTTTTCTTATCTAGATAAGTGAATAGATAGACCAGATACACCCTGAGGATGGAAGGCTTGGATAAGGCAAGGGGCAGATAGAGGGCCCCGATTACCAAGGCGACCCTTTTGGAGTACTTGATCGAAAAGATGCCAGTGAGTTTCTCAAGACCTTTTAGAAATATGCCATAGTAGAGTCCCGAAGCCGAAAGGAAATAGAGGCAGCCGATGGCATCGCCCCTAGCGATGATGGCGGCATCATAGTCCTTAATCCCGAATAAGAGCGATAGCAAAAGTGCGCCCGTGGTATCCGAAAAGTTGGCCTTGAACCTATACATTTTATCTACCAAACGGAAGGGAGTAAGGAATATTTCCTCCACCTGGTCGATATCAAGCTCTGCCCTTACTCCCCTTCTAAGCAGATAGTCCCCGAAATCAAAACGGGACTCATAGGAAGAAAAGGATAGCTCTTCGGCTAGGCCGTCGATTTTGAGGATGTCCCCCAGTTCATAGCCATGGCCCTTGGAATAGACGTAATAACGGGATAGCCCGCTTTGGAAGATGAAATAGTCCTGCCTTGCGAAGATGACCATCCCCGTTCTAGCCCCATAGAGGAATGGATCGCCTATCTTGATGAAGGAAAAGGCTAATCCCAGAGCCAAGAAGCCGATGAAGAAATGAAGTTTTTTATGGCGAAAGAGGAACCAGCCGGATACCAATATGAGGATGAGGTATCCGGCCAGTCCTTGCAAATTGACGAAGGCGGCATTGGCCCCCAGCACGAAGCCAAGGACCCCGCCTAGAAGGGCGAAGCGTCTCAATCCTTCAGCATGATGTAGTCCTTGACCTTCTCATAGGTCGCCGGACCGATCCCGTCCACGTTCTTGATTTCCTCAAGGGAGCGGAAGCTCGAAGTCTCTTCGCGGTAAGTGATGATGGCGCTGGCCAAAGCGGTCCCGATCTGGTCGATTTCCATCAGGGCCGACTTATCGGCCGAATTGATGTTGACCTTCTCGATGGGCGTGACGGCGCAGACATCGGAGTTGTCATAGATGGGGGCGATGTAGAAACTTAGCCCGCTGATGAGCTCATAGTCGCTATAGTAGCAGCGGCTATCGGCGTTTCCGGTGACACCGTCGGCACTATCGAGGAGATCGGCCAGGGTGGAATCCTCCTCCAACAGGTAGGTTCCCGGGCGGTTTACTTCTCCGGATACGGTGACCGAAATGGCCCCTTCTTCGATGGCCGAGGTGTTGGAGACGTCGCTGACGTTGCTTTGGTTGATGCCGGTGTTGACCACGGCGAGGGCGGCAATCAAAACGAAAGTCAGGATCAAGCCGCCGATGATGATTTTGAGCATGGTTGTTACCTCCTACTAGTTGATAGACCCCGAATATGGGAATCGTCTCAAAAGTCGAAGGTAAATTTTTCCAAAAGAAAACCTGCCCCCATAAGGAGGCAGGAACAAGCTTGCTTTAGCGGCTGCTTACGGCCTTGAGGATGATGATGTCGTAGGGTTCGGGGGATTCGACCCTGACCTCGAGGTCGCTGGGGACCTTGTCCATCAGGGCTTTGCCTAGCGCCGATTCGTTGCTGACCAGAGGAATCGGCTCGGCGAAGGGGTCGGCTTCGACCGAACCCACCAGCTTGATGGTGTATTCTTCGCCCGACTTCACTTCCTTGTAGGTCACGGTATTGCCTAGGAAGATGCGCTTGCCGTTTTTGGGGGCGTCGACGATCTTGCAGTGGCTCTTGATGTGCTCGATCTCATTGATGCGGGCTTCGATCTGGGCCTGGCGGTTGCGCGCGGCGTCGTAGTCGGCATTTTCGCTGAGGTCGCCTTGGGCACGGGCAGCCTTCAGCTGTTCGATGACCTCGGGCCGGTCGACGTCGATGAGGTGGCGGTACTCTTCTTCGAGTTTGTTGTAACCTTCTTGGGTCAATGTGATTTTGTTGTCTTCGATAACCATTGTTTTCTAATCCTTCAGTATCTTAATGATTTCCTCTTGATTACTCAAGAGTTCTGGGTGAGGCTGCCGTCCTCATAGGCATCTAGCATCTCCTGGCACTCCTCGAGTTCTTCCTCGTCGACGTCCATCAAAGAGACCCCGTCGCTGGAGGCCATGACGATGAGATTGTCCTCATCATCTTCCCTATATAGGAAATAGAAATCCTTGCCCCTTTCCTCATTGTGGAAATAGAACAGGATCTTATAGGTGTCCACCACCCCGTCTTCGCGGGTGATTTCCATGGTGTTGTCGGTAATTTCCATCATCCTTGCATCTCCTTTTTCCTCAGGTGGGATTCCAATATGGCCACCGCGCTTTGCTGGTCGATGACCTCGTGGCGCTTCCTGCCGTTGAGCCCGGCGTCATAGAGCCACTGGGTAGCCATCACGGTGGTGAGCCTCTCGTCTACGAGATAGACGGTGACATTGGGGCAAAGCTCTTCGATTTGCGCCTTGAAGCGTTCCGAGCTTTTGGCCCTTTCCCCGGCCGAGCCGTCCATGTTCAGGGGATAGCCTAGGGCTATCTCGTCGATTCCTTCCTTTTCTAGGACCTCCTTGACCTTGTTCAAGGCCTGGCGGTAGGCCTTTTCTTGGAAGCGGAAGTTCTCCCGTCCGTGGGCGATGCCTAGGCTATCGCTTACGGCGATGCCGAGGGTCTTGGTGCCTAGATCGAGCCCAAGCACCCGCTTCATCTTAGGTGGCTCCTTAATATCTCGACGGCCTTATCGAACTCATCGAGGCTCTTGGCCGAGCCGCCGGCGAAGTTGGGCTTGCCGCCCCCAGAGCCCAATAGCACCGGGGCGATTTCCTTCATCAAGGCGCCGGCCGGAGCCTTCTTGATGGCTTCCCCGTTGCTGGAAAGAAGAAGGTCATGCCTTGGGGCTACTCCGCCCACTAGAAGGATAAGCGAATCCGGCATCCTGGCCTTAAGCCCGTCGAGCAATTGGGAGAGCTCTTCACGGGAAGTGGCCGGGCTTTTGAGGGCCAGCATCATGATGCCGTTGATATTCTCGGCTTTGGAAACGAGTTCCAAGGCCTGAAGGGATGAGACCTTTTCGGAGAGCTGCTTCCTCTTTCTTTCAAGTTCGGCTTCCTTTTCCTTTTCGGCGGCGAGCTTATCGAGGAAGTCGCTGTCCCCGGAGTTGAATAGGCCTTCGGCCTCATCCAGCAGGATTCCCCTCTTCCTGGCGTAGTGGTAGGCATTCACCGAGGTATAGGCGGTGATGCGCCTGACCCCGGAAGAAACGGCTTCATCGGAAGCGATCATGAAGGTTCCGATTTCGGAGACGTCGGAGACATGGGTGCCCCCGCAGAGCTCCTTGGAATAATCCCCGAAGCTGACGACCCTGACCTCGGAGCCGTATTTCTCGCCGAATTCGGCTTCGGCCCCGGACTTCAGGGCTTCTTCAAGGGGCATGGTCTCGGTCTTGGTCTTGATGCCCGAGCAGATGAAGAGGTTGATGGCCTCTTCTATTTCCATCAGGTCCTTCTTCTCGGGTTTTCTGGGCGAGCGGTAGTCGAAGCGCAAATACTTGTCCCCGACGTAGCTACCTTCCTGCTTGGTCGGGCCTAGCTGCTTGCTAAGGGCGGCATGTAGCAGGTGGGTGGCCGAGTGGTTGCGCTCGATGAGCCTCCTTCTGATGGTAGAGATGGATAATTCGACCTCGTCGCCCTCCTTGAGGCTACCCTTGGAGAAGCGGACGTGGTGCAGGTGTTGCCCGCTAGGGGCAACCGACATGGCCACGACGCCGGCGGATACTCCACTACCATTAATAAGACCGACATCGGAAATCTGGCCGCCCATCTCGCTATAGAAAGGAGTCTTGTCAAAGGCGATATCCCCTTCATCATCGAGGCTATCGATCCTCTTACCGTCCTTGAATAGTCCAATGACCTTGGCCTTGCAGGAATCTACCCCATAGAGGAATTCGCTGGGGGTCTTGAAGGCGAGAAGGTCGGCGGACTGCTTGTTGAAGGAGCCGATTTCGCCCCTAGCCTTCCTCGCCCTTTCCTTTTGCTCTTCCATCAGGGCATTGAAGCCTTTCTCATCGGCCTTGATCCCGTATTCCATGGCGATTTCCTTGGTCAGGTCGACCGGGAAGCCATAGGTGTCATAGAGCTTGAAGAGGATGTCCCCGGTCAAAACGGTTTGCTTATTGAGGATCTTAGATAGCATCGCCTCCCCCTCCTTGAGGGTGTGGACGAACCTTTCTTCCTCGTCCTTGATGAGGCGCTTGGACTCTTCCTTGGCCCCTTCGAGATTGGAATAGAAATCCCCGTATTCCTTGGTCACGATGTCGACGAGTTTATACATAAACGGCTCATTGAGGCCGATTTTGCGGGCATAACGCATGGCGCGCCTGATGATGCGGCGGAGGACATAGCCCCTTCCCTCATTGGAGAAGACGGCCCCGTCGGACAGAGCGAAACTCAGGCACCTGGCATGATCGGCGATGACCCTAAACGGGAGGTAATTCCCCTCTTCGTACTTCTTGCCGGAGAGCTTTTCGACTTCATGGATGATCGGCATGAAGAGGTCGGTTTCGAAGTTGGTTTCCGTACCCTGCAAGATGCAGGCGATCCTCTCTAGCCCCGCCCCGGTATCGATGTTCTTGCTGGGCAGTTCCTGGTATTCGGACCTCTTCTTCCCGGCCACGGCGTTGAACTGGCTGAAGACGATGCCCCATAGTTCGATGTAGCGGTCGTTGTTGATGTCTTCCTGAAGCAAGCGGATGCCCATGTGCTCGGGATCGTATTTCTCCCCGCGGTCATAGAAGACCTCGGTGTTGGGGCCCGAGGGACCTTCCCCGATTTCCCAGTAGTTGGATTCTAGGGGCACGAGGTGGGACTTATCCATCCCGTACTTTTGCCATAGCTCATAGGACTCATGGTCATCGGGATTATAGGTGGCGTAGAGTTTGTTTATATCTAATCCGAAGCCGTCCTTGGGATCGGTCAGAATCTCGATGGCCCAGGGGATGATTTCCTTACGGAAATAATCGCCGATGGAGAAATTGCCCAGCATCTCGAAGAAGGTGTGGTGGCGGGCCGTATGGCCGACGTTTTCGATGTCGTTGGTGCGGATCGACTTCTGGACGTTGACGATCCTACGGCAAGGCGGGACCAAGGAACCGTCGAAATATTTCTTAAGACCGGTGACCCCGGCATTGACGAATAGAAGGGACTTGTCGCCATGGGGAACCAGAGGCACCCCGGGGATATACATGTGGCCCTTCTTTTCGAAGAAGGCAATCCACCTTTTCCTTATTTCATGTCCGCTGAGCTTTTCCATATATTCTCCTCATAAAACAAAAGACCCTCGAAGGAACGGAACGTCATTCCGCGGTACCATCCTTCTTCGCAGGGCCGCTGCACACTTTGTTTTCCGCTTAACGCGCGGCACGGCGTGATTGGCGCAACTAAGGGAAGCGGCGTGCCCTAGGGCCTTTCCACTCCGCGGCCTTCTCTAGGTAGGGCTTGACTTCCGGGGATTAGTCTACCCCTAAAAAGGGGTAAATGAAACCATGATTACATCACGGTCCGCATCTTCTGGTAAAAGGCGGTTTCGGTAAAGGGCAGATCCTTTTCCGTTTCGGGATCCACCAGATTGCCGGAGACATCGTAATAGATGGCTTTCTTGCGGCCGTGGCCATGGATGGTAGGCTCCGGCTTAGTATCATCGAAGACAAAATCCAAATCCCCTGTCGTGCCCGAGTAGAAGAACCTCAGGCAGGCATCGGCTTTGCTAACCCCTTCTTTGTAGTTGGCCCCATAAATGCCATTGATGTAGCGGTTTGCGATGATAAGGGGCGGATGCTGCCAAGCAGCCCCGGTGGGCTGCCGGTTGTCCTCGATTATGGCCGATGAAGTCCAGACATAGTCCGGAGCCAGCCAGTTGATGAATTCCTCGGAATTTCCGCCATGGGAAGAAGCGGCGTGGTGGTTGGTCTTCACGATGAAGGTATCGCAGTCCTCGAAGAAGGCGGGATCCCCATCTTCGTTGCTATTTAGTTCCATCAGCTTGGCCTCGCAGCTGCCTATGGCCAGATCCCCGGCCATGAAAATGGCCTTGGTGCCGACCTTCACGCACATGGCGATGGAGTCCTCGTTGGCATTGTCCTGGTTGCCGCCGGAGCCGACCGTCGGGTAATAGCCGGTATCCAAGAAGGTGACGTTGGCGTGCTCGGAGATGGTGATGACGGCCTCATCGTTTTCCAATAGGTCCTGCACCGGGGCATAATCGGCGCCTTTTTCGGTCCAGTAATCGACGATGCCGGTCTTCCAGATGCGGCTATAGGCTCCCGAATAGATGACCCCGTTATCGACGATCTGCCTGACTTCGGTAATGCCCCCGTTTTGCAAGGCGCTATCCTGGAAGCCTCCGTAATGATCGGCATGCTGATGGGACAAAACCACCAGATCAAGGACATGGTCGGTCACGTTTTCCCTAAGGAAATCGGGCATGTAATCGGAATTGTCGTAAGGGCCGGCATCGACGAGTATGTCATAGATCGACCCGTCGGCTTGGGTATAGGAAATGAGGGTGCCATCCCCATATTCCCCCGCCATTTCGATCGCCGTGATGGTCAGGCTTTCGCCCTCGGGAAGCGGAATCCCATCTTCTATGACCTGAGAACTCGAGGAGGAACCGGAAGACGAGGAACTGGAGGATGAGGAACTCGAGGAAGAAGAGCTCGAGGAGGAACTGCTATTAGAGGAACTTTCACTTGATAGCGAGGAGGAAAAAATGCCCGGCGAACAAGAAACAAGACAGGAAGAAATCAGGGCCAATATGCCAAAAATAGTCTTATTCATTGGGCAAAGCCACGCCGTTTTCCGGCCAGGTCCTATTGGGGGTACCTTCCACGAGGGTGCCGTCCTTCAGCCTTCTGGTCTCATTGAACCAATCGGTAAGGGGGAGATAGGTGTCTTCGCCCGAACAGGTTACGATCAGATTCGAAGTCGTGGTCGAGGCGCATTCGAAGACAATTTCCCCATTCAGAGTCTTGCTGCCCCAAGAAGAACCCGAGTAGGTCGCGACCCTAGGGGCCAGGATCTTGTAGGTATAAGGCGCCCAATGGTCGATGGCCCTCTGATACGGGAAGGTATTGTCGGGGTTGGTGGCGTATTCATAGTTTCCGACCACGCAGGGCGAGACCACGTATTCGGGGCTTAGGGTCGCTAGCAAGGCTTCGCTGGAAGAAGTGCCGGAGCCATGGTGGTTGGCCTTGTATAGGACAGAAGGGCCAAGATTTGCGTTGCTTTCGATGATGGAGGCTTCGGCCGCGGTCTCGGCGTCGCCCATGAAGACATAGCGGTTGTTCCCCTGGATGATCTGGAAGGCCACGGAGTAGTTGTTTTCATCTGAAGTGTCTTCCTCATAGAAGCGGTTATAGAGGAATTCAAGCCTTAGGTTCTCCCCTAGTTCATAGACCCGGTGGGCCTTCTTGTCCTCAAGGGTTCCGGTGGAATCCGCACTCCAGCATTCAAGGGCAGTGTAATGGATGGCGCCTTCGGAGATCTCCATCTCCCGGTTATTGACGTAGCGGTTATAGACCTGGGTGGTCTTGCCGGTCCTAGCAAAATCGATGATGGTTTCCACCTTGTAGGCATGGAAGATGGAATTGCTCGATGAGCCGAACATCGCGATGTGGTCCTGGTCGGCATGGGTGACGATAGCCAGATCGATGGTCTTTTCTTCCCCTAGAAGCTCATCCAGGCGCGGATAGACATGGTCTCTGGAAGAATCGCGGCTGCCCCCATCGACGAGGATGTGGTAATCCCCTGCCCGGATATAGGTGCAATCCCCGGTGTTGTCATTGCCTAGATCGAAGAAGCGGATGCCTAAATACGAGGCATCCACTTCCGGAATCTGGGAGTGGGAGGATGTAGAGCTCTCACTTGAGGAAGAATCACCGGAAGAAAGGGAGAAAGAATTTTCAAAGATGCTTTGGATGAAACTGCAGGAACTAAGGGCCGGCAGGATCAATAGAACAAAAAGGCTTTTCTTTTTCATAGGCTATTTGGCAAAGGCACTCCAGTTTCTGGCCATGTCCTGTTCGGAGTACCCTCAGTAAGGGTACCATCCTTGAGTCTTCTGGTCTCATTGAACCAATCGCTAAGGGGAAGGTAGGTATCGGAAACCGAGCCCGACATCCTAACATCCTCGCTATCGATGCCAGAGGAAGAGACGACGATTTCCCCATTGAGGGAAGTAGATCCCCAAACGTCGCTGGCATCATAGCTAACCACCCTCGGGGCCATGATCTTATAGGTATAGGGTGCCCAACTATCGATGGCAGCCTGATACGGGAAGGTGTTCTCGGGATTGGTGGCGTATTGGTAGGTTCCGACCACGCAGGGCGAAACGATGTATTCGGGCTGAAGGATGCCCATAAGGGCAGGACTAGAGGAAGTCCCCGAGCCATGGTGGTTGGCTTTATATAGGACCGATTTGCCTAAGGACTCGGCATTGCTTTCGATGACCGAGGCCTCGGCTTCGGTTTCGGCATCGCCCATGAAGACGTATTTGTTATTGCCTTGGACGATTTGGAAGCAGACCGAGTAGTTGTTGTTGTCCGAGGCGCTTTCCTCATAGTAGCGGTTATAGAGGAATTCCAGTTCCAGGTTCTTGCCCAAGCTGTAGCGCCTAGCCGCGGTTTTCGAACTCAGCTCCGCCGTGGTATCGGAATCCCAGCATTCGATGGCGGTGTAGTGTACTCCTCCGAAATTTGCCCGGTTCTTCAGATAGTTGCTATAGGCCTGCGAGGTGCTATTGGAACCGACGAAGTCCACCAGCATGGAAATGTTATAAGAGGAAAACAAAGAATCGCTCGTAGAAGAAAACATGGCGATATGGTCGAAATCGGAATGGGTGACGATGGCCAAATCGATGGTCTTGTCCTCCCCTAGGAATTCGTCTAGTCGCGGATAGACATAGGTCTTGCAATCATATTTGGCCCCGCCGTCGACGAGGATGTCATAGTCCCCGGCCTTGATATAAATGCAGTCGCCGGTTTCATAGACTCCTAGGTCAAAGAAATGAATGGACAAGGAAGCGGCTTCCGGTTCTGGGGTAGGCGAACTCTCATAGATGGTAAGGACCATCTTGCAGAAATTGGTCCTTTGGGAAGAAGCAACGGTGATGCTGGTTGATGGATAGGTCGCGTCGAAGGAAAAGCTGAGCCGGTTGCAGCTCACCTCAAAGGGATCGATGACGCTGAGATCATCGGCGGTCATCTCCGTATCGATTACGGATTGGGCCAAAGAAGAGCCATCGGCCGAAGTCGTAACAAGCAAGGTGGCATCGACCGTCCCGTCGTATTTATAGGCATAGACATCCGCCCTAGCGATATATAGCCCGTCATTCAAATTGAAGGTCAGACTGCCTTCACCGTTGCTAGTTCCGATGCGGGCGGCATAGGTCAAATCATTTTCGTTATCGGGACTAGCATAACTCGATGAAGATTCAATGGAGGCGATAGCCAAAGTAGTGCTGAATCTCTCAAATTTGACAGAACCGCCAGAGGAATACTGCTGGTATCCGAAATAGATTTCCGCACAGGTTTTGGCGGGCTCGTTCACCCCTTGGGCGAGGGGACCGCTGGAAAATACGACCGCCCCGGTCGTGATGGCGGAAACGGCCCCCAGGATCGCCATGATGAAACCAACCCGTCTTTTCATGCTTAACAATTCTACACCAAAAGCCTTAACTAGCCCAAAAGACTAGACATTGGTCCTGATTCCGCTACGGTAGGTCGATTCGACGATGCCAGAGCCGATCATCCTTTCGCCGATGTAGAAAACGGCAAACTGGCCTGGCGTCACCGTCTTGGCGGGTTCAAGGCATCTGAGCACGGCTTTGGCACCATCCACATGCAGGGTACAAGGGACATCCTGGCTGCGGTAGCGGAATTTCACCCCTACCTTGGTTCCTTCTTCATAGGTTCCGCCAATAAGGTTGAGGGTATCGACATGGACCTCATCGCTATAGAGGATGGAGTCGTCCTCGTTGGCCACATATAGCACATTGTTGGGCACATCCTTTTTGGCCACGAACCAGGAAAGGCTCCCCTTGTCCTTGATGCCTCCGATACCTAGGCCGTGCCGCTGCCCGATCGTGTAATACAGGGTACCGATATGTTCCCCTAGCTTTTCGTCGGTATATAGGTCGCGGATATCCCCCTTTTTGGCTGGGAAATAGTTTTGCAAAAACTGCCGGAAGTTCCTCTCGCCGATGAAGCAGACCCCAGTGGAGTCCTTCTTGTCCATGACCGAGGAAAGGCCGAGCTCATGGGCGATTTTCCTAACTTCGGTCTTTTCGATGTCCCCTAGGGGGAAGAGACAGGAAGCAATCTGCTTCTCATTTAGCTGGCAAAGGAAGTAGGACTGATCCTTGGATTTGTCCTTGGCCTTATAGATATAATCGATGCCCTCATAGTTTTCCTTTTTGGCATAATGGCCCATCGCGATGGTTTCAAAGCCCTTGGAGCGGGCAAATTCAAGGAAGGAATCGAACTTGATGAACTTGTTGCAGTAGACATCGGGATTGGGGGTCCTGCCCCTGGAGTATTCGGAAAGGAAATATTCGAAGACCTTGTCCCAATACTCCTTCACGAAGTCGACCCTCAGCAAAGGAATGCCGAGCTTATCGGCGGCTTCCCTAGCGTCATCGTAATCCTTCTCCTGAGGGCATTGGCCATCATTCAAGGTGGGATTGCCTAGATAATCATTGTTGGCCAGTGCATCCCAGTTACGCATGAAAGCCCCGGTCACCTCGTGGCCCTGCTGTTTGAGCAGATAGGCAGCAACCGCCGAATCCACCCCGCCGGAGAAACCGATAAGCACCTTCACTTGAAAAGCTCCTTGGAATCCAAAACCAGCGTAAAAGGCCCTTCGTTTATCAGATTTACGTGCATATCCGCCCCGAAAATCCCCTCTTTTACCTCATAGCCGAACTTACTTATCTCTTGGTTGAAACGGTGATAGAGTTCCTCGCTTAGAGGCGGCCGCATGGCCTTGATGAAACTGGGCCTATTGCCATTGGAGGCATCCGCCAAAAGGGTGAATTGGCTGATCGAGAGGATGCTTCCACCTACTTGGATAAGCGAGAGGTTGGTCTTTCCGTTTTCGTCTTCGAAGACCCTGAGCCCGGCCACTTTTGCTGCCATCTTCAGAACGGTTTCCTCGTCGTCTTTTTCCTCTAGTCCGACCAAAAGCAAATATCCCTTCCCTATGGAAGAGACAAGGGCCCCATCAACGGAAACGGAGGCGGAGGCTACCCGCTGGAGGACGACTTTCATCTTATTTGATATAGCCGCGGATAAGGGGCAGCTCGTCAGGCTTTTCTTTCAAGATTTTGAAGGCATGGAGGATGTTTTCCTTTTCCTCGATGGGCTTGCTGCTATGGGCGGTGGCCAAGACTTCGCCTTTTTCGACCTTGTCGCCGACTTTCTTGGCTAATACGATGCCGGCGGTCGGGTCGATAACATCCTCAAGGGTAGCCCGGCCGGCTCCTAATCTCATCGCGGATAGGCCGATGCCTAAGGAATCGATATGTCCCACATATCCGGATTCCTCGGCTTTTATTTCCTCAATATAGGGAGCAAGCGGGAATTTGCTTAAGTCTTCAAGGTAGGAGACATCTCCGCCTTGGGCCTTGAACATGGCTAATAGCTTCTGATATCCGCTTCCGTCATCGATGGCCTTTTTGATCCTCTGCTCCCCTTCTTCTTCGCTAGAGACGATCTTGGCCTGAAGCAGCATGATGCCGCCGGCCCTTGTGACCAGTTCTACCAAGTCCTTGGGGCCACGTCCCTTCAGAGTCTCTACGGCTTCCTTGACTTCGAGGATATTTCCTACGGCAAAGCCCAAGGGCTCTTCCATGCCGGAGATAATGGCCCGGGTATCGCGGCCCAGCCTATCGCCGATGGCCACCATTTCCTTGGCCAGATCCCTAGCAGATTCGAAGGTCTTCATAAAAGCCCCGGCCCCGTATTTGACGTCTAGCAATATGGCGTCGCTGCCGGAGGCCAGCTTCTTGGACATGACGCTGGAAGCGATGAGGGGGATGGATTCGACCGTCCCGGTCACATCGCGCAGGGCATAGAGTTTTTTGTCGGCCGGATCGATGGATTTGGTCTGCCCGATGATGGCGATTCCAATGTCGTTGACCTGATGGATGAATTCCTCGGTGCTTAGGGCAATGCGGGTCCCAGGGACCGACTCCATCTTGTCTAGGGTGCCTCCGGTATGTCCAAGCCCCCTACCCGACATCTTGGCCAAGACCCCGCCGGAAGCCACGACCAAAGGTCCAAGGACCAAGGAGGTCTTGTCACCGACCCCGCCGGTGGAATGCTTGTCGCACTTGATGCCCCTTATTTGGCTAAGGTCGATGGTGTCCCCGCTATGGAGCATGCAGTCGGTAAGATAGGATGTTTCCTCGCTATCCATGCCCCTGAAGAGGATAGCCATCAGCAAGGCGCTGGCCTGGTAATCGGGCACCGAACCCTCTGTTATCCCCCTGACGAAAAAAGCAATCTGCTCCCGCGTTAAGGCCAGCCCGTCGCGCTTGGCCTCGATGATGTCGACCATTCTCATGTGCCCATTATGGGCCATCCGGAGGGATATTTGAATAAGAAGGTCCGGCGCAGGCAATTTTGATTTGGACATTTTGCAAAGCAAACAAAACTCCTATAATACTTGCGCATGGAACTCAGGGATACTTTGCCCAAAAGCCTAAGCGAGGAGTCCAAAGGCGCCCTCGAGGAAGCCCTCAGGGGAAGCGAAGCGACCCACGCCCTGCTCCTTAATACCGAAAAGATCTCGGACGCTTTGTTCTTTTCGCGCTATCCCCATATCAGAAAGCACCCCTATGTAGAGCACGCCTACCTCTACGACAAAAACGAATATCCCTTTGGAAAATCCATCTATTACGAAAACGGCGCCATCTCCATCGAAGACGGGGCCGCGATGATGGTCAATTATTTCCTGAAGCCCGAAAAGGATGACATCATCCTCGATATCTGCGCCGCCCCGGGCGGCAAGTCCATCGGGGCCTCCTTGATGATGGAGGACAAGGGCTGCATCATCGCCAACGACATCTCCTATCCTAGGGCCAAAGCATTAAGCCAAAACATCGAAAGGATGGGGCGGGGCAACATCATCGCCGCTTCCACCGACTTTGTCTTCAGCCACGTCCATTTTGCCGAGATGTTCGACAAGATCTTGGTCGATGCCCCCTGCTCGGGTTCGGCCATGTTCAGGAAAGACCACCTCTCCCTTCAGGACTGGAGGGCCGAGAAGGTCAAGGCCAACGCCAAGAGGCAAAAAGACCTGCTGGAACTGGCCTATGGGATGCTTAAGCCCGGAGGAGTCCTGGCCTATTCGACCTGCTCCTTCTCATATGACGAAAACGAAGGGCAGATGCTTGCTTTCAAAGAAAGGCATCCGGAAATCGAATTCGTCAATTTGCCCGAGGACGAGGGACTCCACCATAACGAAGAACTCCCCCAGTCGGTGACCCTATATCCCCATGAATTTCTGTGGGGCGAGGGACAGTTCATCTGCCTATTCAAAAAACCCGGGGAACTCATCAAGACCCCACGCAAGGTCAAGGATGCCGACAAGTTCACCGAGAAGTATAAGGACTTCCTGGGGCAATACGGCCTATCCGAGCGCTCCAACGAGACGATGCGCAACAAGTTCTATTCGATTTACCAGCACTTCGATACCAGCCACCTGAATCTGCTCCGCTATGGGGTCAAGCTCTTTGAGATGCGCCCCATCTATATCCCCGACCACCATCTGGCCCACTTCCTCGACGATTCCTATTCCATCGCCGTCAAAGAAAGCGACATGAAGGCCTATATCAACGGGGAAACCTTCCCGTTAGACCTTCCCGATGGCTTCTATATCATCAGCTTCGACCACATGAACCTCGGCTTTGTGAAGGTCACCAACGGGGTAGCCAAAAACCACTACCCCAAAGGGCTTAGGAAAAAGATCGAACTCTTCTAGCCGTGGATATAAGGCTTGGGTAGCTTCCTTAGGGAAGCTTTTTCTTTGCCTTCCTTAAAGAAGGCCTCGTCATAGGCAATCTGCAGGTTGACCTCGTCCTGGATCAGTTTGGAGCAGGTGGCGGCCAATTCGGTGGAACCGGCTTCGAATCCTTGCTCGGGCAAGACGGAAATGGAGATGGGAATGCGCTTGGGGTTGGGCTTTTTGGCTAGAACCCTGAAAGTCCCGTATTGGGCCATGGGCACCACGTTGACCTTGGCCCAGTTGGCCGGCTTGAAGCTACCGGCATGGAATTCTAGCAAGGGAGCCTTCGGGTCCTTGTTGCGAGTCCCCTCGGGGAAGATGCAATAAGAGAGGTCCCCGACTTTGAGGCGGTCGGCGCATTGCTTGAGGCAAACGGCCGATTGCTTAAGATCGGCCCTATCCATGAAGATACCGTCGATGGCCCTTACGCATTTGCCGATGACCGGAAACTTGTAGACTTCCTTCTTGGCAATGAAGGAAATGGGCTTTTCGGACATGTAGATGATGATGAGGGGGTCCATGTCGCTGAGGTGGTTGGATACCAATAGGAAGGAGCCCTTGCGGTTTCTGAAATCCTCAAGCCCCTTCTGCTTGATGTCCATGCGCATGCGGGCCATTACATAGCAGACAAGGTCACGCACCCTCTTGTAGCGGACTTCCAGCGGATATTTTTCCGGGTGCCTGGCATAGCGGTTTAGATAGAAAAGAAGATCAAAGACGATCCTAGGGACCACTCTGAAGATATAACGTAGGTACTTAAGCATCTTAGAAAGTCTAGCACATGGCTAGGACTTTGGTATCAGACTCTCACCGTGCCTTCGGGTACAAGCAGTATTTCGTCGAGTTCGGCAATGATGATCACGCCGTATTTTTCATCCCCTTCGATGCGGCCTTTGAGGGTGACATAGGAGCCGACCTTGGCCCTCATGAAGATGGATTTGGACCCCGACATCGTACGAACGGGGAAACGGTCGGTCTCATAGTATCCAGAGGGTCCGGGAATCACGCGGTCGACTTCGACGATCCGCATCTTTTCCCCGATGACCTCCCCCAGTCTTCCGGACATGAAAATGGAACTAAGCATGTACTCTCCTTCTGCCCAATTCGGGCCAAACCCAAGGGTGCTAAAGCGAGAGGAATGCGAATCCGAACCCGCAGAGCGTTACCTGGCTACCCTCTAGCCTAATGGACTCATCGCTGGATAACAAGACCCTCGGGGCTTGGGGGAAATCGATGCTGACGGGAATCCTTTGGGGATTGAATAAGGCCACGTTTTCCTTTTCCGGAGCCGTGAGATTGGAATCGGAGTTGTATAAAAGGATGGCGCCCTTTTGGTCGACGACCTCGAAAATGCGATAGATGAGGCTAGGATCATAGACCCTGAGCATCCGCCGATTTCTGCGCAAAGCCACCGCCTTTTTGGCGAATTCGACCATGTGATAACGCTCATCGAGCAGATCATAGTCGAACTGGTTGTAGGAGTCGGGAAGGTTATAGGTATTATCCTCCCCTTTCTTGGTGCCTCCGATTTCCTGCCCGGCATGGATAAATGGTATGCCTAGTCCGAACAGGGTGAAGGAAAGGCCCAGTTCGACGAGCTTGAGGATGTCTTCGTGTGAGAGGTCTCCCCTGAAACGGTTCAGATAATCATAGAAGGTGCCGTTATCGTGACACTCGACATAATTGATCGACCTCAGGGCCGTGTCGAACATCGGGGGCCGGTTGTAGTCGACGCAGGAACCAAGCAAGGCAAACATCGCCGCCGGGCGCTTGGAATCATCCCCAAAGCAAAGGCCTTTGATGGATTCGCGGAAGAAATCGTTGAAGAAGCCATATTCGGGAAGCAAGGCGTAGTTGCCCATGGTCCCAAGCGGGAAGTCAACCTCCCCGCCCATGTTCCAACCCTCGCCATAAGCGATGAAGTCCTTCTTGAGCTTCTTGGCCTTGCGGTAGATTTCATTGAGGGTCTCGCAGTCAATGATGCCCATGAGGTCGAACCTGAAGCCGTCGACCCCATAGTGTTCGATCCAGTGGAGGGCACTGTCGACGATGAGGCGCCTGACCATCGGGCGTTCGGAAGCCAGATCGTCCCCGCAGCCGGAGGTGTTGGCCATCCTGCCATTGGGGCGGTGGCGGAAATAATAGCCGGGCACGATCTTCTCATAGACCGATCCTTCATAGGAGTGGACATGGTTATAGACCACGTCCATGACCACCCTGATGCCCTCCTTATGCAAGGCATCGACCATGGCGATGCATTCCTTGATGCGCGATAGCGGGTCTTCGGGGTCGGTGGCATAGCTGCCTTCCGGAACGAAGTATTGGGCCGGGTCATAGCCCCAGTTATAGGAATCCAGAGGGTGGAGTTCGTCCACCGTCTCGAAATCGTACATCGGTAGGATCTGCAGGTGGGTAATGCCTAGTTCCTTGAGGTAGTCCAAGCCGGCCGGATGGCCCTTCTTGGTCTTCCTTCCCCTTTCGGTCAGACCTAGGTATTTGCCCTTGTGCTTGATGTCGGTGGAAGGATGGATGGTGAAATCGCGGACCGAGGTCTCATAGATGACCGCATCGGAATTGGCGTTGAGCACCGGCAGGCACTCATAGTGCTTCGGCGGGGTGATTTTGCTAAAGTCGACGACCACGGATTCCTTGCCATTGGCACTTGAGGCCAAAGCATAGGGGTCGACGCAGACGGAAGTCGAGCCCGAATTGGTGACCAGATAGTTATATAGATAGCCCTGGACATTGCCCTCGACTTCGAGTTCATAGACCCCGACCGAAAGGCGGGACATCGGATAATAGGTCCAGTTTCCGCTCCCTGGCTTTCTCAGGCGCAAGACTACGCCGGAGGCTAAGGGGGCATAGACCCTGAAGGTCGTCTTCTTGCCTTTATAGATGGCCCCTAGTTCCCCTTCATAGACATAGCGCTTATCGAAATCCTTGAAGGTGACGGCCTCGTTTACGTCAAGGGGTATGCGGCCCAGTCCCGGGATTTCGATGAAATAGGGATAGCCGAGTTCCAAGGGCTTTTCCAAAGAGAGCTCATAGACCGAGAGGTTGCTCGTGGAGGTCAAGCGCAAAACGCTAAGAGGATGCCTGATGGAGGTCCCGTCGATGACCAGGCTGGGCTTTACCGGGCCCAGCGGGCTATCGTAGAACATGGTCAGACGGATTTGGTCGTAGTCGATCAGTTTGGCAACGATGATGGTGTCTTTCATATGATTACCGTGGCGATGGCGTAGTCCCCGTCGTGGGCGATGGAGACCTCATATCGCTTCCCTTCGTAGATTAGAGTCGGAGACCCGTCTTCAAGATAGAGGATCTCGATTTGGTCAAGCGGGGCTAGCCCGAGGCCTTTCTTCATGGCCTTCATGAAGGCTTCCTTGGCGGCGAAGCGGCCGGCTAGGAATTCCTTCTTGTCCTTGCGCCGGTCGTATATCTCCCTCTCCTTGGAAGAGAGGATTTTCCCGACGAAGGCTTCGTCAAGCCGCATCCTGGGGATATAGACGATGTCGGTACCAAGCCTAGGCATTCTCGCCCCCGCTTTCAGGGGCCGCTTCGTTTTCCCCGTTTAGATGTTCATACAGTTCGGTTTCCGAGTGGATCAAGACCTTGCAGCCCTTATTGGAGAAGGCCGTATCGGGCTGGGCGGCCACCACCCCTTCCTTCTGCAGCCTAGCCATGATCTTGCCCGAACGCGGGAATCCGACCGAGAAAGTGCGCTGGATATAGGAGGCCGAGGTGTAGTCCCTGGCCATGATCGCCCGCCTGATTTCCTCATAGGCTTCCTCGTCGGAAGCGGCCTTGAGTTCCTTAGTGGAAGGCCCGCTTGCGGCAGCGGCCGCGGCGGCCTCTTCCTCTTCCTCGGGATCCCTGAGGTCAAGGAAGTTAGGATCATATCTTGGCTTGGATTCCTTGCGGATGAAGTTGCAGACCTTGGCGATTTCCAGGTCGGTGACATAGCAGCCCTGCAGCCTCACCAAGGCATTGCGGCCGATCTCGAAGCAGTTGACGAGCATGTCGCCCTTACCGATGAGCTGTTCGGCCCCTTCGGTATCAAGGATGATGCGGGAGTTGATGCCGTTTTTGACCATGAGGGCAACCTGGACGCCGAGGTTGGCCTTGATGGAGCCGTCGACGATGTCAGCGGAGGGCCTTTGGGTGGCCAATATCACGTGGATGCCGGCGGCCCTAGCCTTTGCGGTAAGGCGGATGATGACCGAGTCGACGTCCTTGCAGTTGACCTTGAGGTCGGTGTATTCGTCGATGCAGACAACGATGAACGGCACCTTCTTCTTGCCGAATTCCTCGCACATGGAATTGTAGCCGCGGATATTGCTGACCCCTAGATCGGCGAAAAGGGCAAAGCGCCTTTCCATCTCGTCGCAGAGTTTCTGCAGTGCCATCTTGGCTTGGTTTGGAGCGGAGATAACGGGGCAAAGAAGATGGGGAAGGTCATGGTATTTCATGAATTCGACCGTCTTGGGGTCGACCATCACCAACCGCAGTTCCTCAGGGGTATTGCGCATGACCAAAGAGAGGATCATCCCGTTGACGAAGACGGATTTGCCCGAGCCGGTAGTCCCGGCCACGAGCATATGCGGGAAGTCGGCCATGTTGGCGGACATGCACTCCCCGGATATGGCCTTGCCAAAGGGAACGTACATGTTTTTCGAGCCATCGGAGTTATCCGGTAGCGCCAAGAACATTTCCTTGAAGGAAACCGAAGAGGTAAAGGTATTGGGAATCTCCAAACCGGAGGTGGTCTTGCCCCTAACGACCTGCTCGAAGCGGGCCCCGGTTCCGCCTAGACGGATATTGAGGTCGGTCATGTAGCGGGCCACCTGGCTGACCGAGGCGTCCTTGGCGGTCTGTAGGTCGAAGCGGGTAATCGAAGGCCCGATGGTATAGCCCACGGCCCTACAGGGAACCGAAAGGTCTTCGAAGATGGAGTTGATGGTAGCCATCTTCTCCTCTGCTTCGAAGATGAGCTTTTCCTCGTCACCGTTCTGGGGTATTTCGTTTAAAAGCTCGATGGGCGGGAGCACATAGGGAATCTCCGGTTCGGGCTCCGGTTCGGGTTCGGGCTCTGGTTGCGGGGCTGGAGCGGGCTTAGTTGCCGGCTGGGGTTTTGGAGCCGTAGGTGAGGGCGCGGGAGCGGGCTTGGGTGCTTCTTCAATAGACGGTGCCGGCTGGGGTTCGGGGACGATGGAAGGTATCTCGATGAGATTGTCTTCCTCTTCTGCTTCGGGAGTGGTTTCCTCTACTTTGGGCTCGCTTTGCGGGGAAATATCACCGATGGGCGCAATTTCCGGCTCGGGTTCGGGTTCGGAGGATAGCGGAACGGCAATAGGAGCCGGATCCGTCTTTATGGGCTCGCTTACTGCGGGCGCTACTACTTGTGCGGGCTTAGGAGCAGGGGCTTCCGGCTGGGCGGGAACCTGAAGGGAAGAGAGGCTTGGCACCGCGGTCGGGATTTCATAGAAAAGGCTTTCCTGGCTCGTGGTTTCGGGATTCTGGATCGGAGGCTGGGCCGGGGCGACCGGTTTGCTGCCGGGGGCCGAGAAAGTGGCCGGGTATAGGCCCGAATCGGAGAAATCATCCCTATCGAGGTTCAGGAAGATGGGATTATCGTCAGCCGGGATTTCCCGGGCGATGGCCGGGTTGTCAATACGCTCACGCATGGCGTTTTCAACCCTTGAAAGGGTAGGACGGCTAGCACGGGCGCGGCTTTCTTCCAATGAGCTTTCCTCCATCCCGGCGCTAACAAGGGATTCGCGGGATTCCTGCTCGTTGATGTATTTTTCATAGAAGGCCCTTAGTTCCTTCTCTTCCTTTTCGGATTCGATCAATTGGCGGCGGCTTTCCTTTTCTTCCTTCCGCTTGGCCTTGGCGATGGCCCGGTTGGCCCTAGCGCTCCTAAGAAGGATAGCGATGGGCCTAGAGAAAAGGATGATGAAGCCGATGATGATGAAAAGGACGGCAATGATGAAGACCAGATAGGCCCCCGCCATGTTGAGGACAGCAGCAAGGCAATAGAACAGAGCGCCACCGCCGAGCTCACTAAGAAGGACCATATCCCCCTTATCGGGCTGCGAATTGATGAGGCCGAAGCCGATTTCCGGATTGCTTCCATCAAAGATGGAGAAGTCGCTAAGGGATTCATTTCCCCCGCTACCGGCATGGGCCATGATGAGGCCGAGTCCCACGAAGATGCAAAGGAAGGTCAGCATGATCTTCTTCCCACCCGGGTTTTCCGGAAGCGACCCCAGCAAAAGATAGGAAATCCCCACCAGGATCAAAAAGGGAAGCATGAACCAGTAGCCGACCAGACCGAAGACATAGACGATGCCATATCCCACGCCCCAGAAGTTGGAAAACGGGGAAAGCATGGCAAAGACGCAGGCCAAAGAGAGGATCAAACCCGAAACTTTCTTGATGTCCTTGAAGCTGATGTCGCGTTTCGCCATAGATATCGGGGCCATTAGGCCACTTCGATGAGCAGGGGCAGGACCATCGGCTCCTTGCCGGTGGAGCGCCTGATCGAGCGCAGGGATTTCTCATAGACCGTCTGCTTGATGGATTCGATGGAATATTCCTCGGAAGCCAGGCATTCCTCGACGGTAGAGACAAAGATCCGACTGACCTCGCGGATGATGGACTCCGCGTCTTTGACATAGACGAAGCCCCGCATCTGCACGTCGGGCCCTGCCACGATCCTGCGTTTGGATTTGGAGATGGTAAGGGCGAGGACCACCACGCCTTCGGCGAGCTTTTCGCGGTCGCTGAGGACCTTGGCCCCGACGTCCCCTACTCCCATGCCGTCGATCATCAGATCGCCATGGGGTATGTCCTCGTTGATGAGGCGTCCTCCCTTTTCGTCGATGATGACGGTCAATCCGTTTTCGGGAAGGAAGACGTTTGAATGGTTGAGCTTGATGCCCATGGAAAGGGCCACTTCGGCATTGTTGAGAAGATCCTTGAAGAAGCCTTTGAGCGGAATGTAGTACTTGGGCTTGAGCAAGGAGAGCATCATCTTCAGGTCCTCTTCGGAGGCGTGCATCTTGCGCAGCTGCTTCTTGGAAAGGTTGATGACATGGGCCCCGGTGCGATAGAGCTCATCGACCGCATCGGTGAATTCTATTTCGGTATTGTCGTTGGCCGGGCAGGCGACTACGAAGGTATCCGAAGCGTCCAAAACGATGCGCTTGTCCTCGTTTTGCCTAGCGGCCAAGAGGCCGATCTTGTTATAGAGATCGGGTCCGGCGGCCAGCATCATGATCATTTCGTCGGAATCCTTGATGCGCAATATGTCATCTAGGGGCGCGAAATTCTCCTTGGGAATAGTGAGAACCGAAAGGGTGGAAAGGGTCTTCAGCGTTTCGGCTGTTTCCTTATCGTAGGGAATGATTTTCTTCCTAGAAGAAACCGCCATAGCCACGGCTTCGGAAATGTTATAGGTATTGGAAGCGAAAAGGGCGACGAAGACCCGGCCCTTGGCATCCTTGATATCGCGCTCCACCAAGGGGGCGAGCTTGTAGTTGGGGGCGGTATAGCCGGGATGGTCGGCGAATTTGGATTCGCTAAGCAATGCCAAAGTCGGTTCCTCGGCCAATTTGGCAATGGCCGCCATATCCTGCTGGAAGCCAGGCTTGGCATTGTTTTCGACCACGAAATCGCCGGAGAAGACGACATTGCCGAGGCTGGTGGAAATGGCCATGCCGCTGGAATCGGCGATGTTATGGGCCGTATGGAAATAGACGACCTTGCGACCGGCTACCTTGAAGGTGGAAGAAGGCGGGACTTCGTGGAAGTCATACATCTCCGGATCCATCTTGCGGCTGCGGGTAAAGGTCTTGAGCATCTCGATGGTAAAGCGGCTGGCATATACCGGGGCAGGAACATCCTGATAGAAATAGGCAATGGCCGCCATATCGTCCTCGTCGCCTTGGAGCAGGAAATAGGCCTTCACGTCATCCTTGCGTTCGATCAGGTAGTCGTGCCTGGGTATGACATAGTCGATGCCAGGCAAGGTGCGGTCGGGATAGCGGACCCCGCAGCCGACCACGAAAAGGTCGCCCGAGATGTCCAGAAGAACACAGTTCTTGCCGTCTTCGTCCAGACCGCCTAGGGAAATTAGTCTAATGGTATCGTTCATTTCTAAATCACTCTCTAAAAAACGCAAGGCTCCAAACCTTATAGCCATTATAGGCTATCGCAGGGGTCTATGTTTAGCCCTGAATGGTAAAAATGCAAATCGGGATCAAGAGGTTGCCAGAAGGCATAGCCGAACTACTTGGCTAGGTCCTTCCTGGGCCAAGGATAATCAAGCAGGGTTTCCAAGCTGTAAAGGTCCTTGATGCGGATGCCTTTATCGTCCCAAATGGCAAAGCTGGGCCTTCTATCCTGTTTAGGGAAGGAGGCCGAGCCGGGATTGAGCCACAAAGCCCCATCTTTCTCAATGAGCCCATAGAGATGGGTATGTCCGGAAATATAGAGGTCTTGGGATCCCTGCAGCCTTTCAATGGAATAGTCGTCGCCATGGTACAAGGCGGTTTTGACCCCATTGATGTCCAGATAGACGATATCCTCGAGGCAGGCAAATTTGAGAAGGTCGCGGTCGATGCGGGAATCGCAGTTGCCGATGCAGCCGTAGGTGATGCTTCCGTGTTTATTGAGAATCTGGCAGACCTCCATCGGCTCATAGTCCTCGGGTACCCCGTTGCGGGGACCGTTGTACATGAAATCCCCAAGCAAAAAGATCAGATCGGGTTTTTCTTCAGAGATGATTTCCTCAAGCCTAGAAGCGGCCTTGACCCTTCCATGGATGTCGCTTGCAATCAGTATTTTCATTTCTTTACCTCGATGTCGCGGGTGGCGATGATCTTACAATCTATGCCTAGCGGCTTATCGTAGACCACATCGCCTAATTTAATCGGAGCGTTGATTTTGATGGTTTTCAGGAAAAGGGAGATTTCTTTTTGCTTGTCCCTAGGTACCCCAGAATCGGACCTAACGGGGCAGCGGGTCATGGTGCCTCCACTGACTTTGACCGTTGTAGTCAGCGTACGCCTAGGATCAAAGGTCTCCTGACGTCCATAGGTGGCTCCTCGGGGACAGGAATTGCCACTGACATTTCCTGACTCATCGACTCTCAGGTGGCATGACCTAGGGCAGATAATGCACACAAACTCCTTGGTGCTCATGGGTCTACCTCCTTGTCGACTACTGAAACGACTATAGGTTGTTGGTTGTTTTCTAGTAGTTTTTTAGGAATTGATATAATTTCCAGTTCACTAGGCAACAACGCTAGTTTTACTATCTTTCTAAGTAGTTTGTCCCCTTGTTTGATTTCAACAGAACATTGTTTGTGCGGTTTTCTGGCCCTGAATTTGAGCTTCAGAATCTCATTCGGCCCGTTGAGATCTACATGCTCAGGCAAAACATAGGAAATACCATCCCCTACGTTGACATCTAGCAAGCATTTCTCATTCTGGGTTTCCCCAAGAACGAATCGGGCCGCTGATAAGCCAGCTTGCCTACCCTCGTCCAAAGCGAAGTCGGCAAGGTCATGGATATGTAGGACATTGCCTGCGGTGAAGATGCCTGGCACGCTGGTCTCTAGCGAATCATCGACTTCAGAGCCTTTGGCGCGACCTTGTTTGATACCAATGTTATTTAATAATCCATTGTTGGGAATCAAGCCGACGGAAAGTATCAATGCGTCGCATTCATAGATTTTTCCGGTGCCAGCGATGGGCTGGAGTTTATCATCCACTTCCACTATCTCCACGGCTTCTAGACGCTCGCGCCCGATAACCCTTCCGACCGTATGGCTGAGCAATAAAGGAATCCCAAAATCATCCAGGCATTGGACCTTGTTCCTCAATAGTCCGTTGCTATATGGCATGATCTCGGCCACGGCCAAGACCTTGGCCCCTTCTAGGCTGAGCCTTCTAGCCATGATAAGACCGATATCGCCCGAGCCTAGGATAAAGACCTTCTTCCCGACCATATAGCCCATTTCGTTTAGGGCAAGCTGGGCTTCCCCTGCCGGCATCACGCCTTTTGGCCTATCGCCGGGCACGGCAATGGCCCCGGCCGTCCTTTCCAAGGAACCGGCCGCCATGACCACGGCTTTGGCGTATACCTTCACGAATCCTTCCTTTGGAGATAGGTAGGTCAATACCTTGTCTGGAGTAAGGGAGGTTACGAAAGCTTCGGTCCTATATTCGATTCCCCTTCTTTTGACTTCATTGGCCAAACGGGTTAAAAACTCAGGGCCGGTCAGCTCTTCTTTGTATTCATTGAGGCCGAATCCGGCATGGATGCACTGATTTAGGATGCCACCGAGATTGGCCTTTTTTTCAAGGATGAGGATGTCCCTAACCCCATGATCATAAGCGGCCACGGCAGCCCCTAGTCCGGCCGCTCCGGCTCCGATGATGGCTATATCGACATGCTTTTCCATCAATCCAACTCCTCGTAGAAGCCTTTTAGCCCGGTAGAACCGTCGTCCTTGAGACTATTTCCCTTCAATATGACCCGGATATTGGGTTCGCAGAACGAGCCGCCGCATTTGCCGAATCCGGCCCTGATCCTAAGTTTAAGCATCCTGTATCCGTTGGTGGGCACGGCCCTAGAAAGCAGGTCCTTGACCTCCCCTAGGGTTATCTTTTCGCAGCCGCAGACGATTTTGCCATAGGCCGGATTCCTAGCGATAAGCGCATCCCTTTCCTCGGGTTTTAGAGTCAGGGGCTTGATATAGGGCCTTACCCTCGGATTGAAATCATCCTTTTGCACTAGGTTTAGGTTTAGCGCGACCAGCTGTTCTATCACATGCCTAGCGATGGCCGGAGCCGACGCCAAACCCGGGGATTCGATGCCTGCGCAGTTGATGAAGCCCTTGTGTCCTGGGGCTTCCTCGATGATGAAATCATGGGTCGAAGGCGTAGCCCTAACCCCGGCAAAGACGCGGATTATCTGGTCCAAAGGGAGTTTCGGGGCAATTTTCAGGGCTCCTTCCTTGACCATCTTCAGGGTGATGGGATCGGTGGATTTGTCATTCAAGTCATCCTCAAATTCGCTGGAAGGACCAAGCAAGTAGTTATAAGCCGTGGTCGGAACCACCAGGATGCCCTTTCCTTTCTCGCTGGGAAGCGGGAAAAGGACGTGCTTAATGAAGGAGGGATCGAAATGGTCGAGGACATAGTATTGGCCCTTGCGAGGCAAGATCTTCCAATCGTGATCATAAAGCAAGGAAGCGATGTCCGCGCTATGGACGCCGGCGCAGTTGATGAGGACTTTGCAGGCATATTCGCCTTTGTTTGTCTTTACTAGGTAGCCGCCTTCTTTTTCGCAAATGGCGACAACTTCCTCGGAAGTGTGCAGTTCCACCCCGTTTTCGATGGCGTTTTCAAAGGCATGGGCCACCAAGGTAAAGGGATTGATGATGGCGGCCGGGGCCCATAGGGCGGCGGTAGCCTTTTTGGAGACATTGGGCTCTGCCTTTTGGAGTTCTTCCTGGTCTAAGATGCGGGTTTCTACCCCGTTTAGCTTGCCCCTTTCCTGAAGCTCTTTTAGGACATCCTCGTCCTGTTTACCAAAGGCAAGGGTCAAGGAACCGATGGGTTTGAAAGAGACATCGAGATCCTTGCAGATCTGGGGATACATGGCCGCCCCGGCTACATTGAACAGGGCCTTCTTGGTGCCAGGCTTAGGGTCATAGCCCGAATGGACGATGGCGGAATTGGCGCTGGAGGTGCCCTCTCCGACATCCCTTTGCTTTTCGATAACCAAAACCGAAACCTTATAGCGGCTCAGTTCGCGAGAGACAAAAGCCCCGATTACCCCGCCGCCGACGATAAGAGCATCGTAGATTTGCCTGTTGGACATATATCGTTTGTATTATAGCCAAAGCCCCGTTCTTTTATTAGCAGGCAGCGCCAATCTGATAGTGTCTAACTTATCGTAGGCACCAAAGCAAAAGGCCACCGATATTATTGACTTAGGAGATGGTGGCCATATCACAACGGAAGTAAGAAAAAGGACCCGGGAGCTACCTCCTGGGTCCTAATAGATAAGGGACTACTTATGGAATTTCTTATCGCTACGATGGGGATTTCCGCCGCGGAAGGAACCGTTGCCTTTGCTCGAATTCCTCGGTCCGCGTTCGGGGCGCTCGACATAGTCGGCCGGCTTTTCGATGCACTGGCGGTGGCTGACTTTGACCTTGCCGTCTTCGATGCCGATGACCACGACCTGCAGCTTATCCCCGACCGAGACCACGTCATGGGCGTTTTCGATGTACTTCCAGTCAAGCTGGGAGACATGGCAGAGCCCGTCGGTATCACCGAAGAGGTTGACGAAGGCGCCGTAGTCTTCGACGCGGTTGACGGTCCCTTCGAAGATTTCGCCGATCTTGGCTTCCCTGACGATGTCGTCGATGATGGATTTGCCCTTTTCGATCATTTCCTTATCGACATGGTAAAGGGTGACCTTGCCATCGTCTTCGACGTCGATCTTCAAGCCGTTGCAACGGGCGATGATGTCATTGATGACCTTGCCGCCGGTACCGATGACATCGCGGATCTTGTCCGGATCGATGTAGAAGGTAACCATCTTGGGAGCGTACTTGCTGACCTCGCTCCTGGGGGCGGGGATGACGGCTTCCATGGCAGCGCGGATTTCGCCCCTGGCCTTATGGGCCTGGGCGAGGGCCTCGCTTAGGACCTCGCGGGTAACCCCGTGGATCTTGATGTCCATCTGCAGTGCGGTGACGCCTTTGGCGGTACCGGCTACCTTGAAGTCCATGTCGCCGAAGTGGTCTTCTAGACCCTGGATGTCGGTGAGGATGGTATAGGGATGGTTGCCATCGAGGGGGCCGGAAGAGATCAGGCCCATGGCAATGCCGGATACGACGCCCTTGATGGGGACGCCGGCAGCCATCAAAGAGAGGCAGTTGGCGCAGATGGAAGCCTGGGAGGAAGAACCATTGGACTCCACGACGTCGGCGACGCAGCGGATGGTGTACGGGAATTCCTCAACCGAAGGAAGCACGCCCTTGAGGGCCTTCTCGCCGAGGGCGCCATGTCCGATTTCGCGGCGGCCAGGGCTACCCATGCGTCCGATTTCGCCGACGCTGAAAGGCGGGAAGTTATAGTGATGCATGAAGGTGCGGGTTTCTTCGGAGGTCAGATTGTCGATGATCTGGGCTTCGGAAATGGGACCTAGGGTCGTGGTGCCGATGACCTGGGTCTGGCCGCGGGTGAACATGGCCGAGCCATGGACGCGGGGCAAGAGGTCAACCTGGACGTCAAGGGGACGGATTTCGTCGACCTTGCGGCCGTCGGGACGGATCTTTTCCTCGGTGATGAGGCGGCGGACTTCGTTGGCCACCATCTCTTCGAGGATGTCGGCGACCATCATCATGGTCTTGGCATGGGCCTTTTCGTTCTCATAGGGCCTAGCGTCGTAATCTTCGATGATTTCGTTCTTCAAGGCGTCGATGGCGTCCTGCCTTTCGAGCTTGTCGAAGATGGAAATGGCCTTGACCATCCTCTCGCCGATGCGGGAGTAGATGTCCTCCTTGATCTCCGGGGTCGGGGCATAGAGGTCGATGTGGCGCTTTTCCACGCCGATATCGGCGATGATCTTTTCTTGGAATTCGCAGAGCTTCTTGATGGCCTCATGTCCGAACATGATGGCGTCGAGCATTTCCTCTTCGGGAACCTCAAGGGCCGAGGATTCGACCATCATGATGGCATCCTTGGTGCCGGCCACGGCGAGGGAAATATCGGAATTCTTGGCTTCTTCTTCGGTCGGGTCGATGATCAACTGGCCATTCACGCGTCCCACATAGACGCCGGCGACGGGTCCCTCGAAGGGAATGTCGGAGAAGCATAGGGCAAGGCTGGAGCCGAGCATGCCAGTCATTTCGGGAGTGTTGTTGCGGTCGACCGACATCACGGTGTTGACGATCTGGACTTCATTGCGGAAACCATCGGCGAACAAAGGACGGATCGGGCGGTCGATCAGACGGGCCGATAGCGTGGCGTGCTCGCCGGGGCGGCCTTCGCGGCGCAGGAACGATCCCGGGATCTTTCCGACCGAATAGGCCTTTTCCTCATAGTTGACGGTGAGGGGGAAGAAATCCCCTTCCTTGGGTTTGTCCGCACAGCAGGCGGTGGAGAGGACGACCGTGTCGCCGAAACGCACCAAAACGGCCCCGTCGGCCTGTTTGGCAATCTCTCCGTTCTCGACTACCAGTTTCCTTCCGGCAAAATCGAGCTCGAATGTCTTTTTCATTTGCTTTCTTTTTCCTTATTTATCACAAACGGCAATAATATAGCACACTGCTTGCCCTTCTAGAGAAGGGAAAAGAGCCTCGCTTGTCAATTTGTGGCAATCCTTAAACGAAAGCAGGCCAAGTGGATACCAATACTCCGCATATGCCTTTTCCTTAATCTATTCGCGCACCTTATGTAGGGCCTTGGGTCCGATGATCTTCTTGCTAAAGAGAAACTGGGCGTGGTTCCAATCATGACGCAGCGGCTTGGAAAGGCCAACATAACAAGCCACGTAATCGATTGGATCCGTGGTTGGGAACTCCAAGTTCCTAGCGGTCTCACCGCGCATGCAAAGTTCGTCTCATCACTGACCCCGCACTGGCAATCCCATAGACCATGCATTGTTGCCTAATCCAACAAGCAATGGGGTGCTGTCTCAAATTAACAATCGGCTGAAAAGTCCCGAAAATCCGAATGTTTTTGGTCTCATCTCCCCAAAACGTGCATAAGCGAAGACCCTTTTTATCCCTATTCACCTTTTCGTCACTTCCACTTAAGATATCTCTAGATACCTCAGGAGGTAAATTATGAAAAGAGCCCGTCCTCTAACCCTTTTGCTGGCCAGCGGCGTTTTTGCCCTAGCCGGCTGCGGCCCCACCAGTGACAGCTCTTCGGAGTCTTCCTCGACTGATACCACTGCATCGAGCTCATCTTCCGACACTACGCCGGACCCCTCACCCAACCTCATCAAAGACGAAACCTCAGGCGACCTGAACATCTATCTCTATACGGAAGAGTCGGCCGAGAACCGAAATTCGGTCTGGATGTGGGTAGATGGCGGGACCTCGCATGGCTATGTTGGCTCCGAAAGGGGCAAGGAAGCCGTAGAGGGCATCGATAGCGACTTCAAATTCATCTCCGTCCACATCAAGTTCAATAAGGACTACGAAACCTATTCGGATTGGGATTTCTCCGCAAAATCCACCTTGAATCTCTCTGGCATCGACGATGCGGAAATCCCAGAAGGGATCATCTTCCGTTCCAGCGATGGCACTAACCAAACCAGCGACATCGCCTTGGACAAGACCCAGATGGTGGCGACCTCCGGGGTCTATAACGTCTACGTCCATGAAGAAAAGGGCGTCTTCTATTCCCCGGATGATTTCCCCACCGCCCCCATCCAAGAGGGCTTCTATAGGGAAGATGCGCTGGATGGAAATAGCCAAGCCGGACCCAAGGTCGTGGCCCAGGGCGTGGACCTTGATGAGATCTTTACTTCCTTTGGAAAAGATCGCGCCTACCTGCGCCCCTATACCTACTCCGAAAATGGGGAGAAGGTCTATGGCGAGGACATCGCTTTCGATGCCGCCTCTTCCTCGGTCACTGAAACCCAGGTGGTCCTAGGACTAGGCGAAAACCTCGACATCACCAAACTCTATGAATTCATGGTCTACTCCCCCAGCGATGCCTCCGTCATCTCCAATGGGGACCTGAATTTCTGCCGCTTCTATAGCGACGATACCTATGATGCCAAATACTCCTCCGATCTCGAGCTCGGGGTGAGCTTCTCCGAAGGGGTAGGCACCGCTAGGCTCTATTCGCCTAGGGCCAGCGCCATTTCCATCAACATCTATGGCGAGGACCACACTAACCTCCCCGAAAGCCCCACCCAACACGAAATGAGCAAGGACGCCAACGGGGTCTGGTCCTATAGCGGCGCCGACCTCAAGGACGGCACCTATTACACCTTCGACATCAACCTCTTCGGTAGGACCGATAGCGACGTGCCCGATCCCTACGCCTATTCCAGCAACGCCAACGCCCAGTACTCCATGGCGGTCGACTTCGATAAGGTCGAAGAGCTCTACTCCGGCCCCCTTTCTCCCGAATACTTGGCTCCTGAGATCACCATCATGGAAATGCATGTCCGCGATTTTACGGCCCATTCTTCCTGGAACGGCACCCATAAGGGCAAGTTCCTCGGGCTCATCGAGGAAGGCACTTCCTATCAGAACCACGCTACCGGATTCGACTACGTCAAGGAACTCCATGAAAAGGGCCTGACCCACATCCAGATCCTCCCCTCCTATGACTTCAACTCGGTCGATGAGACCAGGCTTGATGACCAGGAATACCAGGATGCCCCCTATGGCGGCATCTATAACTGGGGCTATGACCCGGCCCAATACAATGCTCCTGAAGGCTCCTACTCCACCGACCCCACCGACGGCACCAAGAGGGTGAGCGAATTCGCCCAGTTCGTCGCCGGCTATAGGGAAGCGGGCATCGGGGTGGTACTCGATGTGGTCTATAACCATATGCCTAGCCAAGCCGGTACCGCCTTCGACCGCGTCTTCCCCGACTACTATTTCCGCTCCGTCAACTATTCGGGTGCCGGAAGCGACATTGCCTCCGAGCACGGCATGGTCCGCAAGTTCATCGTCGACTCGGTCGTCCATTATGCCGAGCACTATGGCATCAACGGCTTCCGCTTCGACCTCATGGGCCTGCTTGATTTAGAAACCATGGAAGAAGTCAGGATTGCCCTAAATGAGATCGATCCCAACATCATCGTCTATGGCGAGGGCTGGAGCATGTTCAGCGGCGACCCGATGAGCGACATCAACGAAACCGACATGGCTTCCCAACGCTATCTGGCCAACATGGGCGAGAATTTCGTCGGGGCCTTCAACGATTCCTACCGCGATGGCGTGAAGGGCTCGGTCTTCGATGCGGCCGGAAAGGGCTATGTGCAAAAGGCCTTGGAAGGCGCTAGCGGATCGACCATTTCCAAGGGCGAGATCTACTTTGGCCTCTCAGGCACGACCCGGGTGGGAACCGTCGGCTATAGCTACTCCAATGACGAAAGGGCCCTCTTCTCCTCGATCGCCTATGTCGAGTGCCATGACAACATGACCCTCTACGACAAGATGATGGTGTCCCTGGATGATCCTAGCGCTGATATCGGCGTGGCCCTATCCATGTCCAATTCCTCGGTGCTGAGTTCCCTCTCCCCGGCCTTCTTCCAGCTCGGACAGAGCTTCGGCCGCAGCAAGTCCTTCACCGATGAAAAATACAAGGTCGAAGGCAAGTGGGTCGAAGACCCCAATAACGAAGGGGTCTATTACTCCACCGACTCCTATAACCTCTCCGATGCCGTAAACGCCATCGACTGGGGATTATTGGAAACCCACGCCGATTGGGAAAGCGACTTCCGCGAGCATCTCAATAACCGCCGCACCCGCGCCCTATTGCTCGATTCCGAATTCGGAAGGACCGACATGAAGGATAGCGAAGTGATGGTCTGGGACTATGGACTTGAAAGCGGTACCTCCCAACGCAACGTCGTTTCCTTCAAGATCAATTACAAGGGAAGCGAAATCCTCCACGTCCAAAACTATGGTTCGACCCCCGTCACCATCGATGGCCACGTCATCGAGGCGGAGGGCATCTACTATAGCCAAAGCAGCGGGAACTAAATACCCCTAAATAGACCGCCGGAGCGCTCCTTCCGGCGGTCTTTTTCTACGCAAAAGGGCCATGGATAAGAAAAAACCGCCCCATTTCTGAGGCGGTATTCGATCGACTGTTTACTTGACCTTGCTACGGATTCCGAGGGACTCGATCACCTTGCTATACTCCTCGCGGTCGGTGCGGGCGAGGTAGGATAGCAGGCTCTGCCTCTGGCCGACTAGGGTCAGTAGGCTGCGCCTGGCGTTGGCGTCCTGGCCGTTCTTCTTCAGGTGCTCGGTCAGATCCTTGATCCTCGCGGTGAGGATGGCGATCTGGACGGAAGCCGAACCGGTATCCTTGCCGGTCTTTCCGTACTTCTTGACCAAGGAAGCGGTCTTCTCTTTGGAAAGTGCCATTGTCTTTTCTCCTTTCTTTTTGACTTGGCCTATCAATGGATCGTCCAGGAGAGGGGCAGATCCCATGGTAGGTCGCAGGACGAATTGTATAGCCTATTGGCCCCTAGAGGAAGCAAAATCGCAACTAAGTTATCTTTGTAAGCCCTTTTCCGAGGCATTTGGTTGAACCATTAGGTTCATAAGGGATAAACTTGCCCCGTGAAAATCCGCAACATCGCCATCATTGCCCACGTCGACCACGGAAAGACCACCCTGGTCGATGCCCTGCTTGCCTCAAGCAATACCTTCAGGGAAAATGAGGAGGTCACCGAAAGGGTCCTCGACTCCAATCCCCTCGAGCATGAAAGGGGCATAACCATTTTGGCCAAGACCACGGCCCTTCTTTGGAACGGCACGAAAATCAACATCGTCGACACTCCCGGGCACGCCGATTTCGGCGGGGAAGTCGAACGCATCATGCACATGGTCGACGGCTGCCTGCTTCTGGTCGACGCTTTCGAAGGCGCGATGCCCCAGACCCGCTTCGTCTTGAAGAATGCCCTCGAGAACCACATCAAGCCCATCGTGGTCATCAACAAGGTCGATCGGCCAAACGCCAACCCATCCAAGGCGTTCGACGATGTCTTGAACCTTCTCATCGAACTCGGCGCCCCCGACGAATTCCTCGAATTCCCGGTCGTATATTGCTCGGCCCTAAACGGCACGTCCTCTTTAAGCGAAGATCCGACTACCCAGAAACCAGGCATGGGTCCTTTGTTGGATATGATCGTAAAGGAGATCCCGGAGCCCATCTGCGATCCAAATGGCTGCTTCCAGTGGCAGCCCGCCATCCTTGACTACAACGACTTCGTCGGACGCATCGGGATCGGCACCATCAGGAAGGGCTCAGTCAAGATCGGCGACCAGCTCATCGATCTATCCCCCGATGGCAGCAAACACAAGTTCAAGGCCATGAAGCTTTATACCTTCCTAGGCATGAAGCGGATCGAAGTAAACGAAGTCACCTCCGGGGACGTCTGCGCCATGGCTGGGCTCGAAGAACTCGGGGTCGGCGATACCGTCTGCCTCGATGGACACGAAGACCCCCTGCCCCCGCTTAGGGTCGATGAACCGACGTTGCAGATGGAATTTGGCACCAACTCCTCGCCCCTTAGGGGCAAGGACGGCAAGTTTCTGACCGCCCGCGTCATCGAAGAGAGGCTATATGAGGAAGTCCAAAAGGACGTTTCCCTGCGCTTTATCCGGGTTCCCAATTCCGAAACCTGGACCGTCTCGGGACGCGGCGAACTCCACCTTGGCATCCTCATTGAGACCATGAGGCGCGAAGGCTATGAGATCGAAGTCAGCAAGCCCCGCGTCATCATCAAGGAAATCGACGGGGAAAAATGCGAACCCTACGAGGATGTCCAGATCGATATACCCAGCGCCTATGTCGGCGCCATCATGGAAGCCTTGGGCGGAAGGGGCGCCGAACTCATCGACATGGATGATAACGGAGTCAGTGCCCGCCTAAACTATGTAATTCCTTCTAGGGGATTGCTAGGTTTCTCCGGCAATTTCATGACCCTTACCCGCGGCTATGGCATCATCAACCATTCCTTTAATGAGTACCGTCCCGTCTTCTCCCATAATCTAGGCGAGAGGAACATTGGGGTCTTGGTATCCACCGATAACGGGGCAGCCACGCCCTACGCCATCGAGAAGGTCGAAGAGCACGGCACCATGTTCATCTCCCCGGGCGAGGAATGCTACGAAGGCATGGTCATCGGCGAGCACCGCTATCCCAACGATCTGGCGGTCAACTGCACCATGCTCAAGCCCCAAACCAACATCAGAAGCGCCCATGCCGACATGACCGTGGTCTTAAAGGCCCCGCGCAAGATGACCCTTGAAGCCTGCCTTGATTACATCAATCCCGACGAACTGGTGGAGGTGACCCCCGGGGCCATCCGCATCAGGAAAAGGATCCTCAACACGGCCGAACGCAAGAAGTTCGACTCCAAGAAGAAAAAGGAAACCGAGGGAGCCTAAGAGCTCCCCTTTCTTTTAGTCGGTCGTATAGAGTTCGAGGGTCTTGGCCAAATCCTTTTCGAGTTGTGCTTTCAGTTCTTCTAGGGAAGCGAACTTGGTCTCATCCCTCAGGCGGTATCCGAAATATAGATAGAGGGTGTCCCCGTATATCTCTTCATCGAAATCCGCCAGATGGGCTTCGATGCGGGGTTCCTTCAATTTGCCGACCGTAGGGTTGATGCCGACGTTGATGATGGAAAAATAGGGTTTTCCATGGTGGTAGGCGATTCCGGCATAGACCCCGGCCTTAGGGAGCACGAAATCGGCATCCGGCTTGAGGTTGGCGGTCGGAAAGCCGATGGTCCTTCCTAGGTGGAATCCTTCGATCACATGGCCCACCATCTGATAGGGATGGCCCAAGAGCCAGTTGGCCATTTCCATATCCCCATCCTTGATGAACGACTTGATGCGGCTAGAAGAAATCTTGCTGCCGCCCCCTTCCATCAGGGGTACCTGCAAAACCTCGGAGAGCTTCTTCAGATCCAAGGCCTCACCCTTGGCCCCTTTTCCGAAACGGAAGTTCTCTCCTACGAAAAGGACCTTGGGTTTTAAAGGTGAAAGGAAGCGCTTGATGAATTCTTCCTTACTAAGGTCAAAGAGTTCCTTGCGGCTAGGAAGGATGATGGCGACGTCGGCTTGGGCGAAATTCAGATAGGAGAGCTTTTGGCTGAGGGTACTTAGTATCTCCTTCTCCTTCCCAGGCAGGGTTTCCCCATCATCGAAAAGCAGGGCCCCATAGTACCCTGGCGAGTAATACCGGGCTTTGGATAGCAATAGCTGGTGCCCCCTATGCATGCCGTCGAAATAGCCGAGGGCCAATCCCAAGGGCGAAGGGACTTCATCCGATAATTTCCCGTTGATGTCAAAGTAAACTGTTTTCACTAGAATAGGCCCCTTTCGCAGACGTAATCATCCCCTTCCCGGCGATATACGGCAAGGGGACGCTCGGCCTTGACCATGATTACTTTCTCTCCGTAATCCGGCAGGGCGAGTTTTCTCCCATTGAGCACATAGGTTTCCGTCTCGGGGCTTACTTCAATATGCTTCATCCCCCGGACAATAAGCAAGGGGTCCACCAGGTCAGAGGGCGTAATCTCATCGATCTTCTTCGCATTACTGACCAGAATATGGCCGATGGATAGCCGCCTTAGCTTACTTAGATGGCCAAGGGTTCCTAGCCTAGAAGCAATGTCTTCCCCAAGGACCCGGATGTAGGTGCCTTTGCTAACGGTGCAGGAGAAGAGGACCTCTTGGCTATTCCTATCATAGGAAACAAGATTGATGGATTGGACGATGATCTCACGGGGCTTAAGCTGCAGCTCCACCCCCTTGCGGGCGGCCTTATAAGCCACCTGCCCATTGACCTTAATAGCGGAATAAGAAGGCGGAATCTGCGAGGATTTTCCTAAAAACGAGCCAAGAACTGCGGAGATTTGCCCCTCATCAAGCTCAGGGACTTCCTTCTTTTTGATGATGGTTCCGGTCAAATCCCCCGTGTCGGTCTTCGCCCCCAATTTAAGGCAAGCGATGTAGCTCTTGGTGGAGTCATCGATATAGGGCAATAGCTTCGTAGCCTTGCCCACGGCGATGACTAATAGTCCCGAGGCAAAGGGATCAAGGGTCCCCAGGTGACCGATCTTGCGGGTAGAGAAAAGGCGGCCAAGCCGGTTATCGGCCTTCCTTGAAGGGATGCCCTCTTGCTTATCTAGCAAAACCAATCCGCTAAGCATGCGGTTTATTTTATAATCTAGAGGTGCCAAGCGCTAAGCATTTAAGATCCGTGCTCTCCGCTCTAAGGAGAGCCGATACCGATTATTCCTTGATTGACGAGGGCGACCGCATTGCCGTCGGGCTATCCGGAGGCAAGGACTCCCTCTCTTTGCTATATGCCCTTTCCTACTACGGCTATTTTGCCAGGAAGAACTTCAAGGTTTTCCCGGTCTATATCGATCTTGGCTTTGGAAACTCCGACCTGCAGGGCCTCAAGGAATTCGCCGGGAAGCTTGGCTATCAGCTGCAAATCGATGATTCGCGCTTCGTCTATGACGTCCTCAAATCCCATCAGAAGGAAGGCAAGCACCTACCTTGCTCCATCTGCTCGAGGATGAAGAAGGCCGCCATAAACTCCGCGGCCCACCGGCTCAAATGCAACAAGGTGGCCTTTGCCCACCATCTCGATGACTGCGTCGAAACCCTGTTCATGAACATGGTGCATGGGGGCAAGGTCGCGACCTTCTCTCCCAAGATGTATCTTTCAGGCAATGACATCACCTTCATCCGTCCCTTGTTCTACGCTAGGGAAAAGCAGCTCATCGATCTAGCCAACGAACTGCACTTCCCCATCCTCAAATCCCCCTGTCCGGCCAATGGCAAGACCGAAAGGGAAAAGTCCAAGCTCTTCCTCTTTAGGCTCTATGATGAATTTCCCGATGCCAAAAACAATTTCGCGGGACTATTGAATAACTACAAAGGGGTGGATATGCCCTTCCTATCGCTAGAGAAGGAAAAAGAAACCTATGATGGCTATACCCTCTCCCCATTGCTCACCCCTGAGCAGATGAGGCACTCTGGCTTTGCCCACACCAAGGCCAAGAAGAACGAGGAAATCTTCCTCGTGAACCACATCCACAAAAAAGAAGCCGAATTTGCCATATCTAGGCCCAACCCCCATCGGGTCTACATCTATGGCCTAAACGGGGATGAGCTGGCCCTACTTTCCGGAATTGACAACCTGATGAAGCGCCTAGCCAAGGAAACCAACCCCATCTTCTTCATCTTGGAAAGAGGACATAAGGGTTTGGCCAAGGCCTTGGGCTTTGATTATGCAAATGAACCAGGGACCGGAAAAAAGGCCTGGGTCAAAAGAATCGCCTTCTAAGAAGAAAAGCAAATCCAAAATTGGCCCTAGGCCTCTTTTTTTATCAAGCAAAAGGAAAAAGGGGCTCTCGGCCCTTATTCTTCATTGTTTTCCTTATGGAACCTTTCGAGGTCTTCCTCTTCCTTATCGAGGGCTTTTTGTAGCCTTTCGGCTTCCTGGAAGCGCCAGTCAAGGACGAAGCGGACCTCGGGTACCTTGCGGGTGTGCAGCCTTGAGGCCAATTTGCTTCTTACTACCCCCTTCAAGGCATCTAGTTCCTTGAAGTTCTGGGTCGGGTACTTGGCCCCCATGAAGCTCACATAGACCTTGGCAATCGAATAATCTCCTGAGACGTCAATCTGGTTGATGGAAACGAATCCGATCCTGGGATTGCGGAGCTCGAAGCTGACGATATCGCGGATATCGCGCTCGATGTTGGCCTTGAGATGGCCCTTGCGGTCAGCCATATCAGGCCTTCTCCACCATCGAGTAGGCTTCCACGAGGTCGCCTTCCTTGATGTCATTGAAGCCTTCGACCATGAAGCCGCACTCATAGCCCTGCTTGACTTCCTTCACATCGTCCTTGAAGCGCTTGAGCGAGGCGATCTTGCCTTCATAGACGATGACCCCGGACCTTAGGACCCGGACCTTGGAAGCGTTCTTGAGGACCCCGGAGGTGACATAGCTTCCGGCGACGGTTCCGACGTGGCTGATCTTATAGATGTGCCGCACTTCGGCTTCCCCGTCGACCTGTTCGACCATCTCGGCCTTGTACATGCCCTTGATGGCGTCCTTCATCTCATCGAGGAGTTCATAGATGATGCGGTGTAGATGGATTTCCACGCCCTTTTCCTCGGCTTTGGCCCTGACCCGGGCATCGGGACGGACATTGAAGCCATAGATGAGGGCCTTGGAGGCTTCGGCCAATAAGACATCGGAATCGGAAATTCCCCCGGCGGAGGCCATGAGGACCTTGATCCTCACGGTGTCGGTGGAGAGTTTTTCCAAGGAGGCCTTCAGGGCTTCGGCCGAACCGTCGGTATCGGCCTTGACGATGACATTGAGGTCCTGGACCTTGCCGGCATTGACGAGGTTGTTGAGGTCGCTAAGGGAAAGGGCCGCGGTGCCCGAGCGTTGGGCCGCCTGCTTTTCGAGGGCCCGCTTTTCGGCGATGGACTTGGCTTCCTTTTCGCTAGGGAAGGCCATGAAGCGGTCACCGGCCCCCGGTACGGCCGATAGTCCGGTTACGGATACCGGGGTGGCCGGGGTGGCCGATTTCAAGACCTCGCCGTGTTCGTTGACCATGCGGCGGATCTTGCCATAGATATCCCCGACTACCACATAGTCCCCGGAATTCAGGGTGCCGTTTTGGACCAAAAGGGTAGCCTTGGGGCCTTCGCCCTTATCGAGATTGGCCTCAAGGACGGTTCCGATGGCGTAACGATTCGGATTGGCCTTGAGTTCCATGATTTCGGAACGTAGCAAAACGGCTTCGAGGAGTTCCTCGATGCCCTTGCCGGTCTTGGCGGAGAGTTCGCAGGTAATGACCTCGCCTCCGTATTCCTCGGGGACGATGTCATGGGCGAGCAACTGCTCCTTGACCTTGCGGGGATTGGCGCCCGGGGCGTCCATCTTGTTGATGGCCACGATGACCGGGCAGTTGGCGGCCTGGGCGTGGGAGATGGCCTCGAGGGTCTGGGGCATGACGCCGTCATCGGCGGCCACGACCAGGATTACGAGGTCGGTGACCGAAGCGCCGCGGGCCCGCATGGCGGTGAAGGCCGCGTGCCCCGGGGTATCGATGAAGGTGATCTTCTTGCCCTTGACTTCCTTCTGGTAGGCGCCGATGGCCTGGGAAATGCCCCCGGCTTCGTTGGCAGCCACGTTGGAATTCCTGATGGCGTCGATCAAAGTGGTCTTGCCATGGTCGACGTGTCCCATGACGGTGACCACCGGAGGACGCTCGGAAAGATCCTTGGGATCATCGACGATCTCAAGGTCTTCGAAGTGCTCGGCATCGACGGTTTCTTCCTTCTTGAAGTCATAGTTGAACTCCAAGCAGATGAGCCCGATCATCTCATCATCGAGGATCTGGTTGATGGTCACGTTCTTGCCCTGGAGGAACAGGAACTTGATTATCGAGGAAATCGGGACGTTGATGGCTTTGGAGAGTTCGCTGACCGATAGCGGCTTGTTGTAGACGAAGACGCCGCCGTTGACCTTGGCGAATTCGGTCTTGCGGTGCGCGGGGCGTTCCTCGAAATTGGAAACCCTAGCCCGCTGGGTCTGGTTCTTTTTGGAGAAGTACTTCTTCTTTTTCATGTGTTCTCCTTTCCGGCTTTCCCAAGCAGGGCCAGAGCGGCCTTCTTGGAAGATATGCCGACGAGGCTTACCTCGTCTTTGCCTAGGGCTTGGCCTAGTTGGCTTTTGCTATAACCCTTCATTAGGATGGGCCCTAGCTTATTGATGAGGGATTCGGCCCGGCGCTGGGCATCCTTGCCGGCATCGTCGGCGAGGATGAGCAGGGCGAGGTGCCTTTGGCAATCGAGGGCTTCGCCGATGATGAGGTTACCGCCCTTATTGAGCAGTCCGAGGAAGCTGAGTTGCCTAGAGGAGCCCATATAGTTCTCCCTTCAGCCTTTCGCAGGCTTCCTCGCTTATCTTCCCCTTGAAGTGGCGGGGCGAGATGCGCTTTATGGCCTCTTCCTTCTTCAGGAAGTAATATCCCCTTCCGGGCATGCTATCCACGGAGTCGACCACGGCCTGGCCATCGATTAGGACGACCCGGAAAAGCCGGCTTTTGGGCTCGCGGGTCCTGCTGACCAAGCACATGCGGGGATTGTCTATTCTCATTATTTCTCCGAGTCGTAGTAGGAATCGTAGTCGGCGAGGTCGATGTCGGAGTAGTCGGTATCTTCGTCGAGGCTATCTTCCTGTTCGATCTCCTCGAGTTCCTCATCCGAATAGATGGGCAGCGCGGTAGCTGCGGAAGTGGCAGCCTCGCTGGGCTTGACGTGCTCGACTTCCTCTTCGGTGATCTTGCGCGGCTTCTTGCGTTTTTCGGTGGAGACGGTCTTCTTCTCCTTGGCCTTTTCGAGTTCCTTTTCGAGGGATTCGAGCGAGGTCGTGGTCTTGACCTTGACCACTTCTTCGACCCTCTCTTCTTCCTTCTTGGCCTTCAGGGCTGCCTCTTCGGCCTTCTTGGCTTCTTCGGCCTTCTTGGCTTCTTCTAGGGCCTTGGCATTTTCCTCGGCAGCCTTCTTGGCGGCTTCCTCTTCGGCGCGCTTGGCCGCTTCCTTGCGGGACTTCTCGGCGTAGAGGGCCTTTTCCTTTTCCTTGGCGGCGGTTTCGGCCTCGGCTTTGAGCTGTTCGATCGGGGTAAAGGCGATGCCGTCGGCCAAAGCGTCGGATTCGGTGACGATGTCGAGCTTGTAGCCGGTCAGTTCGCTGGCCAGATGAACGTTGCTGCCCTTGCGGCCGACCGCGACGGCATACTGGTCGTCCTTAACGATGACATCGGCCTTCTTGAGCCCGTCTTCGTCTTCTTCTTCGATGGCCACGCCGACGACCTGGGCCGGACGCAGCGATTCGGCGATGTATAGCCCGATGGAATCGCTATAGGGAATGATGTCGATCTTTTCCTTTTCCTTGGAGTTGCCGAGCTGGCTGACCACCTTCTGGATGCGAGATCCGCCCGGGCCGATGCAGGCTCCGGTGGGATCGACGTCTTCGTTGTTGGAATAGACGGCGACCTTGGAGCGGACCCCGGCGTGCCTGGCGATGCCCTTGATCACGACGGTTCCGTCATAGACTTCCTGGATTTCGAGTTCGAATAGCCTCTTCAGGAAGCCGGTGGAAGAACGGGTGACCTGGATCTGGGGACCGCGGTCGGGCTTGCCCTCCTCGTGGGGGGACTGGACTTCCTGGATGTAGACCTTGACCGATTCGCCGACCTTGAAGAATTCGTCGCCGATCATCTCCTTGTGGGAGAGGGCCACGGAAGCCCGGCCCAGGGAGATGGTGACGGCCCTTTCGTCGACGCGTTCGACGATGCCGGTGGCCATTTCGCCGATGTGGTCCTTGTACATGTCATAAAGGGCGGCGCGCTCGACCTCGCCCATCTTGGCGGAGAGGGCGTATTTGACGGCCATGGCAAAGCCGCGCTTCATGTCTTCGACCGGGAAGGGAATGTCATAGTAGTCCCCGACCTTGAAAAGCGGCTCCTTCAGTCCGCGGTTGACCTCTTCATAGCTCACCTCGAGGAAATCGTCGGTGATGTCCTTGTCCATCATGACCTTCTTGCGTTGGGCCACGTAGATGGCGCCGCTGATGCGGTCGATCTTCGCGACGACGTCGGCGTCATTGCCGGACTTAAGGTTATTGATGAGGGCCCGCTTGAGGGCTTCTTCGATGGCCCAATAGACCGCTTCGGGCGAGACGCCTTTCTGGGCGGCTAGCTCCTTGACGATCTCCGGGGGGCAAGAGGGCAACTTGGCCTCTTCTTCGATGATCTTTTTCTTTGGCATATGGTCTCCTTCTATATCTCGACCGCGCGGCGCGCCTTGTCGATGTCTTTGATTTCCAAGTCCGCTTTGAGGGTGCGGTTCTTTTCCTTATATTCCAGGACGATGTGGCCCGGAGTCGGCGATTCCCTGAGATAGCCTTCGAGGCTATTGAGCCCCTTGTAGGGATAGCTGAGGTGGACGTTCACATAGCGGCCCACGTTCTTGGGAATGTCCTCGATGGCGATGGGCTTTTCCGCCCCCAGCGAGGAAATGTCCAAGGTATAGGCCTCATCGATGGGATCGAGCCGGTCGAGCAGGTCGCTCACCTTGCCCGATAGGGCCTCCAGGTCATTCAGCGAGATGGGGTCCTCGCGGTCGACCACTAGGGCCAAGACCGATTCGGACTTCCCCTTGCTATAGGCGCAGGAGTAGAGGCTATAACCTTCTTCGGCTATGAGTTCGGATAGGTTGTCTTCAAGCTTCTTCAGGTCCATTTTTCCTCCCTACAAACAGAAAGAGTGGCTTCAGCCACCCCACAGGATAGGTTCGCGGAATCCATTCCGGCTTTCCGCAATTAGGAAGATACCACCTAGTTTCGATTAAGTAAACAAAAAAGCGCCCGCGGGTGGGCGGGCGCCTCAGGCTACTTATTCCTCAGATTCGGACTTGCCCATGATGCGGGAGAGCAAGCCGCCTTGGGACTGCTTCTTCCTTTCGTAGGCGAAGGCGAATCCCACGACATTGGGTCCTCCGTGGGAGGCATCGGTGCCGTTGGTCTCGGTGAGGTAGACTTCCTTGAAGCCGTATTCCTTGAGGGTGGCTTCCGCCATCTTCACGGTCTCCTCGGGAGTGACGGTGTAGCCGACGGCGGCAAAACTGAGATCGATCCCCTCATAGGAATCGAGGGTGGAAAGAAGGTAATCCTTCACGGCCTTATTGAGTTGCCCGCGGAACTTGCGTCCGACGGTGAGCTTGCCATCGTCGGTGGAGACGATGGCCGGCTTGATCTTCAGGAGGTTGGCCCCTAGCAGGCTGACCTTGGAGCAGCGGCCGCCCTTATACATGTAATCGAGCTTATCGATGAGCAAGGAAGCTTGGATATGGCTTTGGTACTCAAGGACCTTCTCGACGATCTGGGCAGTACTTAGTTCCCCTTCTTGGGCCAGCTTCTGGGCAAAACGGGCCTGGAAAAAGATGCCGAGGCTGATGGTCTTGGAATCGATGACGTGGATCTTATCATTGCCCTCGGCGGCCATCAGGGCATTGGAATAGCCCGCGGACAGGGCACTGGAAATGGTGAAGTGGATGATTTCGTCATGGTCTTCGAGCAGTTTGGCAAAGTGTTCCTTCAGCTCGCCCACGTTGGCGGCCGAGGTCTTGGGAAGGATGCCGGTGGAATCCACGAATTCGAAAAGTTTGGCGCAGGTACACTCCTTGGTCCCGTCCAAATAGGATTCTTCCCCTAGCTGGATGTGGAACGGCAAGGTATATAGGCCCATCCTGGCGGCTTCGTCCGCCTTGATGTCCATAGTGGACTCGCCGGATATAGCAATTTTAATCATATTTTTATAGTTTCTCGTTTCCAATACTAGATATTTAGGTAGCCTCAACTAGTTGTCAATAGCATTTTTGAGTTATTGGACAATCAAGCCTCCTTTATCGCAATTCTGCCCCAAAGGAAGCAGCTGAGCAAGTGATAGGCAGAGCCTAGGATGGCATAGATAAGAATGAGTAGTTCCCCTATTCCCATGCCGGCCATGAAGGACAAAGGGAAATAGGCCTGGCTGGCTTCGACGATGGCCCGGGGATCGACGGCGACCGAAACGAAGAGATTGACGAGGGCCATGATGGATAATAGCAAGAGAACGATGCTTACTGTCGCATCGATTTTGAATTTCCTAACCTTGGGGAAGAGTTCCTTGGCCCAATAGTAGGCATAATGTAGGCTCGGAAGAAGAAGCCCAAAGGATAGTGCGAAGATGAAATAGCCGTGTTTGCCCGAGGTATCGGCGAAGGCCATGGAGCATAGCAAAACCCCCAAAAGTTCCGGGGAGGCGAGCATGAAGAAGGACCCGAAAGCCCCGAAGACTCCCCTTCTAAGCAGGCTGGTTTTCGTCCTTAGAGGCAGGTCCTTTTTGTAATAGGACCTCTGCTTCAAACCATATAGATATAGGCCGGCTCCGAGGAACATCGCGAAGATGTGCCCGATGATGGCGCTTAAAGGATATAAGGGCGTGGGATAGCCCAGAATCGGGTTCGAATACACCCCGTTATAGAGCATCACGAAGGCATAGATGAGGGCGCTGCAGGACCAGGCTACCAGAACCAATCCGAAGACGATGAGCAAAAGCCATCTGCCCTTCAGCGTCTTCCTCGAATAATAGACATGGAAAGCGAATAGCAAAGCCAAAGGCACGATGGAGATGGCCAAAGCCGGATAGATCTGGCCTAGGCCTTGGAAGAATTCGCTGCCCATGATGGTCGAACCCAGGACGTTGCAGAATTCATAGACGAAAAGGAAGGTAGATAAGCCCGCGGCCACGTAAAGGACGAGGAGCAAGGCAATGAAGATGATTCTCTTCTTCACGCTAGGGGCACCTCGCTGAACAGGCTCAGGTCGCCTTCCTGAAGATAGTAATGCGTGAGATCGGCCCTACCGTCATAGGTCCCGTCCTCATGGATGGTAAGAAGGGCGGCCCCGGTAAGATCGAAGGACTTTTCAGGGTAGGTCTTGGACATCCCCTCCTCTACCTTTCCGAAGTAGAGTTCGCGGCTGGTCTTAACCCCATATCCCAGCAAAACCCCGTCATAAATCGCTGAAAAGGAGTTTCCGTGCTCATGGCCGACGAACATGCCCAGCACGCCCCTTTGCCTAGATTCCTCGAATAGGAGGTTTTCCTTGGTGGGGAAATGCTGGTCTTCGAGCAGATAGCCGCCCCTTGCGCTTACAAGGGGGTTATCCTCTTCAGCGGCGAATAGGAATTCCTTGATGGGGATATGGTAGTACATGGTCGAAGGCAGGTATTTGCCCCCGTTTGCTTCCCTAGCGAGTTCGGCTTGCTCTTTGAACCATTCGATCTGGTCATCATAGATGTATTCATAGTCCCAGTCGATGGGGTTATAGGCAATATAGGAACCCGAATCCAAAACATATAGCTGATGGAAAGGCACCCCGTTCCTAGTCAGGTTGATGACATAGTTGGACCAGCCGGTCACATCATCGTCGACCACGTTGAAAAGGCTATGGGGATATTCCATCTGCTTTTCATTTAACCAATCGATCGAATAGGTACCTTGGAAATCGTGGTTCCCATAGGCAAAGGCATAAGGAAGCTCGTAGGTTTCAAGATGCTCTAATAAGCTGATGACCTCGGCTTTGCTACCGCCCATGAACTGGTCGCCGGTCAGCATCAATAAATCCGGGGATGTGGCTTCGATTAGGGTATCCAGATATTCCTTCTGGAATTCCAGATCGGTGGAAAAATTCCAGTGGAGGTCGGATAACTGCAGGACCTTGAAATCACCAGGTCCCGCTTCGAGGGTTCTGATGTATTCCTCGGGTTGGGCAACCCTTGCCGAGGAGCCGCACGAGGACAGGGATAATACCAAGGCGCTAGCTAAGGTTAGCCGCTTTGCTCTCATCACTTATGCTCGATGGGATGATCGCCGTCGTTGAAGTAGAGAATGCCTAGGGTGTGGGGGCCGCAGTGGGTGCCGATGGTACCCCCAGCCTTGGTGACCATGATTTCCTCGAAATTTTCCTTTTCGAGCCTTTCGCGGACCGCGGCGATGACATCATCGGGAGCGGTGCTATAGGTGATGAAGATTCTCTTCTTATCGGGTTTGTTGAATTTCCTGAGGGTATCTTCGACGTATTCCAAGACCACTTTCTTCATGGGTCCGCGGTGCTTGGCCCCGGCGATCATGGCGCCGTTTTTGACAATGATTTCGGGCTTCAGGCCCAGAAGTCCGGCCGCCATGGCCTTGATGGCCGAGCAACGTCCGCCCATCTTGAGGTATTCAAGGGTCTCGATGACGAAGGAAGCTTGGACCGCGGGTACGCGGGCCTGAACCAAATCATAGATTTCCTTGGGTTCATAGCCGGCATCGATGAGGTCGCGGGCATAGAAGCATAGAAGGGCCATGCCGGTGGAAAGGGAACGGCTATCGATGACATAGACCGGCTTGCTGGCACGCGAGGCCGAGTCCATGGCATTGCGGGTAGTCGAAGTGATTTCGCTGGATAGCGAGATGTGGATTACCGCATCGTAATCCTTGAGCAATTCCTCAAAATAGACATCGAATTCGGCGGGGTTGATGGCCGAGGTCTTCGGCAGCTTCTTGTACTTGTCGGCATATTCGTACATCTCTTCCGTGGAGATGTCCCCGTCCTTGTATTCGGTATCGCCCAAAATGACGGAATAGCGGGCCACATGGACACCGATGCGTTCCAAAAGCTCCTTGGGCAAATCAACGGTTGATTCGGTAGATAGTGCGATTTTCATTATTTCTCTCCTGCGCTAGGCCTATTATCACACAACCCTTTGGCCTTGTTGTAGAATTTCCTTGAGGAAAAGAACATGGAAACGATCAAGACCATCTTTGCCCGCTACTCGTGCAGGGGTTATGAGCACGAACCCTTCAATGAGGAAAAAGCCATCGAAATAATTAGATGCGGAATGGCCGCCCCCAGCGCCATGAACAAGAAGCCCTATGAGTTCGTGCTGGTCGATGATCCCACTACCCTTGAGCCATTAAGCCAATACCACAGGACCTTGGAAATCGCCAAGAAGGCTTCCTTCTGCATCCTCATCGTCGGCGATAGGCAAAAGCAGCCCACCGATGCCTTCCTGCAGCAGGATTGCTCCGCTGTGGCCGAGAACATGCTACTAGCGGCCACCGATCTAGGCCTAAACACCCTGTGGAACGGCATCATTCCCGACGGGGATTACATGAATGCCCTCATCAAGCACTTCAATATCCCTGATATGAAGGTTCCCGTCTGCCTGCTCATCTTCGGTCGCGGAAGCGTCGGACCCACTAGGGAAAAGGAATTCGACGAAAAGCGCATCATCAGGGGGTCATATTGATGTTTCCCAAAGAAGTTACGGTCAATTACTACGCCAACGAAAGCGCCTACCGCACCGGGACCATTGCCTTTTCCGAGACCTATCCCGACCGCAATACCGCCCTCTTTGCCGCTAGGAGCAAAAAGAACGTCTTCCCCTATTTCGACATCGTCGGATGAAACTATCCCGTTATAAAAAAGATAGTCCTTTCTCCTATTGTCTTGGGGCTTTCCCGAGCATGGAGCTTCTTTCAAGCCGTCCTGAGGCTTGCCTTTCTTTGCATATCCATTCCACCTTTTCCAACCAGGAGTATCTGGATAAGGCCCTGGATATTTGCAGTCGCCATCAAATCCCGGTCTATAGGGATGATGATAGGAACATCGCTAGGCTTAACGAGAAGGAAAACGTCTATGTGGTGGCCACCTTCAAGAAATATGAAGATAGCCTTGATAAGGAAGGAGACCACCTGCTGCTGGACAAGCCTTCCAACATGGGCAATCTAGGGACCATCATCCGCTCGTCCCTGGGCTTTAGTGTAAAAGACATCGCCCTCATATCCCCCTGCCCCGACTATTTCGATCCCAAGGTAGTCCGCTCCAGCATGGGTGCCCTGTTCAAGGTAAGGATTTCCAAATTTGCTTCCTACAAGGAATATAAGGAAGGCTTCCCCGACCACATCGTCCATGCTTTCATGCTCGATGGGAAAAACATCCTTCAGGAATATAGCTTTCCTAAGGGCAAAAGGACTTTGGCTTTCGGAAACGAGGCCACGGGACTACCCCCTGAGTATTTGGATGAAAATTCCATCTACATCCGCCATAGCCATGACATCGATTCACTCAACATAACCAATGCGGTCTCGATCGGGCTATACGAACTGAAGCGCAAATAACCATAGCAAACAAAAACCCCGAACGGGTCGGGGGCGATTGCGGGTTTGCCTTCCTACTACGCTTTTGATACAGTGCACACCCCAAGGCAATTTACACGGCGTAAGGAAATAGTTTCAAACAATCCCCATTTTATCGGTATTTTCCGAAGAACTTCTCCTCTCCTGCCTTCCTTGCTTTGATGGCGTCCCTTTTATGCTTGAACCTGCCCAACAAATATGCCTTACGTTGGAACATAATCTGAGCCACCCATAGCCCTCGCCGCCTATCGAAATGAACGCCCCTGACGCCGGACGTGTTGTTTCTGTTGAGCTTTCTGTCGGCCTTGGTTCCGCTCTTCATAGTCCCATCGACCAGTCCCCTATCTAGGTGAGGAAGGTTCGCCCTGTTCTCGTCGTTCTTGCATCCGCAGGAAACGGTCTCCCCGGTGGTAAGCTGTGAGGTCGCAACGTAGCAGACATTCCCGCAGTCGCACTGGCACCTCCAATAGTTCTTCCTGTTCTTGGCATAGGCAAACTCAAGGACGGTCAGCCTGCCGAATTTCTGGCCTGTGAGGTCTTTCCATCTGAATCTCCTGCAGCCACAGGATTTGACGTGGCCGGTATGGAGCTTGTTGATGTTGATCTCGATGATCTTTCCACAGACGCATCGGCATTTATAGATCTTGGTGGAATGATATTTCTTTCCCGTATCCTCAAGGACAGTCAGATAGCCATATTGCTTTCCGATTTCACTATTCATTCAGTCACCACATCTATTGTCTTCTGGTCCACTTATATCTTGAATAGACCTCATTCACAGCTTCGATGTAGCAAATGAATGATGGATGATTATGGTCGTTCCTACTCAAATAGAGATTCTTTTTGTCAAGATAGCAGCCTCTTACTTCTTCCCATAAGTTATTGTCTTTAAGTGCTGCAGCCTTTTGTGATACTTCGCTTGAGTCAGGCACTTGATTCCAAAAATAATTGTCAGAGTCAGCAAACCCGGTTTTTTTGTGAATCAAGCGATACCAGTTACCATCATCATCCTTTGCAATGATACAAACATCCATACTAAATTGGATGTCGGGATAATCATTAAAATGGCATGGATAAGTAGTTAAAGATGATGTTGAATCTTGGACGTCTCTGAGATTTTGTTTTCTCATTACCTTGTTGAGGCACTTTCTTGCAGTTTCCTTTAGATATTGGCAGTCGTTGATATCCTCGCATTTCTGAATCAGAAGGTTGTAATCAAGATCGATGTCACCATTTTCATTTTGAGTGACCATGTTCCTTCCACCACTTCCAACTAATATAAATTGAGAACTAATGCCTTCCTCTTGTAATAAATGAACCAACTCCTGCAAATCCTTAACACAGGAATTTTGAGCCCTTTTAAGAAAATTTTTGTCCTCTACAAAACGATACATACTTAAAACCTCCTTAAGTGATAAATTTCCCCTAGCCGACCATCTGAAGTATGTATCTTTGCTTCAAATCATTAGATTTTATCATCGACATTCATCTTTGTCGATAATCTAGAATGTTTTCATTCATTTTCATAAAAAGACCGGGGATTTCACTCCCCAGCCTTGATGGTGGCCTCATAGCCGCAATAGAATCTGAACGTTATTGATTTGTCCCTATGGACGATTGCCTTCTCCAGCGTGAAATTGAATATCGCCTCATCCCAGTCGAGCATTGCCTCGCCTTTTCGGAGCGTCGCAAGGAAGGCTTCGAGGTTCCCGGCTTTCAGCCTCTTCCCCTCCTTCTCGCCGATGAGTTTCTTGCATTCCTCTTCCTTCCTTTTGTATTCATCCTCGAGCTCTGCGTACTTTCTTCGCCAAACTGCTTGATCCTGCGGGCTTCTGGTGTTCATCTTCACCAGCAGGTTGAACTCCTTCGACATCTCCTCGAGTTCCTTTTTTAGCCCGCCGATGTCCGCATCGAGCTTGGAAGTGTCGGTAAGCAACGACATCGCGGCTTGGATGTCATCCATGACCGTCTCCTTGCCCGAAATCATCAGGTTGTAGGCTTTCATGAACCTTGCCTTTATGTCCTCTTCCTCCAGGTTCGGCGTATGGCATTTGTTCCTGAACTTGTCGTTGCACTGGATGATCTCCTTTTCATGGGGAGTCCCGGAATGCCACTTCTTCTTTCCGTAGTACCCGCCGCAGTCCTCGCATATCAGCCTGGCCGCAAAAGGGTTCTTGTACGAGTAGGAATAGCTAAGCTCCTTCCTTCTGTGGATTTCTATCTGCACCAGCTCCCAGTCCTCCTTCGGGATGATGGTCGGATGCGAATCATGAACATAGTATTGAGGGACCTCGCCTTCGTTCTTCTTCGTCCTGTGCTGGAGGAAGTCGACCACGAAGCTTTTCTGAAGGAGGGCGTCGCCTTTGTATTTCTCGTTCTGGAGTATGGAGAGGGCGGTCGTCTTCGTCCACTTCGTCTTCCCCTTCGGCGTCAGTATCCCGTCCTTCATCAAGTCGGAGCAGATCTTGCCGATGCTCTCGCCCTTGAGGAAGCGGTAGTAGATCCTCCTAACGGTTTCCGCCTCCTGCTCGTTTATCCTGATCTCGCCGTTCTCGCCCTTTTCGTACCCGAGGAAGGCTTTGTAAGGCATGCTTACCTTCCCGTCGGCGAATCTCTTTCTCTGCCCCCAAGTGACGTTTTGGGAGATTGACCTGCTTTCCTCCTGAGCCAAGCTCGACATGATGGTGATGAGGAGCTCGCCCTTGGAGTCGAAGGTGTTGATGTTCTCCTTCTCGAAATAGCACTCGACGTTGTGCTCCTTGAGCTTCCTTATGTTCACCAAGCTATCGACGGTGTTGCGGGCGAATCTGGATATGGACTTGGTGATTATCAAATCGATCTTCCCGCCGAGGGCATCGTCGATCATCCTTTTGAAGCCTTCTCTCCTTTTGGTGTTGGTCCCGCTGATGCCTTCGTCCGTGTAGACGCCCACGAGTTCCCAATCGGGCCTTCTTTTGATGTAATTGGTGTAATAGTCCACTTGGGCCTCATAGGAGGTCTGCTGCTCCTCTTGGTCTGTCGAGACGCGGGCGTAGGCGGCAACCTTCCTCTTCCTTAAGCTGCCTTGGGGAAGCCTGGTCAATGGATTTATGGTTGGCTCAATCTTGGTTATCGTTCTTGCCATATAGCCTTTCCAGCTCCCTTCTTCTGGCATCTTCTTTCATCTCAGGTGTCCACGAATCCTTTCTCGACTTGAATTCGAAGTGCAGCGTCTTGATGCTTCCGTCCATGAAGACGAAATCGACGTCCTTGCTTTCGTGGACGACTATCCTGTCTATCTTCTCCTTGAACGCCTTCTCGTCGAACTCCTTTATGCCCAACGCTTGGTTCGTCAGCTCGTAAAGGGTGTCTTCCCTAAGGGCGAGCGTCTGGCGGCATGCCGACTTCGAGAGGACGCTCATCGTCCCGCACGCCCAGAAGGTCCTGTATTTCGAATTCTTCCTCACGTAGTTCTTCCCGCATGTGGCGCACTTCAACTTCTTGGTGAAGGGGCTCAGGTTGTTGTTCGGTCCATAGCGGACCGGCCTTCTTTTCTCCATCAGCTCCTGCGCCCTGAGGAATTCCTCTTTGCCGACTATTGCATCGTGGTCCTCCGCGACCTTGTAAAGTGAGTATTTCCCAATATTCGCCTTGCAGTGCTCGTTTATGCCGCAAGAATACCTCCCCAGGACCAGCTCCCCTGTATAGGTCGGGTTCCTGAGTATCCATCTAACGGTGCTCTCCCTCCAAATGGATCCCATGGGCGAGGGGATCCCGTCCCCGTTGAGCCTCCTGGCAATCTTCTGGGTGCCGACGCCCTGTTTGGCGTACTCATCGAATATCCTCCTTACTACCTTCGCTTCCTCCTCCTTGATTTCGTATCTTCCGTTCACCACCTTGTATCCGAAGAAATCGTGGAGCCCCCAGACCTTGCCTTCCTCGAAGAACTTGCCTACTTTCCACCTTACGTTGTTGGACATCGACACGACCTCCTCCTCGGCAAAACCTGCCAATAGGGAAAGCATCAGTTCCCCGTCCACGCTCATCGAATGCATGTTCTGCTCCTCGAAGTAGACGTCGACGTTGAGCTTTTTTAGAAGCCTCGTCGTCTCCAAAAGCAGCATGGTGTTCCTCGCGAACCTCGATATCGATTTGGTGACGATCATGTCGATTCTGCCCTGCTTGCAGTCCTCGATCATTCGATTGAATTCCGGTCTGTTGGCCTTGGTCCCGCTTATCCCCTCGTCGGCGTAGATCCCGGCGAACATCCAGTCGGGGTTGCTTGATATGTAGTCCTGGTAATAGGACACCTGCGCCACAAATGAATGGAGGGTGGCGTCCTTGCTTACGGAGACCCTGCAATAGGCGGCAACCTTCTTCTTGCTCGGAAGGGTTGGCTTGGCTTTGATCTTCACTATTTGCCTATCCATTTTGTAAGCCTCCTTTCATTCCATACATCGCTCTTTTCGCCTAGGTATTCAACCCATATAGGCGATAAACGCTGCCTGTTTTGATATGGTGCCTCTTGGCGATCTCCTTCTCGGCGACGATGTACTCCCTTTCGTCCAAAAGACCCCTTTTCTGCATGGTTTTCAACACGAAAACGGCGGTGAGGTAGCTTTGGGCGTCAACCTGGTATTCCGCCAAATCACGCATCGCCACCACCGCCTTTTTCCGCCTTGGCCTCCTGCTTTCTCCTTTCGTTCCACCAGGAATATTTGCATCCATGGGAGCAGAAGACTTGGTTAATGTGCCTCCTGTCGAGGACGAACGGCTTCCCGCATCTTCTGCAGTATCGGACCAGCCCCGCCGTATCCCTGTCCATGACGTTCCTCTTGCAGAAGGAAGCCACTGTGTTCTTTGAAATCCCCAAAAGGAAGGCGATCCTCTTGTAGCCAAGCCCCGCTTTGCGGTATTCGACGATCTTCCTCTCGTTTTCTCTTTCCATGCGAATCACCTCAACATACTGGAGAAAACTCACCCTCTTTGATGGGGGTCGCCGAACAGCTTCACGTATTTTTTCTTCAGCTGCTCCTTCGTTTCGTGGACGGACTTGAAATCGACGTTCTCTATCCTGGCGACTTCCCTTTCGCTATGCCCTTCCTCGAAAAGCCTGTACCTTCTTAGCTGAACCGGCGTCAAAGAGGACAGGAACAGCTCGTATTTCCTCTGCTGTTCTTCCCTCTCCTCCTTCTTCAAAGCCGCCTCCAATGGGTCCGGGTCATTGGATTTGAACGTCTCGCCCTCGTAATCGGCATCGTCAAGGCTGAACGCCACATGGTATTTGTATCTTTGGTTGCTGGCGTCCTCTTCCCTGTCCAAAGAGACCATGAGTTCGCCGATTCGGTCGTCAACGTCTACGATATCGACGACGCGACCATCCAAGTCTTTTAACTTGATCTTCATTGAAAAAACCTCCATTCGGTTGGGAAATGGAGGCTTTCCTTCCGGTCCCTCTGGGCACGCTAAAGAGGCGGGCAACGGGAATGGAATGAGGCTTCCATTTCGTGTTGCACCTGGCCCCTTACGAGGGTTCGGATGCTTCGACAATGCGCCGGCGTAAGTGCCATGGATCCGACGGCTTCCAGAGCCGGTTTCCCGGCTGGCAAGAACAGGTTATCTTCTGGAGTCTGCCATCAAAATTCCGCGGACACACGCAAGCACACGCAAATCCACACGCAGCCAAAAAGCTGATGAACAAGAGAGGGAAATCGAAGCAAAAAGCCGCACGCATTCGGCATAGTTTTTTGGCCTATGTCTTTTGCGTGTAGTTGCAAAAGCCGTGCGCTATAATGGTTAATGGTAAGAAATGATGAGATTCAACCTGGACTTTCTGACGGTATTCACCCTGGTAAAGCAATCCCTGACGAACGACTTGTCGGAGAACGAGATTTACAGGCGCCTGATATGCCTCGGCAACGAAAATCTGGACGGAAAGAACGACCCCCATCGTCACATAACAGGTGAAACGCAGATCAATGGGTCCAGAAACTCGTCCATCATAGGCAAATCTTCGATTGAGGTAATGGCCCGCTCATATGACTCGCTTTTCAGCGATTATATGAGCGTCTCCACGCGGAAGCGGATGGTATCCGTTCTCAAGGAAATACTGAAATCGTGCAACTGGCCCGACCCAGAATTGGAAATAGGTGAAGGCAGCGGATTTACGCTCGAATCGGTCATCAACGGGAAGAGCTTTTGCTTCCCCTACCTCCTTGCGGCTTTGGTTAAATTCACGGTGCCAAGGGAAAACCCGCACAGGAAAGACTTCAAGGAATACCGCGTCACTGTCGTCGACTGCTACAACAGCGCGCCGGATGAGAACCTGGATTTGGTTCCGATCGACCTTGCGCTCCCCCGCGAAAAGGACACTTCGAGAATCGACGGAGCCGAATTCCGGAGGTTCTTCACGGAGGTGAATTCCGAGAAGTTTCCGGAGCAGTTCAAAGGCGCGGGCGACGTGAAGATTTTTCGTCTGAACATCAGGAACTCCCGGTTCGACTACGAAGGCCTCTCGGGATTCCTCGAGGAGAACATCGAGCATTATGTGATGAGCTCGCTCGAGGAAAAGTCCTACTATGACGAGCAGAGGACAAAGCATCTCACGCACGACGCAATAAAGAGGTTCGCGGCCTCCGCTTCCGGCAAAGACCTCCGCGAAGTTTATTCGCGGCTCATGCTTTACGTCTTCATGGAAGGCGGCCTCGGCGCGCCGAAGATATTCAACGCCGTCGAGATAAAGGACAAGAACATTAGGAGCGACGGTGTTTACTACCTGCGAAAAGGGGTTATTTCCGACAAGCCTATGCTCATCCTCGGCGCATCGCAAACCTTCCCGACGCTGGATGAGGCCATGGAAAACGGGCTTGCCCAAATCGACGTGATTTCGAGAGAGCAGGACAAGATGCTGTCTTTCATAAACCCCGCGTTCCTACGGATGAGATTCGAGCAAGATGATCTCTCCTACATAGTCGACCGTCTCATAAAAGCGGAAGGAATTCTACAGAACGACGCGGCGTTCGGAGTGTTCCTCTCCTATTCGCTCGATGAGTCGAACGATGGCAACTTATCCTCTAACGAGTTCAGGCAGAAAGTAGAGGAAAGAATGGAAAGGGACATAGCCGATGCGGTTCCCATGATTTACGCGAAGATCAAGGAGCACGGGCTGCAAAACTATGGTTTCTTCGTGTTCGTCCTTCCCCTAACGAACGTGGAGACTGACGCCGAGAAGGTAATACGCGGATTCGCCGGAGGAGAAATGAATGGCTAACCGCGTCCAAGAGATTCTTTTCCCTCGGCTAGAAGCAAGCCCCGTACTGAAACTACTTTTCTCTAAGCTTCTACAGGCCTACACAAGACTTAATTTCGGGATGGCACCGCCATCATTTGCCGAAAAGGAGATTAACCAGCTCATATCGTTCGCAAGCCTGCTCTCCAAATCGAACGATTCCGGCCAAAAGGTCATATCCGAGCAAATCGTGGCACTGCTCGGAAAGCTCTACCCCGCCTCGGAAAGCATCAGGAAAGCCAAGGCGGAAGTGCTTTCCTCATGCACAAACTACGTCGGGATGAAGGTGGAAAAAATGGAGGGAAGGAGCGACGACGTATTCCAGGAAATCAGCTCGGAAATCCAAATGGAATCGCTGAAGATTCCGTTTCAGGACGGCAAGTTCTTCATAGACGACCAAAAGGAGATATTCGACAGCTTCGAGAAATACCAATTCGTCAGCTACTCCGCCCCCACGTCGCTTGGGAAATCGTTCGTAATGAGGATCTACCTCAAATACAAGGTTGCCAGCGGATACCGAGGAAACTTCGCGATAATCGTCCCAACAAAGGCCCTCATCAACGAGATGAGGAACAGCGTCGTCGAAGAGGACCTGAAGGACCTTCTCCGGAAGATGCACTACAGGGAGGTTTCGTCGGTCAACGAGGTATTCGTCACCGAAGACAAGGAATCGAAGTTCATCTTCATAGTGACACCGGAGAGGCTCCACTATCTCCTCAACAGCACCGACATAGCCATCGACTGCTGCTTCGTCGACGAGTCATACAAGATATCGGAGCCCGACTCAAGGAGCCTCTACTACTATCAGGCAATAAACCAGCTCCTTGCTCGGAACCCTAAGACGAAAATATTCTTCTCGTCCCCGAACATACCGAACCCCGAAGTCTATCTCGAAACGATAAAGGCGCCCGGGACAAGATACAGGAAGGCGACCGGGTACTCGCCCGTCAGCCAGATCAAGTACCTCATCTCGCTGAAGGAAAAAGACCGGCCAATCAAGGTGTTCAACGACCTCACCCAGGTGTTGGAGGACACGGGCATGACGAACCCGTCCACGAACATCAACGACATAATATCCACGCTGAAGACGAAGGGCGGGAACATCGTCTATTGCTCAGGGAAGGACAAGACCGTTGAGCTTGCCCTGCAATATGCCAATTTCCTGCCCGCCTTCCAGCCCAGCACGCCTGAGGAAAGGGAAAATCAGGAAAAGCTTGACGCCCTGGCTAAGAGCATCGAGCAGGACATCCACGAGGATTACTACCTCGCCGCTCTCATGCGAAAGGGCGTCGCCTACCACGTCGGCTACCTGCCGAATTCGCTCAGGAACAGCATAGAGAAGGCGTTCAAGACCGGGCTCATAAAGACCATCTTCTGCACGAGCACCCTAATGGAGGGGGTCAACCTCCCCGCGGACAACCTCTTCGTGACGAGCACGAGGAATGGCTCAGAGGCCATGTCTCCGACTGCGTTCAAAAACCTCCTCGGTAGGATTGGAAGGATCAATTACAGTCTTTTCGGGAACGTCTACCTCTTAGTCATCCCTCGCTATGCCAATGCCGAAAAGTACGAGGAGCTGCTCACGTCAAAGGTCGAACCACAAAAACTGTCGCTCGATAAGATAGTCACGGACGGGTCGATCGTCGACCACATCAGCGACGATGCATATTTCTTCGGACGCGAGGACGAGGACCAGACGAAAAGGATAGCGGCCAACATCTACATAAACGACGTTAAGAATGGCACGGAATCACTCATCAGGGAAAGGGTCGACTCAAAAAGCGAGGAGACATTGGTTGACAAGGCTATAAGGAAAATCGAATTGCTGGAAACATCGGAAAGCATAGACATCTCACCGGACCAGCACGTGAGCCTCAAAAAGTACATAGAAAACGGCGGCCATTACCCCGATCCCGTGAACGGCCGGTTTGAACACAGCGACGTCTGGCGCTTCCTCAACGAGCTTTCGGACATTTATAAATGGGACAAGTACGAGTTCGAGACACTTAAGAACGGCAATTCGAACTCGTATTTCGCGACCGTCCTCTCCCAGTGGATGAGCGGACTCAAAGTAAAGGAAATCGTCGACCGATCGATAGAGAGCAAGAAAAAGAACCCATATGACGCGATCTTCGACAGAAAGCTCCACATGAAGGTCGATTACATCGGCACGGTCGAGCAAAACAACATAATCATCAACGACACGCTCAGGACGATTGAGCAAACAATCCTTTTCACCATAGCGAACTACTTCAGAGAGTTTTCGAGGGAATACAAGAACTTCCACCACCTGGAATATTTCGACAACGACTGGTACGAGTACGTAGAGTTTGGAACCAGCAACCCAATAACCATCGCACTTCAAAGGAACGGATACATCCGCGAAACGGCCAAATGGATACACGAAAACGATTCAAAGTACCATCTGATCGATCAAACCCGCCGATGCAAATTCGCTCCATTCACCTTAGACCTCGACAACCTTTTGAAATGCGGCGAGCAGAAAGTAATTGAAGAGACGCTCGTCATCAAACTAAATGTCCCAGAGCTTTTTAGATAGGAGGATACCGTGGAAACTCCCGATAAAATCATTCAATCATGCGATCCTTTGGATCTTCTTTCCAAACTTTCATATCTCAAGTGGCTAATGGCGACAGACGCTTTTTCGGATAGAGACAAGCAGCCATTCACCTTTTTGGAAGTCAAATACGCACTGCATTACGTCATGTCCTATCTGCTGTCCCATAAGCTTGGCGAAGCAGCTAATCAATCCATACAGTATGAAACAATTTCCACCTTAATCTGCGCGCTTGCCCAAGAAGAAATAAATAGAAAGTTTAACGAGGAAGCGACACTGGATAAGCTGTCAGGAAAACTTCAATACACTCAGAAAGACTCAGGCGAATTGCTTCCTTTATTCTACTCCGTTCCATTTCGCCACATTTTAGAAGGGGAAGATGACATAATCTCAGCAAAATACGGATGCAATTCGAATGACATACTCAATGATTTCGCGACATTGGTGGGCGCTTTCAATAACTCAGTAAGAGCCAAAGGAATGAAAGTTTTCGATTTCGTCAATAGGTTCAACGACTACTGCAACTCCTCCGCCTTGGCAATCCAAAAAAACATGAAAAGTTACGGCTTGTTCAAAACAATGTCAGGCCGAATAGGCCAATTCGCAGAAGACGAATTTGATCACGGTTACCCAATTTCGCTAATTAAGAAATTCAGGAAACTCTTCATCAGAGTTGACGATATTTTGTACTGCCCAGATTTGGAGCTTGTCCCAAATCTAATCGTCCGCTGCGTAGAAAGAGCGATGCAGCAAGACAAAAGGCAAAATCCAGAATGGGATCTGCGGATGAAGGAAAGAACAGAGAAACTCGTGAATGGCGCCCTTTCGCACTATTTCAAAGGAGGGACATACCATGCGAACTCAGAGTTTGGCCAGAAAGAAAAAGGGGAAAGCGATGGCCTCTTTGAATTCTTGGGACATCTTTTCATAATTGAAGTTAAAGCCGGAAAGCTTAGTCCCGATCCTGTCGAGTCAAATAACACCACTGTTCATCAATCCTACAAGGCAACGATAGGAAAAGGGACCAAGCAATGTGACAAGGCAGAAAATCATATTCTCGAACATGGCGGCAAATTCAAAGAAGACGGCCACGAATTCCGAGTGAATTACGATATTGAGCACATCATCAAACTCGTCATTTCATTTGAAGACCTTTCCGCTGTTTTGCCGGATGAGAATATTCAAACCCCTAATCACACAATTCTCATGACTTATTTTGATTTGCTTATAGTGCTTGACTATATAAACGAACCAATTCTTTCCCTCAAATATTTCTTGGAGAGAAGAAAGGCATTGGAGCATTGCTGGGATATTTCAGACGAAATGATTTATCTGGGTTTATTTAGCGACGACATGAATTTTACGTATCGCTTAAATTCCCAACCCTTTTCTTCTTCGGCAGACAACTCCACAAATTTCGTCCTTGATCCGCATTCGTTCACGCACGAAATAGAGATGCACTACACGCAACCAGAACGATATCCCAAACCAAAAATACATTTGAGTGAATTTCAAAGGCTGGTATTGGCGGCACTCAATGGAAAGGATAGCATCTCGTCTAAATGGGCAATGCCACTGCTTATGCTTCCTACTCAATTCGGAGATAAATTGATGTTGCTTTTCCAAAGGAATAATTGTCACAGAGGTTTTGCCCCACAAGTAGGCATGGCTGGGTTCGCAAACGGAAAACATATCGCCGTTATGGTGTCAAAAAAGCACATAGGAGAACAAAGATATATCTATTATGCCATTGCGAATAGGTTCTTCAGAAAGCATGGAGAAGCGAAAGAAATCGTAAGCCTGATTGTTGACGGCCAGCGTTCCCACCTCGAGGAAATTGACCATTCGCGAAAGGAATTAAACTATCAAAAGACCCTAGATGCGCTTCAACAAATAGAAGCCAAATTTGGGTTTAGACAAAAGATCTACAAATAATTTTTACGTTCATGGTAACTGTTAAACGCAGAATGACAGCGTTACTTATCAATCATTCAACTGCTTTTCAAACGACTGCTTGATGATGTCCATGACGTCGTCCAACTGGCCCAAGTTATCCAGAATAACTTCGACGTTTCCATTCCCCCACCTTCCAACGCCGGTAACGTCTTTGCATATTCCCTTTGGATCGTTCACCTCGGAGAAATCCATGTTGATGGCGATTCTCAGCCTGCTTTCCTGAAAGACGATGTCCGTGAAATTCGTGTCCAGCTTATAGGCAACGTAGAGTTTTTTGAACTCCCTTCGCACCGAGGAAGACAAGTTCATAATCCTGGTGTCAAGTTTCTCGAAAAACATCTTAGTCAGTAAATTCGGCCTGTAGGAATCGAGACTGTACTTCGGCTCGTTTCCCTTATCCTGCACGTAGGGAGCGAGTTGCTCCGATGCAAGGTTTGGATATTGCCATATTTCAAGAGCCTTGGCTGCCAAAAGTTTGGCCCTTTCCTCGATCTTGTCTCCGTTCCAAGTGCTCTGAAGAACAATGTACTCATTAAGCCTACAAGCCGTCTGGCGGAATCCGCCTTTCATGACCATTTTCTCCATGAAAGGCTTGTCGCTCATCTCTGAGTTGTATCCGGTTAGGGTGAGATTGCCGATGGTATGTAGATATTTCGAATGGGCTGCTTTCCAATCGCTTCCTAGCATGGCCTTCCAGTCGTCGTTTAGCCGATCGTTTTGGGGCATGATATGCTCGATCGTCATCGAAAGCACGTCCACCGGGGACTTGTTGTCGTAGTTTTCAAGGCGGTCAAGGATGTAGTTCCTGTTCCGCATGTTGTAGATATCCCTGCTAACAAATGCCTTTTCGAATTCCTCGTCGTTAGGGAACTCCTTATACCCCTCACGGGTGAGGAAGAACGCCTTCAAGGAGACAAGGTAATCGTCCTTTTTTATTTCGTTTTCCAAGGTGGCGAATGTCTTGTTGAGCGAGTTTGTGGCAAGATCGCATATGCTTCTTCTCAGCACGTAGCTTATACATAGACGGATGATTTCGCCCGTATCGGAATTGCTTACAAGGCCGGAAGCGTTGTCACGGAGGACTGCCATTAGAAATGGGTTGGCAACGCCCATGTTTAGTTCCTTAACCTCACGGAATAACTCGGCCAAATTCTGATCCTTGCTTCTGGCAAAGATGATGTCTGTGTATATCTTTCCCATCCGGTAGATGTCATTGCAAAGCTCTTCGCTGCTTGCGAAAGGACAGTTGATCCGCCACGATTTGAACTCGTCATACACGTTCGCCTTGTTCGGGATTCTGTGGTTATACATCGTCAAGTAGTCCCTGAAGAACGAATCCATGTTGGAGTCCTGGCTTTCGTGCCCGAAGAGTTCCTCGAATGGGCGCCACACCTTGGAATAAAGGCTTTCCTGAGCTTCCTTCGTCATCCCCATGAGGACGAAGTTTCTAATCAAGTCAGACTGCGAGAGAGCCTTGCCAGTGGAATTGAGACTTTCAAAGATGGCTTGCGGATCATCACGGCCCCTTTCGAGCGTGATGATGACTATTTGCAGCTTCCCCGTTGCCTCAAACAGAGAATCGGTAGAGATTTCGTTTTTTGCAATCTTGCTTTTAAAGAACTCGTAGGCATTGAGCAGCTTCGACTTGGTTCCTTCTGCTATGGGCTTAGATTCGACGAGGGAAACGAGGACGTCCTTGTCCTCCTCCGTCAGCAGTAGCTTGTACTTCTGCTCGCCGCTTTCATACTGGTTCATGAGAAACGATGTGTTGATCTTCTGCTTTTCGAGATCGCCGTCTATGGAATCTCGGAGCGCGATAAGGACGAGGGCCAAGGTCGTGAGGCGCTGCTGCCCGTCGATGACCATGTATTTTTGGACACCAGTTGGAGCCGTTTTCTCCGCAATGCAGACTATTGAACCCAAGAAGTGACTGTCCCTGTTTTCCTTCTGCATTTCCACGATATCGTCCCAAAGGCGGCCGTACTGGGATTCATCCCAGCTGTATAGTCTCTGGTAAATTGGGACTATGTACTGTTTCAGCCCGTTCAGCAATTCGAATATGTTCCCCTTGTTAGCGTCCATCGCTTTCCCCTCCCATTACGTTGTCCGTCCAAAGTTCGCACTGCTCGAGAACGGTCTGGATGGCCTTCTCGCGCTCCTCTCCTTCGGGCGGATACTTGTATTTCTTCAAGAGCCTTTTCACTAACATTTTCATGTGCGAGCGGGCACCCTCGCGCTTCTGCCAGTCTATCGTCTCGTTCTTCCTGAGGAGCTCGGTCAGTTCCTTGGTCATCGCCACCAGTTCGTCGTTCGTGTAGAAGTCCATGACCGCGGCTGGCTGCGTAAGCGCGTCGTAGAAAGCCTTCTCTTCGGTAGTAAGCCCAAGTTCCTTGCCCTGCTCCGTCGCTTTGCGAATCTGCTCGGCCAAATCGAGAAGCTCGTGCATGACCTCCTCGTTCGTCAACATCCCGTTCAGGTACTTGGTGACGATTCTCTGGATGATCTCGCTGAATTTAACGGACTGGACCAGGTTGGTCTTCCTGAATATCCTAATCTGCTCGCTGATGAGCTTCTTCAAAAGCTCGACCGCGATGTTCTTCTCCTTCATCTTCGATATCTCAGCTAGGAAGTCGGGATTGAATAGCGAAAAGCTCACTTCCCTGTCCTCGAAGAGGTTGATTACACCTTCGGAGATCACGCTTTGTTTGAGCAGCTCGCTGACCTTGTCGTTGACCTCTGACAGGCTGTATTTCTTGGGCCCGCCGGCGCTTTCGAGCCTGTTGAGGAGGACCCTCACGGATTCGAAGAAAGAGGCTTCGTGCCTTTCCTCTGCGGTCGCGAGGGACGAGCAAAGAGAAAGAGCTTGGTGGCAAAGGAGGCCCTGTTTGAGGAAATCCTTCTTGGTCTCGGCAAGCTCCGGCGCGACCATGAAGTTGACGGCCCCTGTGATCGTCTGGGCCTTTACGAGGTCGTCTCCGCTGTTGAAGGCCGCCCAGTCGAATCCGTGGAACAGGTCCTTGCATACCTGGAGCTTCTCCTGGAACTTCGGATAGGCTTCCTTTGAGACGTCCATGTCGCCGAAGTTCTTCTGGTCGCGGACCGTGTATTCCCTCATGGCTTGCTTTAGGGCGTTCGCTATCCCGATGTAGTCGACGACTAGGCCGCCCTCCTTGTCCTCGAAAACGCGGTTCACCCTCGCGATTGCCTGCATGAGGTTGTGGCCGACCATCGGCTTGTAGACGTACATGGTCGCAAGGGACGGTATGTCGAAGCCGGTCAGCCACATGTCGACGACGATGGCAATCTTGAGCGGCGACGAGTTGTCCTTGAACCTCGTCGCGAGTTCCTGTTTGCGCGCCTTGTTGCCGATGATGTCCCTCCACCATTCAGGGTCTCGGTTGTCGCTCGTCATCACCACCGCCACCTTCTCGGTCCAAGTCGGCCTCTGCCGGAGGATTTCCTTGTAGATCTCCATTGCAATCGGCCTTGAATAGGCGACGATCATCGCCTTGCCAGTAAGCAGGTGCTCGCGGTTGTTCTCGTAGTGGCCGATGATGTCGGTCACCAACGAGTTTATGGTCTTCGGGTTCCCCAAGACTGCCTCAAGCTGGCCGAGCTTCCGCTTGCTGGCTTCGATGACGGAAGGATCGGAATCCTCCTCCAGCTTATCGTAGAGGTCGTCAATCTTGCCTATGGTCTCCTCGTCGAGCTTCAGCTTGATGACGCGGCTTTCGTAATAGACCGGCCTTGTGGCCCCGTCGGCCACGGACTGTGTCATGTCGTAGATGTCGATGTAGTCGCCGAATATCTCCTTGGTGTTGTGGTCCTTGCTGAACACCGGGGTCCCGGTGAAACCGATGTAGGTGGCGTTCGGGAGGGCGTCCCTGACCTTCCTGGCGTAGCCTATGGTCGTTACGGCGACATCGTTGCCGTTCTCATCTTTCTTTATTCGCACTTTTTCCGTGAGGCCGTATTGGCTTCGGTGCGCCTCGTCGGACATGACGACGATGTTCTTCCTCGTCGAAAGGGGCTTGGCTGACTCGGTGAACTTCTCGATCGTGGTGAAGAAGATGCCGTTGGCCTTCCTTTCGTCGAGTAGCTTGACGAGGTGCTCGCGCGACTCGGCCTGGATGGGCTTTTGCCTCAGGAACTCGGAGCACTTGGCGAACTGCGAGAAAAGCTGATCGTCAAGGTCGTTTCTGTCGGTAAGGACAACGATCGTAGGACTATCTAGGTGCTGCTGGAGTAGATGTGCGTAAAAGACCATCGAAAGGGACTTGCCGCTCCCCTGAGTGTGCCAGAAGACGCCGCCCTTCCCGTCGGTAGCCACCGCCCTTTCCGTCGACTTGATGGCCTTGTTGACGGCGAAGTACTGGTGGTAGGCCGCCATGATCTTGAACGTCTTTATCCCCTCGTTGGAGAAGCAGATGAAGTTCCGGATGATGTCGAGGAGGCGCTCCTTCGGGAATATCCCCTCGAAGAAAACGTCGAAGGTGGCGACGCAATCGGTGGTGTACGTACCATCCTTGCTCTTCCATTCCATGAACCTCTCCTCGTCGGAGGTGATGGTCCCGGCCTTCGAAAGAAGGAGGTCCGACATGACGCATAAGGCATTGTAGATGAACATCGACGGGATTTCGTGGATGTAGTTCCTTATCTGAGAGTATGCCTCCGAAGCATTCGTCTCCTCCCTAGAAGGCGACTTCAGTTCCATGAGCACCACCGGGAGGCCGTTTAGGAAGATAAGGATGTCCGGGCGCTTGTTGCTCCTTTCCACAAAGGTCCACTGGTTCGCCACGACGAACGAATTCCTCTCCGGGTGATCATAGTCGACCAAGTAGCACATGTCGGACTTGGACTCCCCGTTCTCACGGTAACGGACCGGAAGGCCGTTCTGCAGATAGTCCATGAATAGCTTGTTTTTTTGGATGAGGTCGGCGTTTTCAAAGTGATGGAGCTTGTTCAAGGCGTCTTGGATGGCCTCTTCTTTGAGCGACGGATTTATCCTCCGCAGGGATTCCTCCAATTCTCCCTCGTAAAGAGGCGATTCGTAGTCCCTATCCGGAAGGTCGGGGCCATAAACATGCCTGTAGCCGAGGCCTTCGAGAAGCTGGACTATAGAATTCTCGTATGTATTTTCAGTGAATGGCATAGCAGCCCTCCTTTCATCCGTTTAAACGATAATTTATCGAAGCAGATATCTACACTTATCGCTCATGAATTCCCATATACAGCCGATGAATTCATAAGTGGTTGGCATATGGTTAACCTTACTGAAGTAGCTAGTTTTACGAATGGCTATTCATATAAGAGTGATGATCTCAAGCCGAATGATGACATTGCCTTGGTCACCATTAAAAACTTTGATAGATATGGTGGATTCAAATTGGATGGCTTCAAAGAACTAATACCGTCTAGTCGAGTGAAGCCTGAGCAGTATGCTGATTTGTTCGATATTCTCGTAGCACACACAGATTTAACGCAAAACGCCGAAGTCATTGGTAATTCAGAAGTTGTGCTTTCAAAAGGGAGATATGGCAAACTGGTATTCTCGATGGACTTAGTTTGTGTAAGGCCAATAGGGAATTTTGGCAAATTCCTTCTAGCGGCTCTTTTGCACGACAGGCGCTTCAAAAAGCACTGTTTGGGGTATGTCAATGGGACTACAGTTTTACACCTAAATAAAAACGCTCTAAAAGAATATTGTTTTCTTGTTCCGGATGACCCTTCAATACTATGCAAGTTAGATTTGCTTCTCGGTGACTTATATCGAAAACAGTCAGAAATCATCGAAGAAAACATTCGCCTCTCAGAAACAAGAGATCTTCTGTTAAAAAAGTTGTTGTCTGGTGAGACAGAATCGCTAGATTTTTTAGAAAGGTAAGACGATAAATTATCGTTTAAACGGACGTAGCTCCCCCGCGGCGGGAGGCCGAGAGAAACAGCCGCGGAAAGCGCTTCTCCAGTAATAAGGAGGAGAACATGAAAGAAGAATTCGTCAACCTCGTCGTTCAGGACATGCTTCCGTTCCTGAACAACGCTCAGCTCGAGAAGCTCAAGGAATCCCTTGAGAGAGAACTGATTGGGAAGCAAATCGTCGAAGAAAGAAAGGAGGACAAGATGGACTGGAACGAAGGATACGTCCAGAAGTTCATTTCATCGAAAAGGCTTGAAGGGTGCTCCGAGAAATCGCTCCTTTACTACGAAAAGACGATTAACAGGGTCTTAGGCGAAATAGGAAAGCCCCTTAAGACTATCGTTACTGATGACCTTAGATCATATCTAACCGCTTATCAGGCAAAAAACGAGGTGAGCAAGGTCACAATCGACAACGTCAGGAGGATTCTTTCTAGCTTCTTCTCATGGCTGGAAGACGAAGACTACATCCTGAAAAGCCCTGCCAGGAGGATCCATAAGGTCAAGGCGACGATCAGCATCAAAAACACATTCACGGACGAAGAGATAGAGATGATGCGTGACGCCTGCGAATCCCCTCGCGACCTTGCGATAATCGACATGCTTTCTTCGACCGGCATGAGGGTGGGGGAGATGATCAAGCTCAAGCGCTCCGACGTTAACCTAGTCGAGAGGGAATGCGTGGTTCTCGGCAAGGGCGATAAACAAAGAACCGTGTACTTCGACGCACGAACGAAGATTCATCTTCAAAGATATCTGGAGACTCGTACCGATTCTCTGGATTCCCTGTTTTTATCTAGATGCAGGTCCGGCCAGCCGCTGGGCATAGGCGGAATAGAGCATCTTATAAAGAAATTAGGAACGCTTATCGGTATCAAAAAGGCACATCCACATAAGTTCAGAAGAACGTTAGCAACTGGTGCTATAGATAAGGGGATGCCAATTGAGCAAGTTCAACAGTTACTAGGACATAAGCGCATTGACACCACATTGATGTATGCAATGGTTAAACAAGCAAACGTCAAAGCTTCTCACAGACGATACATAGGTTAGGGAGGAAAAAGACATGAAAAAAACCAGACTTGGTGACATTGCCATAATAACGATGGGCCAATCGCCTGAATCCTGTTTTTACAATACTGAAGGGCGAGGAATGCCTTTCTTACAGGGCAGCAAAACATTTGGAAGAATATTTCCGACATTTTCCTCTTTTACTGAGAGAACTACTAAAACCGCATTGAAAGGGGACGTTTTAATGAGCGTTCGGGCACCTGTCGGCGACATTAACATCGCTCCAACTGATATGTGCATCGGCCGTGGTCTTTGTTCTATCAGAATGAAAAACGGCAACCAAAAATACCTTTTCTATCTTTTGAAGAATAACATTCACAATATTCTCAGCAAACAAAATGGAACAGTGTTTGCTTCCGTAAACAGAAAAGATTTAGAGAGCCTAGAACTGTATGTTTTGAACGAAGAGGAGCAGAAATCTTTCGGGGATTTCTTGGCACTCTTCGATGAAAAAATTAATTTGAATGATGAGATAAACGATAATTTATCGAAGCAGGCAGAAGCTATTTTTGAAGCCGCCTTTGCCGATTCGATGTATGGTGACAAGAAGATTTCCGACTTTATTTTGCCTAAGCGAGGCAAGTCCCTTCTATCAAAGGATGCAACTGCCGGAGATGTTCCAGTTGTAGCTGGCGGACTTGAGCCGGCAACATTTCACAATGCAGCTAATACGGTAGCTCCGGTCATAACGATTTCAGCTTCTGGGGCAAATGCCGGTTTTGTGAGGCTTTGGAACGTTCCGGTTTGGTCTTCTGACTCATCTTTCATTGATAAGACGATGACGGACATAGTCTATTTCTGGTATTTGGCGTTGAAGACCAGGCAAGATGAGATTTATGGGGCCCAAACTGGTTCGGCCCAGCCACATGTTTATCCTCAGAATGTCAGTTCGTTACCAATCGGCGAATTAGATCAAGTGAAGGCGAAAGAGGTTAATAGCCTACTCACGCCTCTATTTGAAAAGATAGGAGAAAACGAACTAGAGAACCAAAAACTTGCAAGCCTAAGAGATTCATTGCTTCCGCGATTGCTCAGCGGAGAGATAAATCCGGCGGAATAAAAGGTTCGCTTCGATAAATTATCGTTTATCTTGTTGTTTTGAGTAATTTTGTCATCAAGGTCGCTCAGGAGCCGAGAAACAGCTTTCTGCTCATCCAAACTTGGAAGATCAATTGAAATTTCGCCAAAAATATGGGAAGTGATCGTGTCAAATACAGATCCATTGGCCGCCTTTTTCAGTATACGGACAGCATTCTTCAAAAAATAGAAAAGGTAATCTGGGTCAACAAGGGTCGCATGTGGATGGATTCCAAAGCACGATTGGTTAAAAGCCATCGTCTTTTTTATCATGGCTATTTCTCCAACCGTTCCCCTTGCTGATATTACGATGTCATTTTCACTCAAGAGTTTAGTTGAACTATTTTTAAGTCCCTCTTCTGTAATACTTTTTTCCGTCTTCTCAACATATTTCGATCCCTCACGGATATCTTTGACTGAAATCCAAGGAATATCTCCATTCCAATAACACGGAACTGTTGTTTTGGGAGTGCCACCACCAATAATGTCGGAAATTTCGGAGATTTTATAAGTCATAGCCGAGCCCCTTTAGATTTTTCCGAATTTCTGTTTCAAGCTCGTGTGATTTTTCGAACAGTTCGGATAATTCACTTGTAAGTCGGCTCATTTTTTCTTCGAACGGTTCGCCGTCATCCTCTTGCTCCTCAATTCCGACGTATCGGCCAGGGGTAAGCACAAATCCATGCTCCCCAATCGTCGCTATATCCGCCACGGCACAATAGCCTTTCTCATCGCTTAGAGTTCCGTTTTGGAATTGCTCAAAAGTATCAGCAAGCTTCTTGATGTCGTCATCCGAGAAGTCGCGATGAGTCCGGTCCACCATGTGACCCATCTTCCTAGCATCAATGAACAAGGTCCTACCCTTCCGCTTCTTGTTTTTGGTTATGAACCAAAGCGAAACCGGGATAGTAACGCTGTAGAAAAGCTGAGTCGGCATTGCAATGATCCCCTCGATGAGATCGGCTTGGATGATCTTTTTGCGTATCTCTCCTTCACCGCTGGAATTCGATGTTAGGGCACCGTTTGCAAGGACAAGGCCGATTTTACCGTTTGGCGCAAGATGATAAATCATGTGCTGTATCCAGGCAAAGTTGGCATTCCCGGCAGGTGGAAGTCCATAAGCCCAACGCACGTCGTCAACAAGGTTCTCTTGCCCCCACGGGTGGTAATTGAACGGTGGGTTTGCCAAAACAAAATCAGCCCGCAATGTCTTATGAAGGTCGTGAGCGAACGTATCATCCGGATTAGGGCCGAAATCGGCATCGATTCCACGGATTGCCATGTTCATCTTGGCCATCTTCCAAGTGTCGGGATTGGCTTCCTGCCCGTAAACGGAAATTGTTCCTCTCCTTCCGGTATGCTCTTGGATAAAGTTGGCCGATTGCACGAACATGCCGCCGCTTCCGCAACATGGGTCATAGACCCGACAGTTCGAAAAGGGCTTAAGAATGGAAACTAGTGTTTTGACGATGCTTGAAGGCGTGTAATATTCGCCACCCTTCTTGCCCTCTTTCGCAGCGAACTTCGCAATGCAGTACTCATAAGTCCTGCCCAAAAGATCTTTTTCTTCATTGTCGCTCATGTTCACGTTGGTGAAAATGTCGACGACGTTTCCAAGGACAGACTGGTCCAAATCCGGATTGGCGTAATTCTTCGGAAGGACGTTTTTCAAACTTGGATTTTCTTTCTCAATGGCCTCCATGGCCGTATCAATAACTTTTCCAATCTCGGGCTTATGGGCGTTTGCGGAAATGGTTTCCCACCTGGATTCCTTCGGCAAGTAGAAAACATTCACCTCTTTGTAAGCATCTTTATCGTCTTCAAAACCATCGCCTTCAGCGACAAGTTCCTGATAGCGATGTTCGAAGGCCGTGGAGACATAGCGAAGGAAGATTAGCCCAATCACTACTTGCCGATACTCGGTTGTAGGAATGTGCCCCCAAAGAACGCAGGCAGCATCCCAGATTTCCTTCTCAAAACCAATAGTAGCGTTTGATTTGTTTTTGTCAGCCATTATCACTTCTCCTCTGTTATGGGTGCGATATCCTTATCCTTCATCAACTGTTCTAACTTGGCCTTAGCGATTTTTGTGGGCTCAAAATGCCCATTTTCCCACCGATTGACTGTTTGGAAGGTTACATCCAAAAGGTCAGCTAATCCTTGTTGAGAAAGTCCTAGTTCAGTGCGTATTTTTACTATCGTTTTTTTATAATCGACCCTCATTTTTGCCTCCGCCTTATAACAGTCTATATCATTTTATAACACTTTATATGTTCATGCCTAGGAAAACATCATCTTTCCCTCAATAAAAAAAGAGCCACCCAACCCCGTCAGGAGTCAGATGGCTTCGCGTCATTGATTATGCTTTTTGGCTGGCGGTCTTGAGCGTGTTTATGCTCGCCTCGATCTGCGTGGTGACCCAGGCGTCGACGTCCCCGAAGTGCGTCTCGATGTAGTCCCTGACGTCATCGCCAAGCTGGGCGAGGACGATGCCCTTGGCCTTGTTGAGCGCAGTGAGTTGGGCGTCCTTGCCGAAGTTCCCCTCCTTCTTCAAGGAATCGACATAGGTCTGGAACACGCACCTCACGGCATCCAAGACAATCGTTGTTGCATCCGTGATGTACTTCTCGGTCTTTTCATTGTCTATCTTGGCAGAGATCCACTTGATGAGTTTGCCTCCAAGCAAGGTGATGAGCGGAATGATTACGGCTGTCACAATGCAGCTCAAAACATTCAATAAGATTTCGTTCATGTGTTGTTTGCTCCTTTCATTTCGTCATGAAGTTCGGTGATTCTTTTGTGGGCGTTCTTGGTGCTTTCCTCGACCTTGACTAGCCTGTTGGAAAGGTCGGCGTACCTCTCCTCCAGATGGTTTAGAGATTTCTCGATCCTGTCGATGGAGGACTTGATGTAGCCAATCTCGGAGAGCATCACGCCCTCGTTCTTTCCTTCATCCTTATGTTCCTGCTTGTTTCCTCTTTTGAAGGCCAAATACGCAAAAAGGATGCTGGATAAGGTTCCCATCACGCTGATTACGGTCAAGACTATATCCGTGCTATCCATCTTTCAGTCCCTCCTTTGTTTCGTAGATTTCTTCCAGATATTTCTCCATGAGCGAAAGGAACTCCTTCTGCCTTTCCTTCTTTGCCCAGTTGAGCTTGAAGTCGATTTCCTCTTTGAAGTACTTGTCGTCAAGCGCAAGGCTGAAGACACCCGTTTTCTTATAGTTCTCAAGCTGCCCCCTCATCCTGACGACATGGTAGAACTTCTTCCCGACGATTGGAGAGTCGTTGAAGCAGAAAGCGAAATACTCATAGAAATTCGAGAGAAAACCATGCAAAACCTTGCTTAAATCGAAGTTTTTGTAGGCTTCGTATTCCTTTTTGTATTTCTCGTTTAGAAAGATCAAAGTGTCTGGAAGGGTGAGGATGTCGTCGATGAAGCACTTCTTGTAAAGGGAGATCCCGCTATTGGGATTTAACCTTTCCATGTAGACGTCCTTCCCATAGCAGAAAACGTCGATATCATCTATCTTTGTCTTGAAAGCACCTTCGAAGCCATCAAGAGACACATTGACGTCATAGTCGCTCGTTCCGCTTAGGAATGTGCCATAGCCTATGCTTCCGCCGAAATACATGAACATGCAGGTCATGTTCGGGAAATTGGACATAACCTTGTCGTATATTCTTTTCTTGTCCAAAGTCCCAATCAGTTTGTTCCTTTTGAGTACTATTTCCTTAATCATCCAATCCGTCCTCCAATCCGACGACGTTTTCCTTGAGCCACCTGTACCCGGCCTTGAAAACATCGCAAACTAAAAAGGATTCGTAGTCTTCCTTCGGGACAATGATGTCGATTGAGTCTATCGGATCACAACCGCTGTCCCTCGTTTCCTTGGAGACGTATGAACCCACGCATATGATTGCTTCCTTGTCCATGGCGTTGAGCGAGATGTTGGTTATTCTATGATAGCTGGGCTTTATGCCATAGCTTGAAGCAAGTTCCTTGATAATCGCCATAGGCCCTCCTAACTCGTGGTGTTCCCACTGCTAGAGGAACTCGAGACTATGGAATTCGTGTTGACGCACATTATCCCCTTGGTGCATCTGAGGTAGAGTTTGCCGGTGCTGTAGTTCACGGCGAGCTCACCATATTTGCCAAGCTTTGATGTCGTCGGCACAGTCGTTCCTCTTTTGATCAGAATGGTCGCCATCAATAAGTTCCTCCGTCGATTGTCGAGCTTGGAGTCAGGACCTTTGATTTGTTGATGCCAATCTCAAACTTTCTGTTTTTCATCTCATACGCAGTTTCATAGGTCGATCTGACAATCAGCCCTCCGTCTAGGGTATTGCCGTCAAAATTGGAGGCATTGTCCTCCCAAGTTGTGCTTCTCGATTCGATTATTTCGGATACATAGACATTCTCTAATATGCTCCTTTGCTTTGAGGTCAAATGGGTGTTGTCGCTCTTGTGTGAATTAAACGTTGAAGTCGAGACACCACCTAGTTCGCTTAAGGAGATGGTGACTGCTCCGGTCTTGCCATTGACCGATGTGACCTTATCTGTCGGAGTCTTTAATTCTTGCCAATTGGCAAGCGTCGAATAAGGCTCAGATTTCAGGATGTAGGTTTTGGATACATCGTTTCTGACGCAGATGTCGCCGAGCTCGGCTTGGCTGAGCTTCAACATCTCGGCTTCGCTATTAACGACGTAGGTATTGGTGATGGCGATCTGCGGAATGATGGAGCTAGGAAGGAATCCATCGCTGTCTATGACAGGAATGTTCCCGCTTTCCTTGCCGACGTTGTATCTTGAGGCAGATCCCAAATCGAGTTCATCAATCTTGTCGTTAAGGACACCAGTGAGGTTATCCTTGTTTACGAACTCAAAATAATCGGAAGCGCTGAGCGGATTGGAGCTCGAGGCTGTCTTGTTGGCCTTGGCGATGTAGAGGTTTCCTCCGTTAAGGTCGATGAGAGGCTCGCCTTGCTTTACGGTTCCTGAAGTTCCTGTAAGCGGACCGTTTCCGCTTGTGGTCTTTCTTCTAAGTTGTATTGTTGCCATTTCTCATTCCTCCTTTAGTAATAGCAAAAGAGCTTCTTGACGCTATGAAGCGAACTTCCAAGTTCGATGTAGAGGTCGTTGCCGCTTCTCTCGAGATAGCCTTGGTAATCCGTGCCTAAATACTTGTAGCTGAACGTGATGTTCGTGGTCCCTTTGAGCAGGTTCAATGAGACTGCGAAGATGTTGTTGCAACAGGCAAAAGTGATGAGGCAGGCATCCTTGTTTATGATGCTCGAGATATTGAACTTGAACGTCTCCCTGTCCTGGCTCGGATATTGGATGATTTCACACTTCATTCCGTGCTGTTTTCCTTCGATCGTGTCATTGAGCTTACTCACCTCGCTATTTATCCTCAGGATCAAAGTGTTGTAGACGTTGTCCGAGATGGTCTTGTTGAGGTTTATGAACGTGATGACGCTCTTGTCCAAAGCAAGCGATGTCGTGGTCTTGGAATAGCCGACCATCGGGAACTCGAATGTTCCGTCGCTTTCAAGAAGGTTCGTTTGAGTAAGGCTAGGATAATTGCTTGAAGTCCCCTCCTTGGCAAGAAGAGTCGCTTCGTTGTTTACGGTGTCCAACTTAAGCACTACATAACCTTTTTTGGTGCTATCAAGACTTACGGAAATGCTTGTTCCGTTCTCTATGTAGATCCTTCTGCCATATATCGAAACAAATCCATCCTTGAAGGTGATTTTTCCGTTACTAGATGTTGCTTCGCATTCGTCGCCCAAGTCGGCAAAAATTCCGTTTGTCTTGTTCGTGAGATACCAGTTGAAGAAGGCGTCGTCCTTTGCCGTGTTTAAAGAATCATCAAAAGTAAGTTTTCTTATTGCCATCAGTAAATACCTCCATCGAAATTCGATATTGCCGTCGACACGTTGATGGTCGACTTGTTGCCCTTTGACCCGCTGTTCATCATCTTTATCTTGTCAGTAAGCGAGGTCCTTTGCTCTCCAAGTGTCAGGGTGCAGGATGAAAGCGTGTTCTTGTATTTGATTTGGGTAAGCATCGTGGAATAGGTCTTCTTGGGCGCATGGAACTCCACGAAGTAGCCGACGAATATGTTCCCTAGCGGCACAAACACATTGTTCGTGACGTCCAGATCGAAGGTGATCTGGTGGTCGCTCGAGCTCTTGATGAGCTTTTCCTTCGCCTTGCTCTCCAGCTTCTCATAATCTTCATCGGAGTAGAATTCGCTCTCGACGTTCACGTATGGATAGCGCCTTGCGTCTCTCCTATCGGTAGTGATGGTTCCATCCGTGAGTAGGTAATATTCGACTTCCTTTTTATAGGTTTCGTTTTCCTCTTTCGGATAGAAGATGCACTTGTTGACGACGTTCTCTTTGCTCTCCTTTATCTTGAGGTTGCCGATTGCCTTGAGGTCGTGCCTTAGCTTCACGATGTGTGTCTCTTCCACGACCATAATCTCTATGTTCGAGAACCTGCCCCTGATGAAATTGACCTGGTATTTGATGACCACCCCGTATGTCTTCGTTATGGTCTCGATAAGGTCCTCGATGTTGATAAGGGTGTCCTCGTCATAGGTGAGCGTTCCTTCGACATCGGATCTCGCCTCCACCTTCAGGTATTTGAGGTTCTGCCTGTCGTCGCTGTTGGAGACGAACGCCTTCTTGATGGTGTCCGCCAAGAGCTTGCAGACGTTGCCAGTGAAAGAGAAAACAGGGACCTTGATGTTGAAGAGCTCCTTGAAGTCGTTGAGCTGGACCTTCGAGGTCTTGTCGTCATTGAGGGTTATGGATTGGACTATCCCGATATAGGAAAGCCTTCCTTCCTTGAGGACTGCGATGTCCCCTACTTCCGCCTTGATCTCTTCCTTGTTGACCGTGAAGTTCGATTTCTGCTTTACAACGCTATCAAGAACGATTTCGAATTCGCCGGAAACATAGGCGTTGTCTTTGTATTTGAATGTGGTTCTATCCAAAAATATAAGTTTCATATCTAATTGCCTAAATATCCCTCTATCATTGTTATCGAGCATTTTGGACTTGCCTGCGTGTTCGGCACGAAGGTGAGTTCATATGTCCCGTGGTCCAGGAATATGAAGTTGTCGCATGAGAAATCCTGATACTCGTATGCGTTGAATCTGTTCTCCCCATCCTCGATTGTGATTTCCTGTCTGGTAGGGAAGGCATCGACTGTTATCGTGCAGTCGCTCGACTCATAGTAGATCTTGAGCTTGCTTACCTCCACCCCATCCTTCGACACCAAAACCTCTGGATTGGACACATTGCCTTTGATGGTTATCTTGAGCGGAGCCTTCGCATAGCCGTTGTTGGTGAGCGTCATCTTCCCTTTGCTCGAAACGCTGTACTTGTATGGGTAAGTGAAAGGATATATCTTGCCTTCCTTGCTTACGTTGATGGTGACTTCACTTATGACGTCCCTATACCAATAGGAGAGCCTTTTGAGCTTTAGTTCCGATGTGAGAGTCCCGCCACTTATCTCGGTCTTCGAGAGACTTTCTACTTCCACATAGCAATACTTCGTGTCGTCGCTCGTGTAAAAGAGCTTGAGTTCCTTGGAACCCTCCAAATAAACCAAAAAGTCTTTAAAACGGCATATTTTTTGAGAAACGCAAGGCTGAAGACGATATCCTGCGTCGGTATCGATTCGTCTATCTTCTTGTAGATGCTGTCGAAGTCGAAATAGGTATTCGTCTTTTGAAATCCCAAACCAGTGATGGAAGAGACAAGCGTCATCGAGGAATAGTCGAACCTATATTCCTGACCCGAGTCGTTGACAAGCCATAGTTTTCTCATAGGTAACTGCCTCCCAACGCCTCGTTCACGCTGTCGATATCGAAAGTGCTCGAAGTCGTGTTGATCGTGACGTTGTTCGTGGTCTGGTTGTTGACCGTGTTGTTGCTGGTATTGCCGTCTCCGCTTGAGCTTGGGGTGAACCATCCGACGACCGTATCCACGATATCCATGAGCCATCCGACCGTGTGGTCGAGTATCCACTGGATGCAGGAAATGATGGCGTCGAGGATGTCGAAGATCGGTTTCAAGACCGCATAGAGCACTTCGAGCACCGGCGCTATGACCCTTTGGATGATGTCCGCTAGCATGGTGAATAAAGGCATGAAGGCCTCCAGCACCTTCCCTATCACCTGAAGCACCGCCTGTATCGGAAGCAAAAGCACATTCAAAAGAGGAGTCAAAAGGTTGATGAGGCTGCCGACAACCTCCATCACGAGATCGATGATAGGCATAAGCGCTTCCCCTATCGTCTCGATGATCATGAAGATGGGCTCGAGGATCTGCATCAAAAGGTTTCCAAGCTCCGTGAGGATGTTCTTGAAGCTCTCGGTTTGCGTAAGGGCCATGACGAGAATCGCGATGAGTGCGCCTATTCCCAAGGTGGCCGCACTGATGCCAGCGCCGGCAAAAAAGCCTCCCGTTCCTACCGCACTAAGCGCGGTCGAGAGGCCCTTCACAATCGGCACGATGGTCGTCACTAACTTTATCGCCGGACCGATTGCGGCAACAAGGCCGAGTACCACAAGGATGGTCTTCTTGGTCGTGTCGTTCATGCCTCCGAGCTTGTTTGCCCACTCGCTTATCTTCGGGATTATGGAATCCTTGAGAAAAGCCAAAAACTCCGTCATTATCGGGAGGAGGATCTGTGCGAGCTCGACCCCCAATGTCTGGAGCTGAGTCTTCACCTTGTCGAGTTCGTCGTTGAACTTGGCCGAGGCATCGACTTCCTCTTGGGTGATTACGCCGAGTTCCTGGCATTCGCTTTTAAAGCTTTCGATCTCCGAAGACGAGGCCGAAAGGAGCTGCTGAAGGTCCGTTCCTATCTTGGCCCCGAAGATGTCGTTGGCTATGCCTACCCTGAGAGTCTCGTCCTCAAGGCTGGCCAAGGCATTGCGGATTATGTCGAACGCCTGCTCGACGTTCTTGCCCTTCAGATCGTCATAGGTGAGTCCAAGCTTCTCCAATGCGGACGTCGCCGTCGAGGTGTTTCCGCTGGCCAAATCGCCAAGGAGGCTGTTCGTCTTTACGAAGGCCTTCTGGAGTTGGTCGTTGTCCACGGCGAGAAGCTTCGCCACATAGTTCCACTCCTGAAGCGCCTCTACGGAAATTCCCAATTTTTGTGCGGTGTCGCCGAGTTCATCAGCCGTCTCTGCGCTCTTGACGGACAATGTCGTGAGTGCGGTAACAGCTCCAACTATCGGTGCCGTCACATATTTGGTCAGACTGCTTCCAAGTTTTGAAAGGGAACCGAGGTCGATATTTCCAAGTTCGTCTATCTTCTCGTTGGTTTCATCAAGCTGGCTGTTCAGCTTCCTGATGTCAGCTTCGGTGTACTCGACGTTCCTTCTGAGCTGGTTGTATTGCTTTTCGGATATCTCCCCTACATCAAGTGCCTTTTTGGCTTTCTCGAGCTGTTCGTTTTGGTTCTCGAGCTTCTTCTTGGTCTCCTCAAGAATCCCGTTCAATGTCTCCTGCTTCTTGGTCCAAAGCTCTAGATTGGACGGATCATAGCGAAGGGAGGTATTGATAGCCTTCAAGTCCTTTTGCTGTTCCTTGAGGTTCGCTTTTATGTTGTTGAGTTCGTTTTGAAGGTCCTTTCCGTCAAGTGAGAGCTTGATAGTGAGACCCTTTACCGTTTCGGCCATTCCTTACCTCCTTTCCTATAAGAAAAAGCTGTCGATGTCGGACTGTGTGGCGTTTCTCTTCGTCTCGCCCTTGTAGACTTCCTTCTCTATCTCTATAAGCTCGATGTAAGTCGAGATGTCGAAGTGCTTCGTGTCCTCTATCGAGAGCCCCAGTTTTGCGATGTTGTATATGATCGCGGAAGAAAAGGAATACCTATTGTCGAAAGGTTTCTTCCTTGTTTCCTCCTGCCTTTCTGTCGGTCTTCAAAAGCTCGACTATCGTGTTCGAAAGCTTTGTGAGAAGAGTCGCATCACTCAGGATAGAAAAGTCGAGACTGGACAAAAAGTCCTTGAAAGTCTCGTTTTCCTTCGGATTCTTGAGAACGAAGACGATTCTGAAAATGATCTCTATGACTTCGGTGATGTTCTCTTCCTTGGTGTCTTCCAGTTTCTTTATGTCGTTGAATAGCTCGCTCCCGAAGCGAGACTTATACTCAATCAATGAATATAGGCTGCTTCTTAGAACGAGCTTTTCGTTTCCCAAGTTTATCTCTTTTTCCATGTGCTATTCCCCCAAAGTAGGAAGCGTGACCTTGTCGAAGAAGGTCTCGTAGTTGGTGTCGCCCTTGCTGGCGATGACCCTCAAGACTTCCTTGTCGTTGACTTCGATCGGCCTTGCGGTGATGGTAAGAGAGACACTATTGGCTTCGATGGAATCGGCCTTGGACTTGGTGGATTGTCCGACGGGGGTCGCCGTGCAAAGGAAATACCAGACCCTTCTGGCCTTGCTGTCGCCTTGGATTTCATAGCCAAGAGCAAAGGTCTTGACATCGCCGTTCGTGACTTCGACGAGGTTCTTGTTGCTGTCCTCCTCATAGCCAAAGACGTCCTTCTTGAACTCGTCGCTGAGCTCGGTGAGCTTGAGCGTGATGGTCGCACCGCTATTACTGACGAGCGTGTGGAAGATCTTGTCGTCGGCATAGACTTGGCTTGTCCCTCCGACGAGTTCTGTGGTGAACTCCTGAGCACCGATTAGCGCCTTTGGAGTCTCGAACGTCCAAGTGTCCTCGGCAAAAGTGGCTAAGGCATAATGGACGTTTCTTAATCCAAACGTGATTTTGTTAGACATTGATTATTCCCTCCATTCTTATTTCGTAGATCGTTGAGATTGTGTCGTTTTGATTTTTGTATTCGCTTGTAAGAGAAAAAGGCAATTCGTGGGCTATGAGCGTTTCCTCGAGTTTCATCGAAAGGACATCCGCTTCCTTTGGATCCTTCGAAATGAGATTAACCTGATAATTGGTCGTCCTGATACCTGCCTTATCGTCAGAAAAACCTTTAAAAGTCGAGTTTATTTTTGAAAAGACGATGATCGGGGCCTTCGTTTCCTCTACGTCTATTGGGCTATACGAAAGGTAATAGGAAGGCGCTACTTCGTCCAGGATTTCCTTAAGTCTTGTCGCCGGCATTCCTTATCGCCTCCTTTATCCTTTCTTCCATCTTCGGTGCTTCCTTCTCGTAGCTTGGTCTTAGAAACGGCCTGGCCGAGACGAATTTCCCGCTTCGATGGACGAACCCGAACTCGACAAGGTGGACGATCCTTCCTTTGGTCTTGGAATAGATGGTCACGCTCCTGTTCGACTTCGTTCCTTCCTTGACGTAGGTGAAGCTGTCCTTCAGGTGCTCCTTGGAATTTCCTACCGGAGCCGTTTCCCTGATGTCGCTGATGATGTCGTTTGCGGTATCCGTAAGAATCCCATCCATCTCATTATCGAAGTCGAGGGATTTCTCAATTAGTTCAGTGACCTTCACTGCCAGTTCGTCTAGGCTAGCCATCCCTCTTCCTCCTTCAGTTTCGTGTCCTCGAGCGTGAGTTCGAGAAGATGCGAAACCTCGTATGTCTTGATGACCTTATAGACTTTCCCGTCGATCAAGATGTACCTCTCGCCCTTATAGAGAAAGGAATTTATCCTCACGATCCTTGAAACCTTGTACCCACTCCTGCTTGCTTCGTAGAACTCGCTTCTGGTGATATTTGTAGGCATTGCCATGAGCTCCCTTTTCGAGACTATCCTGTATCTTTGCTTCCCGTACTCGTCGGTGTCGTCAGTCACGCTCAAAAGAGCCATCTTCAATGAAAAAGCATTAATCATGCTTCGTCAAAGCCAGCTGCTTCAACAGAAAGTCGAAGTGCTTAGGCAGCTCCTTGAGGTTTCCGTCCGACTTGTAGCCGTACGAGGTGGAAACGTAGATGAGGATGAAGGAAGTCACCAAGGGGTCGGCTTCATCGGCGAGGTACTTCTCGCTGACTCCGCTGCCCCTCAGCAACTCCTTGCCAGCCTCGATCAGTGCGGAAAGTTCCGCATCCTGCTCATGTGCGTCTATCGGTATCCCCAGTGAGTTCTTCACCAGGTCGAGAACCATTATTCGGTCTCTTCGCTAACGGCCGCAGTGCCTTTCTTGACTCTTACAAAGCCTTTGTAGCCGACGACATTTCCGCCAGTGAATACGCTGGCCTTGTAGCAGATGATGCCGTCCTTGAACTTGTAGTCGGTGCTCTTTCCAATCTCAACGTTGGAGAAAATAGGGACTTCGTAGTTGAGGAGCGAACCATAGGCGATGCAATAGGTGCCTGCCCCGGTGGAAGGATCGCTAAGCGCACTGCAGTTGCCGTTGAGGACATAAGGGATGCCATCGATGGTTTGGTTGACGTAATCGATGTTATGGACCTTTCTGCCTTCCTTGGTTCTGAGCTTTGCGAATGCCCTCAAATCGTTCTTGTTTAGGATAAGGCAAGCGCCGTTTTCGATGGCTTCCTCTCCGCCGTAGGCAAAGACGATGTCGTCGAGCGTGTTCTCGTCGATGGTTGCAATCTCCAAGTCCTTTTGATCCTTGAGCGCATCAGCCTTGTCGGAGAAGATACCGGTGAAGTTGTTGGTAGTTCCATCTCCTTTGATGATTTGCTGGGAGATCTTCTTTCTGAGCGAGATGTTGATGTTCTTGATGACCTCGGCTTGGTAGTTGATGGCAGGAAGCTTTTCGAGTTCCTCGGTGATCTCGGTGTATGCAGTGACCTTGACCTTAGGGATGGTCACATATCCATAGTGAGGTTCGGTTTCGGTATAGCTTGCACCTTCGGCGGTGTTGCCTGCCTCGCCATAGGATTTGACGTAGCTCTTGGTGTAGGTTTCCCCGCCTTGGAGATTGATGGTATGTACCCTATCGACGAGCTCGCTTACGGGCTTGAAAGGATAAGGTGCCAAAGTGGAATCGACGTGGTCAGGGAGCAAGACTTCGTCGCTGGAGACCTTGATGGTTCTGCTTTCCATCAGATCCTTGCCACGCTTTTCGAGGATATCCCTTTGTTCTGCAGTGTTCTTGCTGGAAACCATAGGGATTTCGGTCATCTTGGCAAGGCTCATCTTCTTCTCGATCATGGCCCTTTCCTCCTGAAGCTTGTCGGTTTCCTTTTCCATCTCTTCGAGTTTGGTCATATCCTCTTCTTTGTCGACCATGCCCCTGATTTCATTGAGGCGGTCTTCGATTTCTTTCTTTCTTAAAACTAAGTTCATTTCATTTACCTCCGATTTTTAGTTTTAGGTTTATTCTTCGCCTTACGATTTCCTTCCTTTCCTTCTCCTTTTCCAAATCCATGGCCCTCAATTCCGACTCCACGAAATCAAGGGATCGAGAATATATGGAAGTTCCCTCATAAGCTGGAAGATCGACTATCGAGACGTCGTATAGGCGTTCGATGGATGTAATCTTTCTAAGTGGTATCTCACCGCTTCTATCCCATTCCTGGGCATTCACGGTGAAGGCAAAGGACATCTTGTCGAGGAGCCCGTTCTGGACCATCTTGTAGATATCCTTGTTGGTTTGGGTGTCCAATAGCTCCGCCCTGATCTTGAGGCCGACATCGTCGACTTCGAGCTTGAGCGAGCCGTTCTTTGTTCTGGCGATCACCAGGAAATTGTCCATGTGGTTGTACTTTAGCGGCACGTCATTCATGGATGTGTACTTTAGGGCGCTTGGCATGATCATTTCCCTGAAGCCACGCTTGGCATCGCCAATCAATGTCTCCTGGTTGAAGACGATCGCATAGCCCTCTAGTATCATCTTGCTTTCGTCATTGTTTGTTAGGTTCAGCGTTGCTGTTCGAATTTCCTTTACCATCTGTTTCCTCCTTTTCCTCTCCGACTTGGTATTTGTTCGCCTTGTCGCTGTCGACAAAGTTGAGAGATTGAAGTCTCTTGTTCCCACCTTCTATGGGTTCAAGGCCAAGCAATGCCCTCGATTCGTTGATGGACATAATTCCCAAGGACATAAGCTTCTCTATCGCCGATACCTTGGTGGTCCATGACGCATACTGGAGTCTCTCGGAATAGAACACTATCTCGGTTCCGCTCCTTAGCTCGTTGTCGGTCAAAAGCCCCAAAGAAAAAGCCTCCGACAACTGAATGGCCAGAGGTTCGATGGTCGTTTCGTAGAATGCATTGAATTCGTTCTCGTTGTATGAGTTTGAGAACACCGGAAGGCTCACCCCGAAATAGTCTAGAATCTTGCTTTGGATGAAGTTCAGCGTGTCCTTGTCGACCAATTTGGGGTCGAGGGAAATCGGCACGTATTCGCTTTTGAGATCCATCGGGACAATGGACGACTTGTTCTTCGAAGAGCCCTCCAAAGCCCTGTTGAAGGCCTCCACGGCCTTGTTTCGGTCTTCTTCCTTGAGGAGACCGTTGAGCTTCAGGATGCCCTTTATCTGGAAGGAACTGAAGACCGCCTTTTCCACTCCCTGAAGCAGGGCTTCGTTTATCCCTAGGGTCTTGAGCAGGGCTTCGTGGCTTGACTTAGACCCGCTTCCGCCGAAGACGTCGTTCCCCGTGTAGAACCTTCGAAGGTGTATCACGTTCTCTTTTGGAAGAATGAACGACTCACCGCTCTCGAAATGGAACTTCAGGTAGTAGGTTTCCGCTTTGTCCACGATGGGCTCGACGATTATCGGGTTGAGCGGATAGAGTGACTTGAGCTCCAACGTCTCCCTGTCGTAGAGCGGATAGACGAAGGCGTTGTCGTTGAGCAAAAGCAAGCTAACCACCTTATAGAGGAACTGATAAGGCGTCATGTATTCGCTCGGCTTCGACTTCAACAAAAAAGAGAGGTTCCTGTTCCTCTCCGTGATGATTCCGTTATCGTCTCTTCTGATGCACCTGCCTTTGAGCTTTGCGCATTGGCTCGCTATCCTGTCGATGCATATCAGGACCACGTCCGAGTTCGTTATCCTGTCCCCGAACGGAGTCAAAGGAAGAGCGATGTCGTTAATAAAACCGATGGCATCAAAATTCTCCAATTTCTTCTTTTTTCTTTTAAAAATCACACAGAAACTCCTCCTTTTTGCGTAAATCAAACACAAAAGAAAATGGGCTCAATCAAGAGCCCACTAAACCAATAATGAACGTTACTGGAACTAAGCGATAAGGTTTTGATGGAGAGACAGGGTCTTGTTGTTGATGTCCAAATTATCTGCGAACGTGACAAGACGCTTCGATCCGTGCAGGATGGACACGGCGATGGAAGTCGCGAACCAGTTCTCGGAAATCTCGACATACTCATCGTCATAAGGAGCAATCTGGACGTCCTTCACGTCCGCTAGGCCGGTCCAATTCTCGGCGTCGCCATAAAAGCACATCTTCGAATTGTAGTATGCCGTGACCTCGAACGGGTTGGGATTGTAGATTCTTATTTTCCAGGTCGATCCTGACTTGGAATGGATGAAGAGCGAAACGTATTCGGGAAGCTCATCCCCGGTCACGAAGCTGTTCATGAAATAGAACATGAAGGAGTCGATTCGGCAGCCACCCGTATATGGGCCGTTTGCGTCGCTTGACATATACGTGAAAATTCCACAAACGTAATCGTTGCCATTGACGGTCACCTGATACGGGGAACCGCTTTGGCCGGCGACGGCATCCATGTCCGTCCTGTAGTACCATCCGTTGCTCTCGAAGTCGGTCATTTTCCCAGAAACTTCATACATATACCCGTTCTTGTCGCCGGGATAGCCGAACGTCGTCATGGGATAGTTCTGCTCATAGAAATTGCCAATCTTTCCGTTCCAGCCCGTCGTGTTCCCGATGGGCTCACTGAGTTTGCAGCACGCCCAATCCTTCTGGACGTTCAGATAGTATTCATTTTCGAGGTAGATGCGTTCTACGTCTACTTCGCCATATGGATATGAATTGCCGTTCCGCGCCGGATAGTAAATGATTTCGTCAGGGAACCTCGGGTTGGAAAGGTTGTCCTCGTACCTTGTATCTGGATTTCCGTCCTCGTCCGTGAAGGTGTTCGTCACGTCACCATAGACGCAGTGCCCAGCCGTTACGAGGAGGTCTGGCCCCTCAAGGAAAGCGGTGCCGATGAAAGATCTGTCTTCGTATTGACCATTGCTTCTGTTGTAAACGTTCTTGTAAATAGTTAGAAGAAATCCCGCATAACGATATGGCGATGACAGTGTATCCTCCACCATCACTCTGTCATCAGTACCGATAATTCCTCCTTCTGAAAGAGGGACTATGGTTCCGTCATCAACCAACAATGGGTCGTATCCCTCCGTATAGATGGAGACGGAGCCATCGGAGTTCACGAACGAGTGCACCTCAGCCGTTTCAGCCAATGGCTCGGAAGCACTCATAAGAGAATAGGAGTTGTCATCGTAGGCAAACTGACGATAGGAATAATCGTGCTCATCGAAATAGAAATAGTCTACGGAGCCGTCCACAAGGCTTTTCGTGACCATGTTCCACGATTCCCTGGGTGTGGCGGAAACCAAGACCTCCGGCTTTTCCGTTGGAATCAGTGTGTCAGCTGGCATGGCATCCGTTTCGTCCGAAAATGATTGAGCGGCCTTCCGGGGAGAAGGCGTATCCCGCATATTTACCGAAGAAAGGGAATCGGGATTTATGCCGATGCCTGTTCCCGTGGTCACGAGAAAACCGAGTGAAGCGAAGACGGACAAGAAAATGACCCTGAGTTTCATCGCACGCTTTCCTCCTCGATAAGACTTGTGTTGACGTATTGGAGTAGCATGTAACTAGCTTGGACAATAATTCTATCATGATAATCGGTATCGACTATCGAATAGACGGGAAGATATTTCTTGTCGTAGTCGTAAACATAAAAGTCAGCGACAACTCCATAAATGTAATCTTCCTCACGCTCGAACGTCTCGGCATCTTCCTCACGAATGATGAAACCGATGAGCTCATCGCGCTTTCTTATGTCAATCTCGCCACCATAACCTGAATAATCGACATCTCCAAAGCGAAAGACCTGATCCATACTAAAACAGAAAAATGGAGAATTATTGGTAGTATACTCGCTATGGTTTCCACATCCCGTTAACAGACCGACTCCAGCGAATAGGATTGTCAGAAAGCGAAAAGGTTTCATTTTGTCTACCTCCTTTTTAGATAACATATCATTCATGAGGCCTTTTTTCAACAAGTAAATATTGACAAATGTATCGCAATATGATAAATGCGCTTCATTCAGTCATTGCCTCATAGTCCAACTTATACCTAGTCAAAGTCGCATAAGCGATAATAGTCGCTACCGTTCCATCTATCCTTTTTAGCCTTGAATTAAGCTTCGATGGCTGGATGTTCCCGTTCACATCGACCTTCGCTTGGGTATTGGCTAGGCACCACTTGATGATTGGGTTATTGTTATAGTTAAGTACGTGGTTCCTTAAATCCGCCTCAAGCTGCTTCATGGGTTCAGAAAGTGTATATACGCCCTGTCTTATCTTCACCATCTCAAAGCCCATGTCCTCCATTTCCTTCACCCAATACTGGGAATTCCAAGGATCATAACCAACCCATAAAGGACGAATATCATACTTATCGATCATGCTTCTGAACCACTGGGTAACCAAACTGAAGTCATTTTGAGAGCCTTCCGTCAAAGTGATGTAGCCCTTCTCTACCCAAATGTCATAGGGAACATTATCTTCCTGAATTCTTTCCCTAAGCACATCGCTAGGCATGAAGAAATGGGATATTAAGTATTTCTTACCTTCCTTTTCTACGTATAAGACTGCAGCAGTCAAATCGGTGGTCGAAGATAAATCAACTCCACCTATCGCATAACTTCCTCTCAAATCATCGATATTGAATGTGTCTTTGTTCTCGATGTCCTTGAAGTTGAGCCATGAGCCGTCCTCCGTTTGCTTGATATTAAAGTCCTTGCATAACATCGTGACTCTAGTCGCTAGGTCGTTCTTAGATTTGTTCATCAAGTCTTCCAAATAACTCATTTGCTTAATTTCGCCTAAGCTAGGGTTGCTCTTTATCCAAGTCTTGGGATCGTTAAAGATCTCTTCCTGCGAGTCCTGGGTATATAGCCAAGGAAGCACACGTTCGTCATCAATCTCGCCTTTGATGATCTTCCTAGCGTATTCGAGTTTGGAATCAAGAAAACCTCCAACAGTCACGCCTTCCGTAGTGATGATGAATATCAATGGTTCCTTCTTAGTCGATTGAGATTGCTTAATCGCATCATAGACCTTGCTATCGGTCATCTCATGGACTTCGTCGATACATCCCACTTCGATGTTATAGCCATCCTTATTTTTACTTTGCGCGGACATCTTCTTGATCTTGGATTTGTTGAGAGAGCTTCTCTTGTCGTTCTTCTTCCCGAACTTGATGCAGAAGATGTTCTTACTAGTCCTCTTCTCTAGAGTTGGACTAGCTTCCCTCATGTTGTTTATCTCGTCGAAGAGGATGTTGGCTTGTTCACTAGTATTGGAAGCACATACGATATCGACACCACGAGAAAGGAAGAACTCCGCCAAGTCAATGCCTGCAATGAAGGTGGTCTTGCCGTTCTTACGAGCAATGAGCAATATGACTTCATTGAATCTTCTAAGCTTCGTATCGCTCATCTTGAAGCCGTATGAGACTTGAAGAAAAGCCTTCTCCCACAACGTGAGCTTGAATGGCTGACCTGTGAATGGGGATTTGGTGTGTTTGCAGAAAGTCTCGATGAAATCTATGCGGATGGAACCTGGCCTCAAATCGAAGAAATACCTAGGATTAGAGAGGTCTTTGTATAGATTGTCGAGGGTTTTCATTAGTTCCTTGCCAACCAAGATCTCACCGCTTTTGACTTTCTCGTAATATTCCAAGAAGTAATTGTTCATCTTTCCTCTACAGCCTTCTTGATAAATTCATCGAAGGCATCGTCCTCTTCAGTGACATCAGTATCCAAGATGGAGTTAAGGGTCTTTATGATCCCTTGGTAGACGCTTAGCATCGATAGATAGGACTTCAAGTTGGGATTGGTTCTGGTCGTTCCTTTGTTAGAGACTTGAACAGTCCCTTGTTTCTTGATGGTCTTTTCCAAGCCTCTAAGCTCGATGGTAAGGAACGCCACCTTCTTAAGAAGCTCGTCCACCAAGGGGAGCTTGTCCTCGTTGCCATCCGAAAAGAGGCCCTTGAGCCTCCCGTATTCCTTGTAGACGCAATTGCTGTCGTCGTTACTCATTCAGTCTCACTCCTTTCAGAAGCCTCGTGGGGATAACCAGAACGTTCGGCTTGTAAGGGGCTTTCAGGGCCTTACGCGCGGTCGAAGCCAATTCGGCGGGTTCCTCTTCGCATCCCTTAACGAAAGCGAACGTGAGCCCCAGCTTTGCGTTTGTCTTGAAGGCGATGCTCTTCCCGACGAAAAGCTCGATGTCGCTTGGCTTCCAATAGCCGTCGCTGGTCTTGTGGGTTTGGACCTTGCCGTTCGTGATGAGCATGGCGATTGGGCTTCTTTGGTAGGCGCTTAGGAAATACCTAAACGGAATGACCGCCCTTACATTGCACTGAAGGCATACGCTCCCATGAATCAAAGGCTCGCCGTTGTTCGGGTAGCGTTCCAGCAGGTGCCCGCAGAGTGGGCATCTCCTTCTTTTCTCAGTAATAGCATCCATCGTCCTTCACCGTCCTTTTGAATATTTCCACACATTCCTTATAGGCTTCGTCGTCCTCGGCTATGAACCTGTAGTCTTCCTCGCTTGCCTCGTCCGGAACCCCGTAGGTAAGCCAAGAGTCGATGAGTTCCTCGTCGTTCACCGAGTGCATGAAATCGTCCATCGCCTTGAGCTGTTCGACTCTGTTCTTGATCGTCGTCTCGCTTGCCATCTCTATTCCGCCTCCTTGTAGGCCCTGAAGAGGTAGGATTGGTCGAAGCCAAAGTCCCTATAGCCTTCCATGCACGTGTTGAGGTAATGGATGTCGGGAAGCATCACTCCCCTTATCCTCTCGTTCATGACGTAGACGAGCGCCTTGATGGGCTTGCCATTCAACTCAACCTTTAGGCATTCCTTCCTGTAGTGGGTCGGATAACCCTCGTATCTATCGAGCGCCCTTTCGTCCGCCTCGTCGATTTCGAATATCCCAAGCGGGACTTCTGCCCCCTTCTCTTCCTTGATGGTGAGGTAGTACCTGAACTCCAATGCCCAATCCTTGAGCATATAGGTGCCGACCTTCTTGGCGTTGGGGCACCTTCTCTCCATCTGCCTTAGGTTCAGATTCGAGCCGTAGGCCAAGTAATGCTTCTTCATTTATCTCGCTCCTCCCAATGTCTGCGTCGCTTCCCTGCTTCCGAATCTCCAAGCGCTGCATCCGTCCAAGGCGTGGGTCAAGTGCTCCCTGCAGTTCTTGAACTCGTCACCGATGAGACCCAAGCGGTTGAGGTAGGTCCTCATGGCGAACTTCTCGTTCTCGACCTGCGGCTTCTTGCTCGATGCGCATTTCTGAGCGAGGGCTTGGTGGTTGAGCGCCAAGGAGAGGACGATGTAGCTCCTGACCTTCCCGGCGTGGAGCTCCGAATTGAACCCCCTAAGCTCGACCGTGTGGTTCCCGGTGAAGAAGCTATGGAGGTTGAGGAAGTGGTATCTGGAATCGTGGTAATGCGTGTTTCTGGTTCCGTAGTAGCCGTCGTACCAGATGTCGGCGAGCTCCTCCATGGTCTTCGGGTGCTTCTTGTTGATCGAGGTCACGAGGTGCTCGTCCATCTTCTTGCAGAACCTCATCCTCTCCTGCTTGATTTCTAGAGCCTTGTAGAGGAGGTCGTTCTTTGAGGCGATGATGTTGATGAGATTCCTGATGGTCCTCGCGTCGTGGTCCGCCCCGTCGAGGTGGATGTGGATACCGCAAGAAGCGTTTGTGAACCCGCCGGTCTTTCTGAGCTGTCTAACTATCTCTTGAAGAGTGTTGATGTCCTCGTCGTAGGTGAGGATTGGGCTCACTAACTCGCAGGAGTAATCCCTTGAGGCGCTGACGGTTTCCCCATTCCTCTTTGTCTGGCATCTTAGGGAGCCGTCGTACATGACCTTCCATTTCCTGCCGTCGGGCGCCTTGATGACCTTCGTGTCATAGTAGTCGTGTGCTTCCTCGATGGTTCCGCCAAGGTAGTCTGCGACGATCCTGCCGGCCTTGTTTCTGGTGAGCCCCGTGAACTCGATCTCGATGCCGAATCTTTCTTTGAACATAGTGTCTTGCCTCTTTCCCGAAGGTGTGTTTCTTCACCCTTCGCACGTATATACATCGCTCTGAAAAGACACGATAGCAACTCAATTTTCGATACATTCCCGACTATTTTTCGGAAGAATGAAAACATGCCTTTCCTAGGGGAAAACACCGCAAAGCAAAGACCTTTTCATCGGCTGGCGATTTTTTGTTTGGTTTCCGGATTTTAGGTTTTCCGAAATATCCGCCCCGTATTTTTCGTGAGTCCCCCTCGACGGTACCCGGGCGATATTTCTCAGGCGCCTAGGGGGGAGGGTCGCTAGCGGTACTTCTCCCCCAGCCTGTTCGCCCAGGCCTCGGTGTAGAAGGAATAGTAGTCGACGTTATGCTTCTCCCTCCACTTGCCGAAGCATCCGCACCAGACAAGGCTAGGCAACCCGATCACGAAGAGCCATAGAGGACCTAGGATCAGGCTTTGGACCGTGTGCCCGTACTCGTGCTGGACGAGCCTCAAATCATATGGCGTTCTGGTGAAAATGAACATGCCAAGGCTAAGCGAACTGCCTAGCTTCCAAGTGGTGATCACCGCCCCATGGAACGCCCTGTGCTTTCTTGCTGCCAAAAACAAAAAGAGAACCACCCCTAGCAGGTTCTGGATGATTCCCCATGTCCATTGGACCAAGTAAAAAAGAACTTTCTTCATCTAATTTCCTCCTCCCTGACTTCGGCCAAGTCGCCGTCTTCGTTCCATCTGTATTTAGGCAATCTGCCGCCGAACCTTCCATGCATCTTGTTGTGGCATTCCTTGCAGAGAAGGAGGAGGTTATCCGGGTTCAAGGCGATAGATGGATCGTCCACGTTATCAAGCGTCAGATGTATCTTGTGATGGACCTCCGTCCCGGGCTTTCCGCAGATCTCGCATCTTCCCTTTGCCCTCAAAATAACCTCTTCCCTTACCTTGTGCCACGTGTCCGACTTGTAGAAGTTATGCAGACGCTTCGGCTGCAGCCTTCTTGAGTTCATTCGCTTTTCCATCCGCGTACTCCCAAGGATAGACGTCGTTTCCGAAGTGCCCGTATTCGGCGAGCCTCTGGTACGAGATATCCTTCAATCTAAGCTCACTTATGATGTTCTTCACCGAGAAATCGAAATGCCCGTTCACGAGCTTGAGAAGCTCCTCGTCGCCGATCTTTCCAGTCCCGAAGGTGTCGATGCTCACACTGATGGGATTAGCAACGCCAATCGAATAGGAAACTGCCACCTCGCATCTATCGGCCAGTCCCGCCTTGACGATCGACTTGGCGACGAACCTTGCGTAGTAGGCGCCGCTCCTGTCGACCTTGGTGCAGTCCTTGCCGGAGAAAGCGCCGCCTCCGTGATGGGCGACTCCTCCGTAGGTATCGACCATGAGCTTTCGACCAGTCAAACCGCTGTCGGCATAGGGACCGCCGCGATAGAAAGCCCCAGTCGGGTTGATGAGTATCTCGATTCCATCGAGCGTCTGGCCAAGCAACGGGATGAGTACCTCTTCCTTGATGATCCTCTTCACTTCATCAAGCTTGATGCCTTTCTTCGTTTGGGCAGAGACCACGATGGCCTTGATGGCCTTTGGCTTGCCATCGACATAGCGGACTGTCACTTGGCATTTGCCGTCCACCCCTAGGACGTCCATGTACTTCTCTTTCCTGATGGCTTCGATTCGCTTGGAGATGTCCCTTGCGATCACGTATGGAAGAGGCAGGAACTCGCCTGTCTCGTTTGTCGCGTAGCCGTACATGATCCCTTGGTCTCCCGCACCATCCTTGTCGACGCCCTTTGCGATGTCCCAAGATTGGGCCGAGACCTTGGTGAGGACGACGAAGTTGTCGAAGTAGCCAATGTCGCGCAAGACCCTCTTCGTCACCTTCTCGACGTTCACATGGGCCTTGGAGGTGACTTCCCCGAAGACGAACACGAGGTTGTCCTTGACGGAGCATTCGATCGCCACCCTGCTGTTTTTGTCCTTGAGGAGGTATTCATCCAAGATGGCATCGGCGATCTGGTCGCATATCTTGTCCGGATGTCCCCTGAACACTGATTCGCAAGTCACGTATTTTTCCATAATCAAAATCCTTGTTTCCTTTCAAAATTCATTGTTTTTCCCTTAAGCCGACTGGTTGGAGTAACTTTAAGATAAGGCTCCTTCGTCACCTGAAGCCTTGGCGTAATCCCCAATCTGGCTCAATGGCGTTCTTTTTCCATCCCTAAACAAAAAGCACCCATCCGCTGAGTGCCTGAGGGCGATGTATCTCTTGACGATCACGTCGGCGTATCTCTCGTCGAGCTCCATCATGAGCGTCTTCCTTCCCAGCTGCTCGGCTGCTATAAGGGTCGTCCCCGAACCGCCGAAGAGGTCGAGTACCGTCTCGCCCTTCCTCGAGGAGTTGAGCATCAGCTTCGATATGAGCTCGATGTTCTTCTGCGTCGGATGGAGGCTGTTGTTCCTCGGCTTGTCGTATTCGAGGATGGTGTCCTGCGTCCTGTCGTCAACGAAGTAATGCGCTGCCCCCTCCTTCCAGCCATAGAGGCAGGGCTCGTGTCGCCATTGGTAGTCCTGCCTTCCGAGCACAAGCGAGTTCTTGACCCAGATGAGGCACTCGGCGAGCTTGAACCCCGCCTCCTTGAATGCGTTCCTGAAGTTGAGCCCCTCCGTGTCGGCGTGGAAGCAGTAGATGGCTCCGCCCGTCTTCGTATGCCCGTACATGTTCTTGAAGGCGGAGAGTAGGAAGTTGTAGAAGTCCCCGTCGCTTTGCCTGTCGTTCTGGATCTTCATGCCGTCCTGACCCTCGTAGTCCACGTTGTAAGGAGGATCGGTCAGGACCAAATCGGCATCCTTCCCGTCGCATAGCCTGTCCACGTCCTCCTTCAAGGTGGAATCGCCGACCATGAGACGATGGCTTCCAAGAAGGAAGATGTCCCCTCTTTTCGAATAAGGAGTTTCATCGATCGCTCCCTCCTCGTCGAAGCCGTCGTCTTTGACGTCATCAAGGCTCGCCTCCAGTTCTTCGAAGCCGAACTGCGTCATGTCGATGTCCGAGATCCCCTCAAGCTCTGCCTTCAGCTTCTCGAAGTCCCAGGTGGCAAGCTCGTTCGTCTTGTTGTCGGCCAGCCTGTAGCTCTTGATCTGCTCTTCGGTCAGATCGTCGGCTATGAGGCACGGGACTTCCGTCATCCCCAGCTTCTTGGCGGCGAGAAAACGGGTATGCCCGACCACTATCACGTTGTCCTTGTCGACGACAAGTGGCTGCTTCCAGCCGAATTCCCTTATGGAATTGGCGACGGCGTCCACGGCGGATTCGTTGTGCCTTGGATTGTTCCCGTAGGGCCTAATCTCCGCTACGCTCTTCATCACTATCGTCATGTTCTTCCTCGGTGACCGATTCGACACTGCTCCATTCCTCCTTCCTGTTTTGGCTCTCCAGCTTCTTCTCCATGAGCCTCAGGTCCTCGTACCTCTCGCTGTATTCCTTGCCGAACTTCTTCGTGAGCAGATAGGTGATGGCCTTGAAGTCCGGGCCCACCTGTTTCTTGACCCTATGGACCTTCTTCTTGGTCTTGCCGTCCTTCTCCTCGATGAGCTGGTCCTCGTCGACGGTCTCGTAGCCCACCGCCTTCTTGTACATGGCGTTCGCCAGGTCCTTCTTTAGCTCGTATCTGGATTTGTCCATCGCCTCTTGGATCTGAGGGTATCTGTGCTTCAGGTTGGTGAAGGTGTGCTCCTCGATCTTGAGGTACTTGCACATCTCCCTTTGGGTGACGAGCTTCTTGGAGCAGTCCGCAATGAAGGCTAGGACTTCCTCGAGCTTGCCGTCTTTCTGCCATTGCTCCCAGATGTCCGTGGTGTATATTCGCTTGTTCTTTCTCTCCGGCACCTTCCCTTGCCTCCTTTCCTCGACATGAAAAAAGCCCACAGATTTCTCCATGGGCGTGGTTAGTCCTTTTCAATATCTCGCATGGTAATCCTACTAAATCTTGACAGCCTGACGCAATATTTCAGGATGTGTCATCGTGTGTCAGAACGCTTCAATTTCCAGGCAGCGGAGATTTCAAGGAAGATAACTATCTTTTTTGCTGTATACGACCTGTCTTTCGCTTGGAGATTTCGACGTATTCCAAGCTAGCCGTCTTCAGACAAAATCTTCCTCGTAGTCTTTCACCTGTCTTTACCTCGAAGACTTTCAACGTGGCTAACGTATACGATGAGTAAGACGGAATCTTAAGACGTTTCCCTCACGTCAGATCACCTTGAACCACTTCAACGTAGCGCACGTATACCTGACGCAAGACGGAGATCTCGGGAAATCCCTTCACGTCGAAACACGTTGAACCAAGCTAACGTACCTAACGTATGGGCTGACGTAAGAGAATATCTTCCGATAGATACACACACATTCGGCTTCTGACGGGAGTTCCAACGTGAAGGCATAATTGCCACATAATCGAGGAATAAGCCCACAAAATCGCCTGTTTTTGCCATTATTTTGCCTAATCTTTATCTAACCAGAAGACAACATCTAATTCTAAGCATTCACGCTAGATTCTTTCGACGTGCCACGTCGGATTGCGAGGTAGACAGAATCTTCGAGAAAATCTCTCCACGTCGGTTTACGTCAGGGATCCCGACGTGATTCGACGTACCGCCTGACGAGACGAAATCCAGACGGGAATCCCTTCTGACGTATTCACCTTGAAAGAGTTCAACATACCTGACGTAATCGCCAACGTCTCTCCAATCTCCAAAGAAAAAGGGCCACGTCGAATCACGTTCAATCCATACAACGTAACTGACGTAGCCCAGAATCTACACTTCCAGAAAATCGATGGCCGGCTTTGCATCGTCAAGGAGCCTATAGACCGAGCTTCTCGACAGATGCATGGCGCCCATTATCTCATCGTAGGTCATGAAGCTGATGTGCCTGTACATGATCGCAAGCGCCATCTCCTTGTCCTCCAGCTTTTCGAGCGAGTTCGTGGCCTTTAGCTTCAAATCGTCAAGTTTGGCTTCCTCGTCCTTTATCTCCATCTCCTTGTCCAGGGCCTTGAGGACCCACTTCTCGAATGGAGCCTTTCCGCTTGGCTGCGTGTGTATCCGCTCGCCATAGACAGGTCCGGAGATCGCATTGGACTGCCTGCGGTAGAACTGGAGGAGCCCATAGTCCTGGTGGATCTTGTCGCTAAGTTCCCTTATTTCGTCGAGCAGTTGTTTCAGTGTCATCGCTTTCCTCCTTCCTGTCGCCGAGTATCTCTATCTCGAGGGCGATCCCGGTCGGCTCGTCGCTCCAGAGTTTTTCGACCACTTCCCTCACCACCAAGGCATCGTCCTTCCAGAAACCCAGTTGGGTCATGCAGTCCTTGAGGAGCTTCTCTAGGTTGTCGGTGTCTGGCTTGGTGGTTCGCCACTCGAGGTGCTGGTGCCTTTTGCCCCTTGGGAAGAGCCACGTGGCTTTGAGCTCTATCGGTCCGTCGAGCGGCTTCTCCGGCTTGAACGGCCTCAGGTGCTTCTTCAGCTCTTCCTTCGCCTTGGCGACGTTCTCGGGCTTGTAGAACCTAGGCTTGCCACGGACTATCGCCACCTTGGTCTCCTGAGCCGTGATGGTCGGCGGGTCCAAGAGCAAGAAAATCTTCATACCGCCACCTCACTGGATCCGGCTTTGCAGTCAGCGAAATTCAAGGGGTTTGGAGATTGCGAAGAAAGGGTTAGGTCTCTGCCGTCCTTTGTTTGGGAAAGAGGGCTGTTCAATGCCCCTTTCCTACAAATGAAGACGGCATTTAGTTTCGTAGAAATTGCGACGAAACGAAATTTATATATATAAGCCCTATTTTCGTTTTCGTTTTGGTGTGTTTTCATCGTCTTCTCACCTCCCCTTTCACGCTTTCGTAATCGTCCTCGTATTCCTTCAATCTCGACTGCACGGTCCTCACGCTTACGCCCAGCACATCGCCTATGTCTTTGGTGGTCGCGTAGTCCTTCCCCATGAGCGCCAGCTCGTAGGCCTTGTCGAACTCCTCGTGCCTTTTGCCGTAGTCGACGCTCCTCTTGCTGGACTTGCTTAGGTTCGCCTCAATCGATCCTTTTGGCGATTTGCCGTCCAGCACGCCTTTTTCGTCCACCACGTGGAGCGGGAAGTCGAACCAACACTTGATGGGCTCGAAAGGCGGGAATTCCCTGAGCGTCCCCTCGATCTGCCATCCAGTGGCGAGAGGGTTGTCGCAATTGTCCAGAACGAAGCCTCTATCCAAGTCGAGCTGGATGATGTCGAGGATGGCATCCGGATCGCGGGCAAACACGCCGCTCCCGCTTGACCTGTCTATCATGTTCTTCTGCCCCTGGGCGCCCTTCGAATGGTGGTGGCAATAGATGATGGAAGCGCCCGTCTCAAGAGCAATCTTGTCGAACTCGTTGCAGAATTGCCCCATGTCGGAAGCGCTGTTCTCGTCGCCGAAAATGACCTTGTAGATAGGGTCTATGATGATCGCGCCGTAGTTCTGCCCCTTGATTCTTCTCACGAGCTTCGGGACCAGCTTGTTGAGCGGAAGCGCCTTGCCCCTGAGGTTCCACATGTCGAAATTCGAGGCTTCCCCGTCCGTCATCTTCAGCGACTCCTGGAGGAAATTGAGCCTCTTCCTGAACGACTCCTCCTGGATCTCCAGATTCAGGTAAAGCACCCTCGCCCTCCTGCATTGGAACTTCAGCCACTTCCTGCCAGCCGAAATGCATAGCCCGAGCTGCATCAGGAGATACGACTTGCCTGCTTTGGAAGGACCGGCGATGAGCATCTTGTGACCTTGCCTGAGCACCCCGTAGATCAGTTCCTCGGGCAGTTGGATGGGCTTCGTCTCGATGGATTTGACGTAGTTCTCGATCGGTGGGAGTCCGGCATCCTGGTCCTCGATGAAATCAAGCCACGAGAACCAATCCTTCTCCCCGATGTTCACCGCCAGAAGTTTCTGCACCTTGCCGTTTCTGGTGGCTCCCGGAAGCCTCGACATTCGGTTCGGGTCCTTGTTCGCCTTGTCTATCTTGAGGTCGTGCTTCAGCAAATACCTATGCAAAAACTCGACTCTTTTTCGGTATTCCTCATAGTTCGGTGCATGTATCTTGACCACCGCATGGACGGATTTCCCGGCGCTCGAGACCATGGCTGCGATGGGAAGGCGGAATCTCTTGTAGGCTTCTATCTGCTCTTCCATCGTGCCTTCGTCGCACTCGATGAGGGTGTATTCATAGCGGGTGACGTTCTCCTTGAGTGCATCCTTGCCGTCAAGCGGGTTGATCCTTATCCAAGCGCCGGCCTCGTCCTTCCAGCTATAGACGGTGTCGGCAAGCTCGTCGGGATACTTGTCCAGCGATGCCAAAAGCTCCCTTACCGTCTTGTCGTAGTAGCCCTTCCTCGGCTTCCACCTCTTGTCCTTAGGGTCCTGAAACGCGTCCTCGGTGATGATTCCTACGTGGTCCTCGGGATAAAACAGGGTCTTGAGATAGAGCCTGAATTGCTCGACCGGCGTCAGCTCTTTCCTGTCGTCTCCGCTTAAGTCATCGCTGAAATCCACGCAACCGCCGGTGTCGTAGTTGATGTATCTGTAGGCGTTGCGTTTCGCTATCTCGATGATCGTCGCTCCGGTGATCGGCTTTGACGAACCGTTGAAGGTCTCCCATTTCTTCTGGCAGACGCCTTCCTCGTAATTCCTCGCGCCCTTGGACCAGTTGTCCCAGACGGAGCAATCGAAACCCTCGTGTTTCAAGGCCATCCCGATGCGTAGCCAATCGTCGTAGTCTTCCATCGGCTTGATGTATTGGAGGGCTTCCAGAATGTTCTCTTTCGTCATGCGTTCGTCCCCTTTCTGGGCTCGTAGGTCTTCGGATTGATCTCCCTTGGCACGTACCAGTTGTTGCAGGAGATGCGGGTGATCATCCTGCTGGCGTCTTCGAAAGCCCAAAGACCGACATGGAGGAAGCCATATCTCTCAAGGAGTCTGATCTGCTTAGGCGTGGCCAAGCCTTCGAGCTGTCTGTTCTTGAGCTTGTCGATGATGAGGGATGCCATTCCGCAGTTCTTGATCTCGTCGGCGTAGATCCCGTGCCTTTCGAGATACTCCCTCTGCTTCTCGGTCATCGGACCCATCTCCCAAGCGAAGGTAGGCTCGTAGGTGGCAAGGTCCTCGGCACTGATGGAGAAGGCATACTGAATCGGGTCGACCAGCGTCATCTTCTTCTTGCGCATGGCCTCGAGTTCTCGTTTCAGCGACTCCTCCCTTTCGGCGACGACATCACGTTCGGCTTCATCCTCTGCTTCCACCAAGTCGACTGCATAGCCACTGTTGGCGATCCTCTCGTCGATCTTCTTGGCTTCCTCGTCGGATTTGGCGAGGAGTCCGCTGGGCTTGCAGAGGTCGTGCCTTTCCGTGAGCCAGAGGAAATCCAAAAGGAGCAGGTATTCCTTGTTCGGCGCAAGCCTCATTCCCCTTCCGACCATCTGCTGATAGAGGCTCCTCACCTTGGTGGGCCTTAGGATCACCACGCAATCGACGCTCGGGCAGTCCCATCCTTCGGTCAAAAGCATCGAGTTGCATAGGACGTCGTATTCGCCGTTCTCGAAATCATTTATCCTCCGCTCCCTGTCCTTTGAATTGCCGTTGACATCGACGGCCCTTAAGCCATGGACATTTAGCAATTCGGTGAACTTCTGGGAGGTTTTCACGAGGGGAAGGAACACGACGGTCTTCCTGCCCTTGCAATAGTTCACCATCTCCAGCGCGATTTGGTTCAGGTAGGGCTCAAGGGCGTTTCCTATCTCCCCTGCCGCGTAGTCCCCGTTGGAGACGCCGACGCTGTTGATGTCGAGCTTGAGGGGGATCATCTGCGCCTTGATCGGGCATAGGTATCCTTCCCTGATGGCTCGCGGCATCGAATACTCGTAGGCCTTGGAATCGAAATACTCGCCTAGATTCCTGTGGTCCGCCTTGTCCGGTGTGGCCGTGACTCCAAGGACATCGGCATCCTCAAAGTGGCTGAGCACCCTTTGGTAGGTGTCCGCCAAGCAATGATGGGCCTCGTCCACCACTATGGTCTTGAAGTAGTTCTTGTCGAATTTCTGCAGTCTGGAGGCGTTTGCCAGAGTCTGGATGGAAGCGATGGTTACGCTCAAAGGGGAGCCAATCGAAGTCGACTCCGCCTTTTCAAGTGCGCTGTCTATCCCGTATGTCGCCTTGAGTCTTTTGCCAGCCTGGTCGAGCAGCTCGTTTCGATGGGCGAGAATCAATGCCCTTGAGCCGTCGGCGATCTGGTCCTTGATCACGGACGAGAAGATCTGCGTCTTCCCCGTTCCCGTCGGACATACGAGTAGGGTCTTCCTATTGCCTTTGTTCCATTCATTCTCGATAGCCTGAACCGCCTCCCTCTGATAGGGCCTTAGTTCAAACATGTCGACACCTCTTTAAAACGGCAACTGGCTGTCGTCGATTTCGGCTTGGAAGTACTCGGGCTTGTAGTCGTAGAACCTGTCGATGTCGTTGATGGTCTTGTCCTCGCCGTACTGGTTCTTGTAGGTCCTTTGGGTTACGTGAGCCCTGCCTTGGGCGCCGACGACCTTGCTCCAGTCCATCCTGAGCTTCTCGCCGTGCTTCTTCTGCCCGATGCATCTGAAGAAAGAGGAAAGCCTCCACTCCAGCGTGCGGTAGAGAAGCAAATCGAAGCGGATGGATGTGTCTCCCTTGTCGCTATGGATCTCGACGGTGATGACGGCCTTGTTGCAGGCTGGGATCTTAGCTCCGCCCGGGAACCTGCCCCTCTCGAAGTTGGTGACGACGAAGTTGTAGTCGCCCTCCGGGAGCAATACGAATTCCTTCCCGTCCTCTTGGATGCCGTCGTCCCAGTCCATCAAATTCATGTCTTTGTTTTCCATTATCTGTTACCTCCGTTGTTCATTGCCTTGACCCCTTCGACGATCTTCTTCCAGTGAGGGATGACCCACCTTGAGATGATGTCGTCGGAGTAGTCTTCAAGCGGCTCGCTGGCCTTGTAATGGCCCTTCGACTCGACGAACTTCCTGAAGTCATCGGCCGATATCCCTGCTTCCTTGATGAGCGATTTCATCTTGGCCACGAGCGGCCTGTCCTTTTGAATCGGCGTGGATTCTGCAGGCTTTTTCTCGATTTCAGGCGTTTTTCCGGGCTCGCTGTCTGCGAATAGATGCTTTATCGAAGAGAAATCCATGTCGACTTCCTCTGGCAGGTTGAAGCGGTTCTTGGCGTCCCAGCAAGGATGGTGGGACGTGTACATGACCCTCTTCCCGCCCTGCGCCTTCTTGCTGTTGTTCTCGGTGGTGACCACATAGGTCTTGTAGTTGCAGAAGAGGAGCATGTCGCACCATTCCTTGAGCAAAGGGGCAACTTGCCTAGAGAGCTTCATCTCGTATCTGTCGAACTGCCCTGCCTCTTCCGGAAGCTCGAACTTCCTGGGTTTGGCGTGTGCCGTGAAGGTGACGTTTATGCCGAGTTCGATGAGCTTGTCGCAGAGCTTGAGTAGCCTCGTGAAGTCGTCCGCCACAAAGGTGTATCCCTTGCCATATGAGATGGCTTCGATCGACGCCACCCTGTTCTTGGTGCAGACGTCGGCCTCGGCCAGGTTCTCCGCCCAGTCGGCGCTGTCGATGACGAGCGTCTTGCAGATGGTCGGCTCGGCGATCACCTCGTTGACGATGGCGATGAGCTCGTCCCATGAGCTGTTGCACAGTATCCTTCGGACGTTTAGCGTGCTTGTCCCGTTCTCGGTGTCGATGAAGAGAGGGTTCGGGAACTGGCTGGCAAGAGTCGATTTGCCGATGCCTTCGGGTCCCATTACCACGGTCTTGATGGCACGCTTTTTTATTCCTGTTTCGATCTTAAGCATTGGATTTTTCCTCCTGGTTGTTTGGTTTGATTTCTTCCCTCGGGTCGCTGATCGGGACCAACGAAATCGTCCCCTCCTGGTAGACGACGTATGGGGAGACGAGTTCCTTGAACCTGTCCTTGCCGAGCTTCCTGGTGAGTTCGGTTATGCCTAGTAGCTTCCTTTGCGCGTATGGCTCGTAGCCTGCCTCGGTGAGGATCTCCCCTACCTTGGCCTCGTCACTAATTTTCCTAGTGACCCTTGAGTGGACGAGCTTGTAGCCTTCGTAGCGATAGCCGCCTAGGGCCTTCTTTAGGCAATGGTCCTTCACCGCTTGGAAGTAGGCGATGCAGTCGTCGCATTTTGGCAGGATCTTGGCTATCTCCTCTTCAGAGAGTGTTTCGTGTTTCCTGTCCAAATCAGCCAATTTCTCTGCAGATTCCAGCTTTTTCCGGCAGATTGCGAATCCCGGGCAGTACCTGCACTTGGGGTTCTCCTTGGCCGTCCTGTCGCCCGATTTGATGGCTTTGACCGCCGGCTGGACCACTTCCACGTCGAACTTGATGAGCTCCTCGATCGGCATCTCATGCTCGTTGGTGTTGTTGACGACCGGCTGGTAGATGACGAGCCTTACGTTCCTGATTTGGTAGACGTCCTTGAAGCACTTGTAGACCGCCGATGCGTATATGCCAAGTTGCGGGTTGATGTGGTTCTCTTCCTTGTCGAATGCGTGGACCGGCAGCCTTCCCGTCTTGAGGTCGATAATGGTCAAAGTCCCGCCATCCCTGTCGGATATGATTCCGAAGTCCAGCGTGCCTACCGAGTTCTCGTCGAACCCAAGGTCCACGGATTGCTCCAATAGGACGATTGGCTTGTCCTTGCTTCTGCTTGTCTCGAACTCGACCGTCGACACCACGAACGATGTGTAATTGTCGGCGACATCCTGCATTTCGGGACTGTAGTGTTTGAACTCCTTTATCGCTTCCTCGGCCGTCTTCTCCTCTTCGTCGTAGTCCTTGATGTTGAGTGCCTTGGCGATCTGGAGCGATCCGAGCTCATGGCATTCCGTCCCGAACTCCGCCTGCTCGTTGGTTTCGTTGTTGTTCCCGTCCGTGAAGATGGCCGAGAGGTAGCAATTGAGCCAGAGGGCGGACTTGCTAGGCGAGAACACCTTCGAATGCTTTTGCGGCTTCATTTCCTCTGGCCTCCGCACTTGGAGCAGCCGCAGCACTTCCTGCCCTCTTTCTTGTTCTTGGTGATGGAAACCGAAACCGTCACGTCGCCTAGGTTCAAAGAGAACTTGAGCGCCTTGGGTTGGGGCTCGCTTCCGAAGATGGCGTTGAGGAGTCTTTCATTGTTCTTTTCCATAGCCATCCTCCTTGCTTTCCTCGATGGTGACGCTTTTGACCGAATCCCCCGGGACGATGATCGCCACCTTGCTGCTTCCCTTGATGAGGTCCTTTACCTTGACCTCCGGGGAAACCTTCTTGTAGGTGACAACACTGTCCTTTGGAGATTCCTTCGAAACGCCGATTCTTAATTTGTGTTTCATAGAATTCTCCTTTCTGAGAGGGAACACTCCCCTGCTCACCATACTGAGAAAAACAGGGTCCTTTGATGGGGGTCCTTCCGAGAAAAAGTTCAAAAGAATTTCCGGGCAGCAAAAAGGCCCATCCCTACCAGAGAATGGAATCCCCGATAAGAATGGGCGGTGAAAATGATAAGAATATGTTTAGTTTGCGAGGGGTGTGCATCGACCTCTCGAAAAGGCTTTACGCCGTGTCAAAGTAGGCAACGCCGTGTAAAGAGGTCTCAAAAAAGCAGTGAAAATTGGCTCTTCCAGGTCCGAACCTGACACGGCGCACTTTCATAAAACCCCGTCATTATGGGCAAAATCAAAAAAAGTCTGAACACCCCTAACCGGAATTAAGAGTGTATCAGACATGTTGTTCAAATATGGTGCCCCGCCGCAGAGTCGAACTACGGACTGGTCCTTACCATGGACCCGTTATGCCGTTTAACTAGCGGGGCTTCCTTTTTCCTCCCGTCCGAGGCGATGGATGAGAGGCTAAGGCCGCTGCCCTATTGGGCAACGAAGGAAATGATAGAGGCTTTGGGTAGCTTGCGCAACCCATTTTCACAAGAATTTGGGCTAAAGGGCTTCCCCGGAGAGGTCATGGTAGAAGGCCGCGGTTATCTTTACCTTGGCCTTATCGCCCACCTTCAGTGGCGTCTTGGAAGCAAAGGTGATGTTCCCGTCGATTTCATCGGGGGCGTTCCAATATGACCTTAGAAGATACTCGCCCTCTTTCTTGCCGTGAGCGATGACGTAGCCTTCCATGGTCTCCCCGATGCGGGCAAGATTGTTTTTAAGCGATACTTCCTTGGCTTTTTGTAGATAGGCAATGCGCCTTTCTTCCTTTTTCCTTTGGGGGATCTGCCTCATTTTATAGCCTAGCGTCCCCTCCTCGCGGGAATAGCTGAAGACCCCGACATGGTCGAACCTGGCCTTTTCCAAGAAGTCCAAGGTGGAGGCCACGTCCCTTTCGCCTTCACCTGGAAAGCCGGCGATGAGGGTGGTCCTGAAGGCGGCTAGGGGCATGGCTTCCCGAAGTTTGGCGATGAGCCGGAGGTTGTTTTCCACCGTATCGGGCCTATTCATGCTATGGAGGACCTTGTCGCTTCCGGATTGGACCGGGATATCGAAATAATGGGCGATGGTCTTCGAATCCCTGACCAGTTCCACGAAGCGGTCGCTTAGCTCGCTGGGATATAGATAAAGTAGGCGGATAGAATCAAATCCCATGACGTCAAGTCTTTCAAGCAGGTCGCAGAAATCCGGCTTATGGCCTTTGAAATCCTTGCCATAGGCGGCCGGGTCTTGGCTTATCAGGGAAATTTCCCTGATGCCTTTCGACTGTAAAATCCTGGCCTCTTCTAGAACTTCTTCCATATCCCGGCTTTTATAGCGGCCCCTGATATAGGGAATCGCGCAGAAGGCACAGAAATGGTCGCATCCTTCCGAAATGCGCAAGTAAGCGGAAAAACTAGGCCCGGAGAGCACCCTCCTAAGGGGGTTCATCTCCACGATCTGGTTATCCTCGGGGAAGAGTTCCTTGATCCTTTGGTGCAGATGCGGGTAGTCGGAGATGGGGACGAAGAGGTCGACTTCCCCCATTTCCCTGACCAGTTGCTCGTAGTAGCGCTCCGTGAGGCACCCCACGACCACGAGCTTGGCTTTTTTGTATTGCCTCATGCGGAAGATTTCCCGGATGGATTCCTCCTTGGCCGAGGCGATGAAGCCGCAGGTATTGACGATGATGAGGTCGGCCTTGCTGGGATCTAAGGTAAGTTGAAAACCATCCTCGAACATCGAAAGCATCATCTCGGAGTCAACGAGGTTTTTCGCGCACCCTAGTGAAAGCAGGGCCACGTATCTCATAGGCGGTTGTATTTCTTTAGCAGGGCCCTGGAAGCCTTGAGAGCCTTCTCGACGGGGGCGAAGTCGGGCTCGCGGTAGGTCCAGTTGACATCGTCAACGATGCCGGGGACATTGATCCTTGCCTCGCTGCCCCTCTTAAGGAGGTCATAGACATTCAGGATGGCCCATTTGGCCTTCAGTGAGAGAAGGAATTCGATGGAAGATTCCACCAGATCATCGGTGGGAAGATTGGCCAGTTCCATCCCCTTCTTCCATAGCGCAAGGTCGGCTTCCTCCATCTTGTCGAGGTAGCCTTTCATGGTGTCATTATCATGGGTGCCGAGATAGGCGGCCATGTTTTCCTTATCGAGGAACTTGCCGCTTTGCTGGGCATATCCGAAGAAGGTGAATTCCACGACGTTCATGCCCGGGAAATCATAATGGTCGCGGAGCACGAGGACTTCCGGACGCAGGTCGCCGAGGTCCTCGGCGATGATGTTGGCATCGGGATGCTTCTTAAGGAAAAGGTCAAAGAACTTATACCCCGGGGCTTCGATCCATTCCCCTTCGATCGCGGTCGGACAGGAGGAAGGGATCTTCCAATAGGTATCGAAGGCCCGGAAATGGTCGAGCCTGACGATATCGTAGAGCTTGGCGTTTTCGGCCAAACGTTCCTCGATGAAGGCAAAGTCGGTCTTTTCAAGATGGTCCCAGTCATACATGGGGTTACCCCACCTCTGCCCGGTCTTGGAGAAATAATCCGGCGGTACCCCGGCGATGAAGGTGGGCTTTAGCTCTTCATCGAGCAAGAAGCAATCGTCATGGGTATAGACGTCGCAGGAATCGTATCCCACATAGAAGGGAACGTCCCCGATGATGGAAATGCCCAGGCGGTTGCAGTATTCATGGAGCAAGGTATATTGCTCGATGAGGGTCTTCTGCAGCCAGATTTCAAACCAATAGGCCTCGAGTTCGTCGCCCTTGAGTTTGGGGAGCAATTTGCCCCTGGTCTTTTCCTCTTTGGTCCAATTGTCCCAAGAGGCCATGGCGTTCTTGCGCTTGAGGGACATGAAATAGCCGTAGCTACGGATCTGCTCATGCCCTTCCTTAAGCCACTTTTCCAAAGCGGCATAGTCCCCGGCGGTCTCCTTCTTGAAGGCCTTGATCAGATACGGGAACTTGTAGTCCCTGACCGTCTCGTAGGCGATGCGCTTGTCATTCTTGTGGAAATCCTTGGGGCGCTCGATGAGCCCGCGGTCGGCCAAGGCATCGAGGTCGATGTAGAGTTCCTCGATGGCGTAGCTGGAAAAGGGCTGGTAAGGCGAATGCCCATAACCCAAAGGATTAAGTGGCAAGATCTGCCATATCTTGTAGCCCGATTCATGGAGCAGATCGGCAAATTTCCTCGCCGAAGCCCCGAAATCGCCGATGCCCAATCTTCCAGGCAACGAAGCAATGGGGAACAATATCCCCGCGCACCTAAGGTTTTTGTCCATAATCAAGCGGCCCTCCTCAGCCGTCTTTCTCTTAGTCTAACCCCAATCAGGGTCTTTAGTCCCCTCCAGTCGGCCTTGATGGCCCATTTTTGGGAAGGATAGGCAAAGGCCAACCCGATGAAGGGGCATAGCAAAACAAGGGGTACCACGGCCCAAATGGCGGGTACGAAATAAAGGACTCCGTCGATGTAGAAATGGGGCATGATGCAGTATAGCCAGCCCAACATCGCATCCATCGATGAGGGCAGTCCCATGGCCGCGGCGGAATTGCGGTAGTCGCGGGAGAGTAAATCCAGCCAATCGGCCTGCACCAGTCCGGAAGCCATGAGCAGAGCTTCGTTGACAAATATGACCATCATGTGGCACATGAAGCATAGCGATAGGTTCCAGCAATAGCGGTATTCGATCTTGATCTGTCCCGAGGTGAGCATGAGTATGGGCACCAGAATCAGGACTACGTGGCACGAATAAAAGCGCAGAACCTCCGTCAAATTGGAAATGTCGGAAAGATCCTTCCCGATGGCAGTGGTCGGCATGATGAGGACCACGGCCCCGGAAATGATGGAGATGATGGCCATATAGCTCTTCAGCCACTTGGTCCCATAGCGGTAGACAAAGGGCGAGAAGAAGATGGAAGCGGCACAGAGGTTTTCCAAAGTCGAGGCCCTTAGCATGTAAGGGAAGTCCTGCAGGTAATACGGTGAGAACTGCTTATAGAAATGAAGTAAAAAATTCATCCATAAGAGCGTCGTGCAGAGGATATAGGCGAAGCGCTTGCCAAGCCTATTGGTGAGGTAGTTGGTCAAAATGGTGATGAAAACAAAGCTGAGAATCGCAAGAAAGTAAAAGAAATTCCCAACTTGGATCATTTTTGCCTATTTGACTTCGTGGGCTCCCTTATCGGGGATTTCGACCTCGACGACCGAGCCTTTGCCATAGGCTTCTTCCATGGTTTTCCTAAAGATGGGGAGTTCGTCATCATACAGGAAAGAGAGGGTGGTACCGGCAAAACCTCCGCCCATCAGGCGGGTGGCGCCTTTGTTGATGATGGAATTGGAAAGCTCGACGGCCTCAAGGGGCGACTTCTTGTATTGTCCGGGGACCACGGCGTTTCTAAGTAGATAAGCCGAAGAGATTTCCGAGGAGCGGATGATTTCAAGGAACATCCCCTCGTTTTTTTCCTTGATGGCCCTAAGGGCCCTTTCGACCCTTTGGTTTTCCTCAAAGAAGTGGACGGCTCTACCGACCGCGGTTTCCGACAATCGGGCGCCGCTATCGCGGATGGACCGGTAATAGATGGAAGGCTCGACGTCGCGTAGGAATTCGTGCCCCGAAACCCCTGCCGCGGCCTTCATGTCGCTAGGGATGGAGGCATAGTACCTGGTCATCTTGCCGTGGCTAAGACCCGGATTGGTAAGGACGATCTTCAAATCCTTGAAGGGCCATTCGACGTTTTGTATAACGGGGGCATTGGGATCTTTGAAATCGATGTAGCAAAGCCCGCCGAAGGCCGAGCCGCATTGGTCGAGCAAACCCGAAGGCTTGCCGAAATAGACGTTTTCGGCATATTGCCCGATGCGGGCGAGTTCGACCGCTTCGACCTTGCCGTCGTTATATAGTTCGTTGAGGATGGTGCCGCACATGAGTTCGAAAGCGGCCGAGGAGGAAACCCCGGCTCCGGGGAAGATGGAACTTTCGAAGACGGCGCTATAGCCGCCGATCTTATGACCGGCCCTAGCCATGGCCGAGGTAACGCCCTTGGCCAAGGAGGAAGGCGAGCCCTTTTCCTCATCCATCACCTGAAGCAGGTCGATGGGGAACATGAAGGAGCCATAGCCCTTGGATTCAATGGCGATCATCCTATCGTCCCTAACAATGACGGAAGCCTTGATGCCTAGGGATGCCGGGGAAACGAGGACCACGCCATGGTTATGGTCGGTGTGGTTGCCCAAGATCTCCAGACGTCCCGGGGAGAAGAAATGCCTGATGGTCCCCTCCTTCTTGCAATTGGCGCGGACCATCGCATCAAGTTCTTTGAAATCAAGATCCATAACCGACCTCCTCTAGGAATCTTTTTAGGCCCTCGAGGCCCTTTTGGTCTTTTTTGAATACGGCGACGTTATCAAGAATATAGCGGCAGACCCCGGCGATGTATCCCCTGGAACTGAGGCCGGCCCTTAGGGAGGCTACCATGCCCTCAAATCCCTCAAGGTCGGGCCACTTGGCCAATATCTCGGCTTTCCCAAGCCCGGATTTGGCGGCCTCTTCGGCTTCCCCGGACTGGCGCAATAGCCTCGCGGGAAGGATGAAGAGCCCGGCCGCTTCGATCAGACCGATGCCCTCCTTCTTGATGTGGGTGAACTCTGGATGGACGTGGAAGATGCCGTCAGGATATTTTACCGACTTGCGGTTGTTCCTAAGGATCATGTAGACCCTAAACTCATCGCCGACCTTCTTGACTATGATCGTCGAGGTCGAGTGCTGGCCCTCTTCGTCATGGGCGATGATGTCGTTTTCGATGTCGTTATGCCGCTTCCAGGCCTCATGGACCTTCAAGGCCGAGAGGCGGGCCACTTCCTTGGACTTGCTGACTAGGCAGATCGCGGTGTCATAGAAGTCCACGTCATAGAGGTCGGCCAAGCCTTCTTTGGAAACCCTCTTGTTTAGTAGCTTGGCCTTAAGAAGGGGCAAATCGTAACCCCCGCCTTGGAAGTGCTCGTGGGAAAGAATGGAGCCTCCGACGATGGGCAGGTCGGAGTTGCTGCCGATGAAGTAATGCGGGAACTGTTCGGCAAAGTCGAGCAAGGAGGCCACCGAAAAGGGCCCGACTTCCATGGGGACGTGCTCGTCAAGAAAGACGATGCAGTGCTCGGGATAATATACGTAGGGAGAATATTGCAGGTACCATCTTCTACCGCCCAAATCCAGGGGGATGAAACGGAGGTTTCCGCGGCTAGGATGCCTCGGATTTCCCGCAAAACCCTCGTTTTCTTTGCAAAGCAGGCATTTGGGATAGCCGGAGGAGGGAACCTTCAATGCCGCGGCGATGTCCTTGTTGGACTTCTCGGGCTTGGAAAGGTTGATGGAGATTTCCAGGTCGCTTCCCTTTTCAAAGGAAGCCAAATAATGGATGTTCTTGTCTACCCGCGACTTCTTGATATAGTCGTTTTTGATCGAAAGGTCATAAAGGTAGGAGGTCGCGCTTCTTTTGTCTATGGCGTATAGCTCATGGAATTTGGCCTCTACCACCGAAGGAAGGGGGCTAAGCAGCCCCATGATGTAGTCGCTGACCCTTTCGGCGGCGCCTTCGTCGATCCCTTTGTTGGAAACCAGCCACTCCCTAAGGGGGATGAGCAATTCGTCGGGGACTTCCATCTTGGCGATGGCTTGCCTATCGATGTCCCCTTCATAGATTTCCTCAAGCCCGAGTTCCCTGAGGATCTGGTTCCTTACATAAAGGAAGTCGCCCTCGCTTAGGCCAAGGTGGGCGTGCCCGTAATGTAGCAGGCTTTCGATGATCTTGGATATTTCCATGTTTACCTCCTAATTGAACCGCAAGCTGATTCTGCGTTTGGTCAAAACATTCTTGCTGACGAAACTGTATTCATAGGCTAGAGGCGGATGGGAGGGCTCGATGGCCAAGCCTCCGTGGAGCCTACCTTTTCCGATGTTGAGTTCGAGATTGGGATCGAGGTGATTGTCGCTATAGACCTGAAGCGAGGGATAATCGCTATGGACCGCCAAAGTAGCCTTGGAAGAACCCAAAACGGCAATCGGGGTTTCATAGTCATGCTCCCCGATGAAGTATGAATGGTCATATCCCTTGGTGTTGGTGGTGTATAAGGAAGGATCATCGATATCCTCCCCGACCGTCTTGGGCCTAGTGAAATCCAAGGCCTTGGTCAAAGGCCGATAGCCCATTGGAATCAGGATTTCGTTATAGTCCATGACCTGTTTGGCCGGAATCATGAGCCGATGGGCGAGGATATCTTCTTCCCCGCCTAGATTGAAGAAGGTGTGGTTGGTAATGTTGACCACGGTGTCCTTGTCGGATTTATAGAGGTAGACGATATCAAGCCTAGGTTCCTTGTTATGGACCAGGTATTTGACCGCGAGCTCGAGATAGCCCGGGAAGCCGTTGTCCCCATCGGGGGAGCCAATGCGGAACAAGACCCCGCGGCGCCCTTCCTCGCTGATGAGTTCGCTTTGGAAAAGGCGGAAGGAAAAATTACGGGGCCCGCCGTGCAAGGTGGTCTTGCCCTCGTTTGCTTCGGCCCTGAAGTGGACGTTCTCATAATGGACGTCTCCCCTTCTGATGCGCCCGGCAAAGCGGCCAACGGTGCGGCCATAGTATTGTCTGGATTTGAGGAAGTCGGATTCCTGGGCTTCGGCCACGGCCATGGGCAGGCCTTTGTATTCGATGGAAAAGATCGAAGCCCCCAGCTCGGAGAGGGTCACGGAAAAACCGTTTCCGTTATCGATGGTATGGAAGGCTATTCCCGAAACGCAGTAGCTATTGACCAGCATCTTCAAAACTCTCCTTAAGTATAGCCAATAAGGCGTCCTTCTTCATCATCTTCGGCGTGGGGTAGAGGGGATTTGCTTCTTTCTCCGCCTTATAGGCGACTTCCTGCAGTTCGGCCTCTTCCAATTTCCCTTTCAAAGGGAGGATGCCCATGGAACGGTTGAGTTCCTCTACCATGAGGATGAAGCCCTCGGCCTTTTGGATTTCGTCTTCGGCGCCCCGGCCGCCGGCCGCCTCGTAGAGTTTGGCCAAGCGATGGTTGCTTTTGCCGAGATACCGCTTTAGCACCAGCGGCAAAAACAAGGCGGTCAGATAGCCATGCGGATAATTCACTTTGGAGGCCATGGCGTGGGCTAGGGCGTGGGCACAGCCGACATAATTGTCGCTGAAGGCCTTTCCGGCCAGATATGAAGCCTCAAGCATCCTCGAGCCGGCTTCCCCATCGCTGGGATCGACATATAAAGGCATGAGATTGTTGAATATCAGGCGCACCGCGCTAAGCGAATTGCGGCGTCCTTTAGGGACAGCGAAACAATTGAGATAGCTTTCCGTAGCGTGGACTAGGGCATCCATCCCGGACGCGGCGACGATCTTGGGAGGAAGCTTCCTGAGCATCTCGGCGTCAAGGATCACCAGATCCGGCCTTATCTTGGGGGATATCATGATGAGCCTGCCCCTTCTGGACATCAAAACGGCCGCCACGGTGGCCTCCGAGCCCGAACCGGCCGTGGTCGGGATGGCCAGATGATAAGGCGGGCGGCGGGTGACCTTGAGCTTGCCGGAGACGGTAAAAGGGGTAGCCGAGGGATTGGCGACGAGGACCCCGGCCATCTTGGCGACGTCGATGATCGAGCCCCCGCCGATCGAAACGATGCAATCGCAGTTGAGTTCGATGTAGCGGCATTTGGCCTCGATGGCCGCATCGATGTGGCCTTCCCCGGCCCTATCGATTAGATATAGATGCCCTACCAGCCCGGCCTTGCGTAGGCCTTTGTAGCATTCAAGTAGACCCAAGTCATAGAGGTCCTTGGAGGAGATGACCAAGGGATTGAGATAGCCTAGGCGCTTGAGGTAATAGGCAAAATTCTCCGAAGAGCCAATCCCTTCCTTCATCCTCATCCTCTTCTTGGGCAAAAAGAAATAGGCGATGCGGGCCCCTAGCTGGTATGTCCTTGCGAATGTGCTCATAGAAACGGCGACACCAATCTCAGGAAGCCCCAAAGGAAGGCCTTGTGCCTCTTGATCTTCTTATAGTCCTCGGCGGTGATTTCCCTAGACACCGTGAACATGTCCTCGAAATCCCTCTTGATGGCGGATAGGCATTTGTTGCCTACCATGAAGACGCCGTTTTCAAGATGGAGATAGAGGGAGCGGTAGTCCAGATTCACCGTTCCTACCGAGCCCATCATATCATCGACCAGGAAGGTCTTCTCATGGATGAAGCCCGGGGTATATTCATAGATCCTGACTCCGGCCCTAAGCAGATCCCCATAGTAGTAGCGGGTCAATTGGAAGACCGCCTTCTTGTCGGGGATGCCCGGGGTGATGAGCCTGACGTCCTTGCCCTCCCTGGCCGCGGCGCACATGGCGTTCTTCATCTCCGAATCGATGATGAGATAAGGCGTGGCCATATAGACGTAGTCGGTGGATTTGCTGAGCAATGAAATGTAGAAGCGTTCCCCTACCGGTTCAAAGGCCGGATAGTCGCAGAAAGGGACCACGAAGCCATCGCTTGGCGGGAAGCCCCCTATTTCATCGATATAGGTGGAAGGCCGGTAGTAATCAAAGTCAATCGGCTCGCTATGCTGGCTGACCAGGATAAAGGTTGCAAGGAAGGTCAAAGTAAAGCCATAGGCCCCCTGCCCCTTGATCATCACCGCATTGTCCTTCCAATGCCCGAACCTTTCCTTGTGGTTGATGTATTCGTCGGCGATATTGATGCCGCCGGTAAAGGCGGTATGGCCGTCGATGACAAGGATCTTGCGGTGGTCGCGGTTGTTCATCCTCACCGCGAGGATGGGCCGGAACTTGTTGAAGGCATAGCACTGGATGCCTTCCTTGCGAAGTTTCAGATCATAGTCGACCGGAAGGGTGGAAAAGCAGCCGAAATCGTCATAGATGATGCGGACATCGACCCCTTCCTTCACCTTCTGGCGCAGTATCTCGAGGATGGAGTCGAAGAAGAGCCCCTGCTCCAAGATGAAATATTCCATGAAGATGTAGTGCTTGGCCTTGCGCAGCTCCTCAAGCATGGCTGGAAAGGCCAAATCGCCAAGGGGGAAATAGGTCACTTCCGAATTCTCATAGATGCCAAGTCCGGAGGCCGACTTCAGATACTGGGCGATGGTTTTGCCCTGAGGGGAATATTCCTTCAGGTGTTCGAGTACTTCGGGTTTGACCGGGTCGACGAAGAGGGCCTTGATGATGTTGCGGGTGATCTTGCGGGACTGCTTTTTGGGCTTTTTGTTGGCGAAAAGGACATAGAAGACCACGCCAAGGACCGATAGTCCCCCGACGATGAACATCCAGGAGAGCTTGTAGGCATCCGGGACCGAGGAATTGTGGATATAGATCAAAAAGAAGAGGTCGACTAGGGAAACGACGATGCTGAATAGCCAAGCCCAGGTCGAATCGAGGAAACCGGCGGTGAGCAGGTACACCAACCAGATGATCAATATGAGTTCGGCCAAAAGGATCAAACCCACCAGGACCCTAGGCCAATAGCCTCTTTTGAAGAGCTTGTGCATCCTATGACACCCCGCTTACCAAGAGATTGGCGGTCCCCCTGAAATGATCCTCGCCCATATAAAGGAATTCCACTTGGTCGATATAGGTCATGTAGAAACCGAAGACATAGCTCTGGTATTCCCCGATGGGTCCGATCTGACCCTCTTCGACCAAGTCCCCGTCGCGGTAGGCATTGACCTTGAAGGGAAGCTCTTCCCCAATGAGGCTAGCCATCTTTACCCCGATGTTCTCGATTATGGGGCTGAGGAGGCGGGCCCCAGGCGCGAGGCTTAGTTCACTTCCGTCATAGGAAGCGTTGCTGAGCTCCCATGAGGAATCGAGTTTGCCATCGGCGTCGATGAGGGCGGCATAGGTCGGTTCGGGAATGCCGGGATCGAATTCCTTGTCCCTTAGTCCCGGATCGGGAAAATAAGGCCGGCAGGCGTAAACAATGCCATAAAAGAGGCCGAAAGAAGCGCAAATCCCAAATAAACAAAGCAAAAAGGGATGCTTCATCTTTCCTCCCAGATGAGCTTCATGTGGCTCATCTTCTCCCCTTCGAGGGTTCCGTCATGGTTGATGCCTTGGGTAATCTTTTTGAATTCTTCCAGGACATCCTCGCCCTCATAGCACTTCTTCTTGAGGTCCTTCATGGCCAGGTATTTCGCTTTGGCGATATCGAAGAGTTCGGGCACGGATTCATTCCTGGGGCTACCCGATACCGGCATGGCCCATTCCTTCTTTTTGAGGTTCATGAAGTCCAAGCCTTGATGCTTCCCAAGCTTAGGGGGATAGCAGAGACAATAGGGCTGGCTCTTCTTGCCGCCAAATAAGCCGATGAAGAAGCGCTTGATGCCGGTTTTGGAAAGCAAAAAGCGTTCCACGGAAGCGTAGTCCAATAGGCCGTGTTCGAAGCAATCGTCGGCCAGATGGTCGTCGGTGACCTTCATCTCATCATTCATCTTCTGCCAGAGTTTGGACGAGGCCCTAGAGGCCTCCTTATCCATATCAAGGCAGCGATGGGGCAATAGATCCACCCCGTATTTTTGCTTCACTTCGATATCCAAGAGGGTCTCGAAGAAGCAGTGGCTACGGCTATAAAGGACGGACAGCTTGGGCTCATAGGATTTACCCGAACGGTAAAAGACATAGGGATGGACCACCGAATCCAAAGCGTAATGGAGCAAAACCCCATCGATATAGGGATCAAGCAGTTCGAAATCCTCGGACTCTTTGGCAATCTGAAAGAGTCTCACGTAATAGGGTGCGGGGTCGACCTTGTGCATCCTGGTACCAAAGGCATTGACGGCCTTGCCTAGTGCCTTGTCCGCTTTACGGAAGGGATACATCCCATAAAAGAAGAAGATGTCGGGACCCTGTCCCCCTACCAAAGTAGACTTGCCGGCTCCGGGCTCGGCGTAGAGGGAAAAGGCATAATGGGTGTATAGGGCGGGCATACTCTAGTCTCCGTCGAGGGCGTCGATGCCCTTGGTGTGCTTGAGGTTGGCCTTGCGGTGCGGGGCCTTGACGAAGAGGAAGACGATGAAGGATAGGGCGATGGCTACGGTCGAATAGGCGAGCAGGGAAATCCAGACCCTCGTGGCGGAAAGAACCCCGCCGACGGCGATGGAAGTAAGCGACTGGGCGCCCATGGAGATGGCGTAGTAGTAACCGGTGAACTTGCCGATTTCCTTATTGCCGCCAAGTTCGATGACCATGGGGAAGGAGCAGGTATTGATGAAGGCCCAGCCGATGCCGGCCAAAGCGAAGATGAACCAGAAGATCATCGGCATGGTGTAGTACTGTATGTCGGCGCTAGGATCCTTGATGACCCCGGTGGGCTGGACGAAGCAGGCGGCAAAGAAGGCAGCGAACAAAACGGCTAGGCCCAGGGCCACGGTCCACTTGCGCCCGATCTTTTCCGAGATGAAGCCCCCGACCATGAAGGTAAAGAAGGAAACCACCGAAAGGATGATGGTCCCAAGGCTTACGTCGGAACTGGATACGTTGAGATAGAAGATGCCGTAGTTGGCAATGAAGGTCTCGATGGCATTGAAGCCCATGAACCAGAGCATTTCGGCCACGAGCAGGAAGATGAGGGAGCGCTTGTTGCCCTTGCTCATCTTGCCCTCTTCCTGGTCGATGATGTCGACGGCTTCCGAATACAGTTCGCCGCGCGCCAGCTCGGGTCCCATCTCTTCGGCGATCTTGTTCTCTTTGATTAAAAAGAAGACGACCAAGGTAGTCACGACCATGACGACCGAGGTGGCGATGAAGGGAATCATCAGCAGCCAGGGATTATCCCCTTCCCTGATGTCGGAATAGGCAAGGAACATCGCTAGGGCCGAGCCGATGAGCCCACCCACGAAGCCGATGCAGTTGGTCAGTCCGTTGGCCCGGCTCCTCAAAGGCTTGGGAGTGACGTCGGGCTGCAGGGCCACGGCCGGATTGCGGTACATCATCATGAAGAAGACGACCACCGCCATCATCACGATCATGCCGGCAACCGAGGAATAGATGTATAGAAGCGGAACGAACGGGAAGGCGATGGCGGCGCCTAGGGTACCGATCATAATATAGGGCATCCTTTTGCCGAAACGGGTCTTGGTCTTATCGGAAAGGCGTCCGAATATCGGAAGCATGATGAGGGCCGCGATGTTATCGATGGCCATGATGATGCCAACGATGTATTGGACATTGAGATATTCGTCGGTATTGGCCCTGGGGTCTTCGCCGATGGGGATATGGTATATGGCCTCGGCGAAGAGGTCGGTCAGCATCGGGGCACAGTAGGAGTTGTACACCTGCCATAGCATCATGATGCCTAAGAAGCAGAGGGAAATGATTAGGCAGCGTTTGTAATTCAGCCTAAAAGGCGCGTCCTTCTTGGGATCGACCGGAATATTCTGTTCTTCCATAACGACGCCATTTTATAGCCTTTTCTTCCCCTTAAAAAGGGGATATCGTCACGCTTTGGCTTTTCTAGGCCAGCAGGACGCCATCAAGACCGAGGAAAGCATGAAGCTGGCTACGCTTGAGGATACAAAGAGCAAACCCTTCATGCCTTGGAAGTAGTAGTAGGGTTGGAAATAGCATAAGGGCAGGATGCAGAACGGGAAGTAAAGAAAGCCGATCACCCCGATGAGGAAGCTGATGATCTCCCCTGTTTTTCCCTTATGGAATATAAGCGCGTTGATCAAAGCGATCCCGCACAGAACCCAATAAAAGATAGAGGGATAGAAAGGATAAATCTGGGCACTTGAGCCGTGGATTCTTCCCCAAAACCACTCCCCGAAGGCATATAGGGCCAGCATCAGGAACAAAAAGGCTTGGGTAAAGCTCAGCGATAAGGCCAAAAAGGAATAGGAATCCCCATCCCTGGAGGTATTGGGCCAAACGAAGGCAAAGACATACCTCAATATGGCCCCAAGGCTCATTAGGCCGGCCCCGCATAGGTAGGTAAAAAGGGAAATGCCTAAGGAGGTCCAAAAGACATCAAGCGATCCGTTATAGATATAGACGGCGAGGATAAAACCGGGATAGAAAGCGAAAAGGAAGAAGGTAAAGATGAAGCCAAAGGAGAACAAACCCTTCTGCTTCCCCTCGTTTTCCCCGAAGCGCTCGCTAAGCCTCTCGACGATGTAGGAACCCAAAAACCCCAGTCCCCCGATGCAAATAAGCAGCAGGCATCCGGGGCAAGCTTCGTCCCAGGAATAGGAAAATATGGCGCCGACGCAATAGACGAAATCGATAAGGAAGGCTATCGAGGCCAATCCCAAGACGTCCCTATAAAGCAAGCGCATGGCTGAATAGTAAAGCAAAAGGCTGAAATATCCACATAATATTTGGGATATTGTCCATAAAACCGCGCCGCTCCCCAATCGATATCCCCACAAAACCCCTTTGTATTTGCAAAAAGCTCGCAGAAATGGGTTTTGATTAAAGTCATGAGGAAAAGTATGCAATGAATGGGAATTGGCTAGTTCTAGGACTAGCGCTTCCGCCTATAGCATTCTAGTAATTCCGGTTTTTTGACTACTTGTTTCATTATTTTATGAAGGGTCCTAATGACAGGATTTCTCTAAATCATTTCGCCACCTTGTCCGCCCGGGATGCTTGCAATAAGAACAAAAAAAGATTGGTTTAAATGCTGACTGTTTTGCAGCTGGAGTGATTCCTAAAACACGAGCGTCATCGGCGATTGCAGGTCATGTTGGCCCCAACCGACTGCTATCAGTCTTGAACCAATGGTCGAATAAAATTGATGAAAACCCAAGTTTATTGGACCGAATGAAATCCAAAAGATCTCATCCATATAGGAATGACTGCCTTTCGGTTAAAACAAGGCAAAATAGAGAATATATTTATTGGCGAATTATAAGGCTTCGTCTTTGCTATCCAAGCCGCAAAACTTCTCCACGTCATTATCAGGAGTCATAGATCGCGGTTCTGACGAGACCGCGGATTGGCTTGGCGTCAATCCCGTTTTCCTTAAGGGCCGAAACGCCTCATTAAGAGCTATCGATCCGTCGCCGCCGACCCTTGGCGAACCGTTGATTGCAATTACTTTCATGCCAAAAAATATTTTCTGCCAAATTATCGGCCATCTAAGATGGCCGGCACTATTGATGATGGGAACCGATGGCTATATGCTTCGACCGCGATGGATAAGGAAAAGAGAAAACTCACGGCGGCGATAATCGTCGCCCTACTCTTAGCTTCTGCGGCGGATACGTCTAATTCTGGTCGGTAAGTAGGCAGGCATATTCTCCGGCATGGAAACCGGGAACTTGATAACCGGAGTGATATCCTGGACCGAAGGGGATAATAGCGAGATGGCATACCGCTTCCTGGCCGTCGCGCTTTTCTTCCTGGTCTCCTTGATTTGCGAGGTCATCCGCAGGCTGCTTGAGAAGAAAAACCTTCGGGAGGACGTCTTGATGCTGGCGCTTAGCGCGTCCGCTTTGGCGCCATCCGTCTTCATCGAGCCGTCCGGAGTAGTTCCCGCTTTCTTCCTTACAGTGTTCTGTGCGCTCCAATATTCCTGCTTCCGCAGCGTAAAGGGCTTGCCTTATCCACCACCATGATGACCAATCTGATGACGAACTTCGCAAAAAGCATCGCCGGAGCGTTCTTTGAAAGGGACAGGAAAAGCATATTCAAGGTGTTGGAATACTTTCTGATAGTCGCGATCTTCATCGGTGGGGTGCTCACATCGCACGCCTTCGTCGTTCAGGACTATTTCGATTCCTATTTCCTATTGATTCCGTTGGCCCTTACTTTGGTCTGCGTCCCGTTAGATCTATACGATTACGGGCATAAAGTCAAATAACAAAGGCCATCGCGGGCAAGGCTGAAGGTTTGTATTTCCTTGATTTGAAAAGGGCTCGCCAAAGAGCCCTTTCTATTCAAACTTTTGCCTGTTTATTTCGTTAAAGCCTTTATTCAAAAGCCAGGGACGTTCAGATTTACATCTCCGAAAGTGGCAACCAGGTCGTATTCGATGCCTTTGATGGTGTCAACGGCGTTTATCTGAAGCAAGGATTTGTCTTCCCCGAAAACAACGGTGCCCTTCCCATACCAATCGCCCGAGTCGAACTCATAACGCCCATCTTTGAAAGTCGCTTCCTCGTAATGCCCTTGGTAAGAAAAAACGCTGCTTCTGACGACCACAGTATCTGGTCTCCCCATGGAAAGCATTTCCAACCTCTCGCCGGTGGACGATAATCTCCAATAGGTATTTTCATAACCGTAAGCTCCTGATTCGTCGTAGTACCAAATCTGGTAACTCCCGGATTTGTTGTCGGTTATCTTTGATAGGTTGTCGTTTTGGAACTCTATCAAATAATCGTTGCCATCGCCTTTGGCCTCGATTGTCATGCTCGAAACATTGGCGAATCCGTCCCACCATTCCTCGGAAGTAACTTCGATTCCTTTGGGGGCGCTGCTGCAAGCAGCCAAAGTCAAAGCGCAAAGCCCGAGAAACAGCCCAGTTTTTGCTTTTTGGTGATTTTTCATAATTCCTAACCTCTTGTAAAATTTTTCCACCCCCCCGAAGAAATCAACTTTTTTCGCATGTCGATGAAAACGCCAACTATCCGATAGGCAAGCTTTTGATCATTGAGATGGATTTCATTGAGACGGATAAGCCGACCCCAAGAATGCCTAAAATCTTGGTGCCAGGCCTTATGGCGAAAAATTCAATATTTGGATTAACGAAAAAAAAGTCTGCGCATCTTAGACCGGCTAAGAATGCAACAGACGTTTCTTTTTAATGTGGTGGCCCAAGGTGGAATCGAACCGCCGACACAGGGATTTTCAGTCCCTTGCTCTACCGACTGAGCTATCGGGCCGCACTGGCGGACCATACGGGATTCGAACCCGTGGTCTCCTCCGTGACAGGGAGGCATGTTAGGCCGCTACACCAATGGTCCAGGCGTGCCCCGATATCATCGGGGCGAAATGGGTGGTTTGTCAAGAGCGAGTTGTCTACTTGCCGAAGAGTTTGCCAAAGAAACCCTTCTTCTCATACTCGCTGACTTCGGGTTCCCCTACGTCGTAGCCTTGGCCTTTGATGGCTTCGAGGACCTCTTCGAGGTCCAAGCCGTCCTCATAGACGACTTCGGTGAGGTTCTTGGAGTGGCTCGAACTGACTTTCTTGACTCCCTTGATGCGCCTGACCACGTCGTTTACGTGGGCTTCGCACATCCCGCAGTACATCCCGGTGACCGGAATATTGGCTTGTTTCATCTTTTATTCCTTAGTAATTGGTAGCCCTGAGTTCGAAATAGGAGCGCGGGTGGTTGCAGACCGGGCAGACTTCGGGGGCATACTTGCCGATGACCAGATGCCCGCAGTTGCGGCACTTCCAGACGACGACGTCCTCGGAGATGAAGACCTTGCCGCCTTTGACCTTCTCAAGCAACTTGAGATAGCGTTCCTCGTGGGCCTTTTCGATGGCGCCGACCATCTCGAAGCGGAGGGCGATTTCCTCAAAGCCTTCCTTCCTGGCCACTTCGGCAAAGCCGGCATACATGTCGGTCCATTCGTAGTTCTCTCCCTCGGCGGCGTCCTTGAGATTGATTTCGGTGGTCGGGACTTCCCCGTCATGGAGGTATTTGAACCACAGCTTGGCGTGTTCCTTTTCGTTTTTCGAGGTTTCTAAGAAGAGCTCGGCGATCTGCTCATAGCCTTCCTTCTTGGCCTTTGAGGCATAGTATTCGTATTTGGTGTGGGCCTGGCTTTCGCCGGCGAAGGCCGCGAGCAGGTTGGCTTCGGTCTTGGTTCCTTTTAGATTCATATAATCTCCTTTAAACACATTGATTATACCCTTGAAACCCTATTTGGGCTGACTTCTTCTAACGTAGCTGATGTATTCGTAATTGTCTAGCGAGTAGGCCGTCTCCCGCATGTAGAGGTAGGTCTCATCGCGTAGCCTCTTGGCCCTTTCGGCGATGGGCAGTGTCTCATCCGGATAAATGATATTGCCCACATGGATGATGATGCGGGGCTTGCCGTTTTTGAAGACTTTCCTTCTTCTATAGGTCATGCAGATGGGGACCACCGGGGCCAATAGCTTGCTAGGATAGACGAAGCTGCCCTCTCCAAAGGGCCTGATCCCGGTGTAATAGGGCCAGATATGGGCCTCGGGATAGATGACGATGTGGTCGCGCCTTTTATGGCGGTACTCGATGGCCTTGGTGAATTCGAGGTGCTCGCTTGGGGTCTTGGGAATGGGGATGATGCCTAGCATCTTTAATAGCCATCCCAAGCCTTTGAGACTGAGGGCCGCCCTACCGGCGAGGATGTAGGTCCTCCTTGAGCGGGTCAGCATCGCCTGGACGAAGAAACCGTCGGCTTCCTGGGTGTGGTTGCCATAAAAGAAGGCGCCCTTGCCCTTTAAGGCCTTGAGCTTTTTCTTACCTACAACCTTGGCCCCAAAGAAGATTTTGGAAATGAGATAAAGCACGGGAACGGCAATAAGGAAATAAATAAGATAGGAAAAGAAGACGAAGATGGGGTTTGTATTTAGAAAGCGGTAGCCGCCAAGATCGCGGTCCTTAAGGGTGGAGCGGGAAAAATCATCTCTTAACGGATCATCGTAATAGACGACTTTCTTCCTTTTAGCCATGTTTCTTCTTTTCCACCGCTTCGAGAATCATCTTTTCCATCTGCTCCATGCAGTGGGCAAAGTCAAACTGCTTGGAGTAGTCGGCGTATTCTTTGGCGAAGGCCTCTTTCTTTTCTGGATGTTCGATATACCAGTCGATCTTGCGGCTGAGGTCCTTGTAGTCATCCTCTTTGAAAAGGTTTTCGGGATGCAGGGCGAAATACCTAGTGGCCGAGCCCTTGGCGTTATTGATCAGAGGCACCAGGCCGGTGGCGATGGCTTCAAGGCAGCTGATGGCCTCGATTTCGATCGAGGAGGTGTGAACATAAAGGTCGGACATCGAAAGGGCGTCCACTAGCGAATCCCAATCATAGAAACGGTACTGCACCTGGCCCGGAATCAGCTTGTCGGAGAGTTTCTTCAAAGGCTTCAGGCGCGGGCCCGAACCGGCGAAAATCACCGCAATCCCGTCCTTATATTTCGATTTTGCAACGGCTTTGATGAGCAGCTTTTGGTTCTTTTCCTTGGAGTAGCGGCCCGACATCAGGATGAGGTATTTGCCCTCTAGTTCCTTGGGACGGACAACATCCCGGTGCCGGAAGACTTCCTTGACCCCGTTGGAGATGACGTGTCCTGGGGTGCTTCTTCTAATGTCTTTTTCGAAGACGTCGCGAATGAACTGGGTCGGGTAATGGATGGCGTCCACGTAGCGGAAGAGCTTATTGTAGAAATTCAGATAGACCCAGTGGTTGATGATCTTGATGTGCTGAAAGTTGAAGAAGTGGCTGGTGACGTTTTCGGCCTGGAAATGGAAGCCGGCGGTAATCGGCTTATGCAGGTGGGTGGCCACTGCGGCGGCCTTCTTCCCCAAGGTCAACGGGGTCATGATATGGACCACGTCGGCTTCCTTGATGGCCCGCATCAAAACCAACGAATCCCCTTTGGCTAAGGCCACTTCGTTGGCCTCGACGATGAAATCGAAGATGCCGAAGGAACGGGTAGGAACCACATAGTAGTTGATTTGTCCCTTCATCGAGGCGTCGGGACAGACGATGCGAACGTCGTAGCCTTTGCCGCGCAGGTAGTTAATAAGGTTGAGGGCAGCGATGTTGGTCCCGTTGTTGGCGGCCCCTAGGACATCGGAAACAAGGGTAACGATCATATTATTTCTCCACGATGAAGTGGATCTTGGCATCGTGCAACCTTTGGTATTTCTTCAGTTCCCGCTTCAGGCTGCGCGATTCGAAGAAGAAACGCTCGGTCGCGGCCCAGACGAAGACCCAGGAAACGATGGAAAGTACCTCGGGCACCACGATGTTGAAGAAATCATCATCCTTCAGGAAATAGGTAGCAACGACATAGCCTGATAGGAATAGCAGTCCCATCAGGAAAAGGATCAGCACCACGATTCTGTTGCGGAAGCGGTTGTGGCGCGTTTCCAGAATCGCCCCTTCGTAGTGGCGTCGGTAAGCCCTTCTAACCCGGTCCTTCTGGGGCAGGAATTCCTCATCGATGTAGAAATCCAAGGCTACCTTCTTGGGCCTGATGGCAAAGCCGTATCCTTCCTCGATGTAGTCGAAGAGCCCCTTCTCGAGGGATAGCCCTCCGGAATAGGGAAGGAAGACCTCTCCCTGCCTTAGGTCGCAGCGCATGTGGTATAGCCCTTCCGAGTCATAGGAAAGCCCCTCTTCTTCAAGGAAGCCTTCGACCCTCTCTTGGATGTCGGAGGCCGTTTCTTTGATGCGGGAAAGCGATCCCTTCGGATTAAGGCCCATACAAGTCCGATTATAGCAACGGCCTATGGCTTTGCATAGAAAAACGGCCATAAGGCCGTGGTCTATCTTGGCAATAAGCTCTAAGATTGATACAAAATCGGATTTCGACCAAAAAATGCTACAAGAAAGAAGTCACTTTCTTATTTTATTAGAAATCGACTTTCTCTAAACGTTTGGAAGATACTTTATAAACAACTAGGTGAAGGGCGAATGAAACAACTAATGCCCCAGCTAACACGCCGAATTGGATACCGATATGGAGGTTATTGAGAAACTCTAATCCAGGAACATAGGGTAAGGCAACGGTGAACACGCCGATATAGATAACAAATCCTAGGATGGTCAATAACGTCGATGCGACAATCGACTTTCCTTTTTTGTAATAATTGGGAAAGAATATCAAATCCGCGATGGCATAGCCGATGATGGCGATTGCAAGAAGAAGCACATAGCTATCAAGTCCTAAGCCAGGAACGATGTACTCTTCTGGATGCTCCGCTGATTGCAATATGTTCGTATTAATTATACGGGTAAGCGGATATAAAGCCGACATAATGGCAATAAAAGCCACTTGCATTAGAATGACGGTTATAATCCTTGCCATGACGATGTCCTTTTTGCGGACTGGCAGCAAGGTCGAATAAAGTAAGTCGTTGCTTTGTTGGCCCTTATTTACTCCTAAAAAGAGGACTGGATAACAAGTTAATACATAGATGAATCCGATACCCATCGGATAAGAGGGAATAAGAATCATGAAAGGGAATAAAAGGATAAAAATATAGCAAATCGGATGCATCGATAATTTTAGTTCTTTATAAATCAAAGCTTTCATGTTCCTCTTTGCTCCTTTCGATATAGACCATGATTTGTTCTAAATCTGGTTCCTGTGGTTCGATATTGTTATTAAGGAAAACCTCTTTTTTGTTAATGCAAATCAGTCCTTCAATATGATCATCAAATTCTTTATAAGCAATGTATTCATTCAATAGATCTTTATTACATGATTTATCTTTGATAAATAAATACGAATTAATGAAATCACTCTTGCTTCCTGTATAGATGATTTCTCCATCGTGAATATAAGTAATATCCGAAGCACATTTATCTAAATCGCTAGTTATGTGCGTAGAGAAAAGAATTGCTCTATCTTTGTTTTTAACAATTTGACGAAAGATATCCAAGATCTCATCCCTGGAAACCGGATCAAGTCCTGAAGTTGGTTCGTCTAAAATTAATATTTCTGCATGATGAGACAAAGCGATGGCCACCGAGTATTTAACTTTCATGCCACTGCTTAGTTCCTCTAATTTCTTATCGATATTCAAATTAAATAAGCGACATGCTTCATTAAATTTTTGCTCATCGAATCTTTTATAGAATCTTTTAGTAACATTCATCAGCTGATGAATGGTTTTGTTGGGATAGTAATTAAGTTCACTTAAGGCAAAGCCAATCCTCTGCTTATTCTCCAATTCGTTTTCATTCATGTCGCTATCGAATGCAAAAACCTTCCCACTTTCATAATGAACGAGATTCATGATGCATTTTAGCGTTGTGGTTTTACCCGCACCATTACGTCCGATAAATCCCATGATTTGTCCTGGTTTCACCTCAAAAGATAGATCTTTCAAAGAAAAAGAAGGATAGGTTTTTCTGATTTTATCTATCTTCAATAAAGTACTCATTTCATTTTTTCCTCCGCCAAGGAATAAAAAGCATCTGCTTTCAAAATGGTGATGCCCTTATCTTTGTCGCCTAAGACCATTAACGTTTCGCCTTCTTTGATATCAAACATTTCCCTGGCTTCCTTTGGTATGGTGATTTGCCCTTTTGGTCCAACTTTGACACTTATAATAAACCGGTTCTGCTGTACATCTTTCATATTCTTACCTTTCTTACTTTTCTTACTTAATAATATAGCTAATTGCATTTGCTACAACAAAAAAACAATCCTGAATGTATCAGAACTGTAGTTTACATCTGTGGTTGCGCATCAATATTGATACATTTAACCCTTTTTGCAAGGGTTGCACTACAACATTGATACATTTCAGAGGGGATGGGGGAGTCGAAACATATTAAACGTCCGCCTATCGATTATTCGGTCCAACGGTAATTAATCTGGTCCACGGTGAGATTCAATATGGCGAGACCGGCCCCGCATAGCTTGATTATGGCCGATTTATACCCAACGTACTCGCAAAGGTATATGAGGCCTTCCTTGGAAAAAGCCTCAAACGCTTTGCCGAGAAGGGGGACCATCTTCCCATGTTTTTCTACATAAAATTCGGGCTCACCGATTAGGTGGTATTCGATTTTCAGCGAATCCGCTCTCGGGTGGTGGGAACGAACCGAGTCATGGCGGGCGATATCCTTTTCGAAGACAAGGAGAAGGGAATCCTTGCCGACTGTGATTCTTTCAACTTTGCAGTCATGGATATTCGGTAATGTCGGGAGGCAATCAAAGCCAAGGTGATAGATGCCTTTGGCCTCATCCAAACTATAACTGAGAAGGTCGGTTGCACTGAGGCCAAGCGCCTCGGCGTATTTGAAAAGCGTATCGACGGTGATGTCGTTCACCCCCGTTTCGACCTTAGCTAGCGTTGAATGGTCCTTGTACCCAAGCCTTGAGGCCAACTCGGATTGCGAAAGGCCGAGTTCCTTCCTTCTCTTCCTTATCGCCAGGCCAACAATAACTCTACCCATAAAACTATTTCTTTTTCAGGACGTCCAGCAGTTTGCTATCCAGCTCGTATCCCATCCTGAGCTTCCGGGCATTATCATATTTCTTGTATTCCTTATGGGCTTTCTGTACCGCAAGGGCGTGTGAAATCTTGCCAGAACCCGTCAAGATATCCGCCCTTTCGAACCGCAGAAATTCGTCGAGGGCGCTCACCCAATCGCTCATATGCATAGGAATGGCGCTCTTTGCCATTCTCTCGGCATGGTCGAGGTACATGTTTACGATTTGGTTCAAGGAATCGATTTCCTCTTTAGACAAGTAATTCTTCGCGATTGTCACGTCCGACTTTTGGACATGTTCACCACTCCACGAAGTCAAACCCATGTTGCCTTTTTCGGCATCGGCCCGATGATAAACGATCTCCGCCGCGGTCTCACCGGAAATCGCGAAATGGAGCTTGTTCTGCACCCTTTTGAAGAAGCTGATGGTCTGTTCGTCGTTGGCGTTGTAATCGACGCTAGTTGAATAGATGTCGAGCACCTTTTGATAGAACCTCTTCTCGGAGGCCCGAATCGCGCGGATTCTCAAATAGAGCTCGTCAAAGTAATCTTTGCCGAATCGCTCAGGATCTTCCAAACGCCTGTCATCCATGGCGAATCCTTTCACCATGTATTCCCTAAGAACGTTGTTCGCCCAAATTCTAAACGAGGTTGCAGCAGAGCTCTTCGCGCGCATTCCGATGGCAATAATCATTTTGAGATTATAGAGCTTGATGGTCCTTTTAACCGTCCTTGAGCCTTCATTTCGAACTAGTAAGTCAGGCTTACTGGTTGCCTCCTCGATAAGCTCGCCTTCCTTATAGATGTTTTGGATATGCATTGTAATGTTGTTTCTCGAGGTTTGAAAAAGATCAGCGAGCGCAGCTTGGGTCATCCAAATATCCTCGTCAAATAAATAGACTTCGACGTTAGAATTCCCATTAGGCGTGTTGTAAATTAAAATGTCATTTTTGTCAGGCATGATTCGCGCCTTCTTGCTCTACTACAATTATACTTTGTTGGTGATTATTAATCAATATTTGTTGAAACACAAAGACGTTAGAAATAAAAACAGCCCCGAATGTATCAGGACTGTAGTCTGCATATGGTTGCGGGGGGTGGATTTGAACCACCGGCCTTCAGGTTATGGGCCTGACGAGCTACCACTGCTCTACCCCGCGATGTCCACCCTTAATGGGTGCTTGCATAGGATAGTCGCAAATTCGCCTTAGGGCAAGAGGCAATTAGGAGTATTTCCGGATGATGGCCCTAAGCAGGACCTTGTCGGTGAGTTTGGCTAGCTCCAATAGCAGGGTTCTGGGATATTCTCCTTCCTCGGCCCGGAAGTAGCAGAGGGATAGTTTATCGATAATGAAGGCCAGGTTCTTGGCTTCTTCCTTCAGGAGATTTCGGACAAAGAGCTCGTTTTCGAAGAGTTCCTCGGCCAAAAGGAGGGCTTCGAGGAGTTCCTTCTTCTTCAAAACCCCTCCCTTGAGGGAAAGGCTTTCGAAGAGCTTGGCTTCGTTAGCCAGAAAGGCCGCCATCGGGCAGGGTGTCCGTGCTTAGCTCTATGGGCACGTACTGATCCAGATCGCTGGGCAGATCGATGACGACGCTGGAACCGGTGGTTACATTGAAGCTACCTTGGATCTTCTGCTCGCTATAGGAGACACTCTCGCTGAATCCGGCGGCAAGCAAGGAAGCAGACAAGGCATCATCGTCGACGATGTAGTTCAGATCATAGTCGATGCGGGTAAGCTCCCCGTCTTCGATGTAATAGGAAACAAGGGAGGAAGAAATCTCGCAGGCTTCCTGGACATAGACGGAGGCCGTAGAAGGCCTGACCCCGTTCCCGTTGGTGGGGAAGATGTCCTCCGCCGACATGGTGTAGTCGATGCGGTAGTCGTTGCCCTCTTTGGTAACGACAACCCTGGAAATATCCTCGTCATGGGCATTTTCCATGTCGCGGATGAGGTCGTTGAAATAGGCGTTGAGCTCATTGCATAAAGGCAATGATTCGGAAGTGATGGTGGAAGAGAGGTCGAAATAGCCCTTCTCGGGGAAATCCTCGGCCAGGCTCTTGATGATGTTATATATGGATCCGGCCCCGGAAAGATCGAGGTAGCCGGTCTGCTCGCTTAGATAGGAAGCGATCATCTGCCCGCTGAAGGAAGGCAAAGAGGTTTCCGAGGAATTGACTTTGAAAGTCCCGTTCAAAGTGAGGCTCCCCACCAGGCTGGAAGGGTCGCCGGATGTGGCCCCATAGACCTTCGCGGTCAAGGCCCCGCTGGTAAGACTAAGGCCGAAATAGGAGGAATCATATCCCCCGGTTATCTCGTCATAGACTAGGGATTTGACATTGGAAGTGAAGGAAAGCCCGGAGCCGCAGTTGAGGCGGAGGCGATCGTTTTCCTTGAGGGAATTCCTAGCTTCCCTCATCGCATCCATCCCCTCGCGGAAGATTTCTTCTTCGGTCTGCCCGCAGCCGGAAAGGGCCATGAGGCAAATCAGGGAAAGGGGCAGTAGTTTGGACAATTTGGCTTTCATTGTAATTTGCCCTAATGGGCAACAATAAGTATCCTAGTAGGTAGCCATGAAAACAAGTCTCAACGATAGGTGGGAATTCATAGAAGGATTCCAACAGAGTTATCTCAAAGCTTTTCCCAAAGCCAAGGATGCCAACCTCCCCCACTCCCCGGTCGAACTGCCCGAGGAAGGGGTTTTGGCTCAGAATTTCTACGGAACCTGGACCTACCGCCGCCAGTTCGATTGCCCCGATGCCACCTCGGGCCGCCATATCCTCGTCTTTGAGGGGGCGATGCTCAAGGTCAGGGTCTATTTCAACAAGGTCGATCTGGGAGAGCAGGTCTCGGGCTACAACTCGGTCTATTTCGAACTCAGCAAACACATCAAGGCCAAGGGCAACGAGCTCATCGTCGTCTTGAGCAACAACCCCGATCCCGACGTGGCCCCCCATAACGGGCCCCATGACTACATCATGCCTCCGGGTCTTTACCGCCCCGTCTATCTACTAAGCGTCAATTCCACCTACATCAAGGACCTCTTCGCCTATGGCGACGGGACCGGGACGCTACATATTTCCTATGAACTAGACGGCCCGGAAAAGCAAAGCGCCAAAGCCTCGTTCCGGCTTTTTAGGCGCGGACGGCTCATCGAGGAGTTCGAGCAACTGGAGAAGACCTTCACCGGGGTGAGCCTATATATGCCCGAGACCCCCGAAATGTACGAATTGGAAATGAACCTGGAAACCAAAGATGGCCATGATAGCAAGACGGTCCGCTTCGGCTTCAGGGACAGCCGTTTTACTGAAGAGGGCTTCTATTTCAACCAACGCAAAATCTTCCTCGTGGGGCTCAACCGCCACCAGCTATATCCCTATGTGGGGGCCGCCATGCCCAAGGCCAGCCAATACGAGGATGCCTATCTGCTTAAAAGAAAGCTCGGCTGCAACGTGGTCAGGACCAGCCACTACCACCAAAGCGAGGATTTCCTAGATGCCTGCGACGAGCTCGGGCTTTTCGTCATCTCCGAAATCCCCGGCTGGAATTATCTTGGCAAAAGCGAGGCTTGGAAGCAGGACTATTATCGCAACGTGGGACTATTGGTCAAACAGGAACGCAACCACCCCTGCCTCATCGCCTATGGGCTAAGGATCGACGAATCCCCCGATGACGATGAACTCTATAGCAAGGGCAATGAAATCATGCACCGGCTTGATCCGTATAGGCAAAGCATCGGAGTCAGGAACTTCCCGACCAGCCACTGCCTCGACGACATCTATGGCTTCAATGACTTCTCCTTGTCCTCTTTGAAACAAAAGAGGGGGATTTTGCCGCGGAAAAAGGTCAAAGGCGCCAAAGGATTGCCCCTGCTTATCACCGAGCATAACGGACACATGTTCCCCACCGGGGTGGACGATTCGCCCTCGCGCCAGGCCGAACAGGGATTGCGCCACCTCAAGGTCATCGACACGGCCATGGGCACCAAAGGGGTAGCGGGGGCCATCGGCTGGTGCGGCATCGACTATCCCAGCGAGGAGGGCTTCGGCAACGCCATGAACCATGACCTCTATGGAGTCATGGACCAATTCCGCAACCTCAAGGAAGCGGCCTGGGCATACGCGGCCGAAAATCTCGAAATCCCGGTCTTGAGGGTGGTCGCCGACTTCAACCGCTGGAGCCATGAGGCCATGGCCTTCAAGCCGATCGTGGCCTTCTCCAACTGCGACTACATCGAACAGTACAAAGACGGCAAGCTCATCCATGTCTATTCCCCGGATAGGAAACACTATCCCCACCTCAAGCACCCGCCCTTCATCATGGACCGCTTCGTGGAAGCCTCATACCAGCCCGCAGGCTATTCCAAGAAGGAGGCTAGGAAATTAAGGAAGCTACTAAACCTCATGGCCCTAAAAGGCGAACCCAAGGGCAAGGAACTCTTCCCCTATCTCTGGCTAGCCCTCAAAAAAGGCCTCAACCGCAAGACCATCAGGCCCTACTATGACCAGACCATCGGTTCCTACCATGAATCCGAGTGGTGCTTCCGGGGCATCAAAAACGGCTTGCCCGTCATCGAAAAGACCTTCGGAAGAAGAAGCATGAAGCAGCTATTCGTGGATATGTCGAAGGACACCTTGGCCTCATCGGATACCTACGACACCATCAGGGTATCGCTTCGGTGCGTCGACCAATACGGGACCACCTTGGAGGAATACTCCCCCGTCGTCCTCTCACTTGAAGGACCCATGGAGGTCATCGGCCCTTCCATCATCAGTTTCCGTAAGGGCAAGGCCGGTTTCTATATCAAGAACCAGATCGTTTCGCGCCCATGCGTCGGGGTACTTAAAATAAAAACCCGCTTCGGGGAAAAGGAAGAAATCATCAAAATCTACTAGCTACCAGCGGTTTTTGACCTTTTCGGCAAAGCCGTATAGGTCTTTGATGCGCTTGGTGATCGTCTCGCCGGATTCCTCTTTGAGGATTATGGTGCCATCGAATTTGCCGAATACCTGGTTCTGGTCGCTGCTTATCACTAGGGCCGAACTATGCTTATGCCTATACAAAACGGGGGTGAAGGTCAACTCGATGTCCCCGGACTTGGAAGTAAAATGCCAATTCTCCATATAGCGGGGTTTATTTTCCCCATTGCCGGGAATCCCGAAATCCACGTCATCGAGCTTATAGGCCTTCTTGCCTAAGAAGAACATGTTCTCGCTGGCGCTAGAGGTGTCCCCGAAGCCATAGCCGAGGTTGAATCCGATGGGCGTGCCCTGCTCATCAAGACCCGAGGCACTGGACCAATACCAGGTATTCCTATAGGTCCATACGCCCCGGCCCCAATCAAGGACTCCGAAGCTGTTTTCAAAATCGAACTGGTCGTCCCCTAGGCTCACCTTCCCTTTGCATAAGAGGGGGTTATGCTTCACGTTATAGTAGAAATGCCCCTTCTTCTTGAAGGGCGTGGCGATGACCATGTAGTTGTCCGAATTCTTCTCCAAACTCAGGTCGGCCCTAAGGTCCCCTCTCTTTTTGAGGAAATCCGGCCAGTTGACTACGATCCGGTAGTTGGGACCTTCATGGATGAAATAGAGTTCGATCCCGTCTTTCTTGTAGATCGAATCCCCTTCGATGGGAGAAGAGGGAAGGTTGAGCCTTCCCTTGCTCATGAAGCCCATCTTGCTTCTTTCGATGTATTGCTTCCCATCGAAATCGAAGAAGGAAGCGCTGACGAGGGACATATAGCCATTGTCGGCAATGGTGAAAGCCACGCCGAAGCGGGCGTTTCCCACATAGTAGTAATCCCATTCCTTGATGCGGAGGGAAGAGACACGGATATCCTTCCGTTTGTATTCCTTTATCGGGTATGTGTGGTAGCCGCATTCGAATAGATTGCCCTTTTTGTCGAGCAGTTTGGGATTTTCAAGCAGCCTCTGTCCCATAGCTAATTATGACAACTGCCACGGAATCTAGCAAATTCATGGATTTTAGAGCCTGATTATTACCTTACATTTAATCAAATAACCGAGGGTATTTCGAAATTCGGGAAAGTTAGGATGAATTTCTCTAATAAGCTCGGCTGTGCCTTATGTTTTCATCTACCTAGCGGTAGTCTCACCTAGTGAGCCGCAAATGAACGGGACGGCACATGATAAGGACACGGCCCCAACAATTGTTCCCAACTAGGGTCCGAATATGCGGATCGCAGTAAACAAATTTTTACTTAAATTCGCCGATTTTGCGGGATTTGCCCTTTTTGTGTTCCTACCTGTTAGGAAAATTCCTTGACTACATGCCTAATAAAAAACCTATCGGAAAAGAAGCATCATCCAAAAATATGAAATCAATAATCCTACCCTTGTGTCTACTCGCCGCGGCCTTGTTGCTTTCAGGGTAGGGCAACACCCCCGCTTCCAGGCAAGTTATTTGGACATCACAGCCTTCTAGGAAAAGACCACCAGGTGATCTTGGCCCCGGGGTAGCGAGCTTCGATGAGCTTGCGCGCCGAAATCTGGTCGTTGGCTACGATGTTCTCACGGGTCCTTATCCCGTTCACGGAGAATAGGCATTCGAATGTATGCATACGCCAATTATAGCGATTCGGGCATGAAAAAAGGGACTGCCTTCTCAGGTAGTCCCTCGGTTTGGATAGGCTTTAGTACATCCCGCCCATATCCGGGGCCGGGGCAGCGGGCTTCTCTTCCTTGATTTCGGTGACGCCGGCTTCGGTGGTCACGAACAAGGCAGAGATGGAAGAGGCGTTGAGCACGGCCGAACGGGTGACCTTGGTCGGGTCGACGATGCCTTCTTTGAGCATGTCGCACCACTTCCCGGTCTTGGCGTCAAAGCCGATGCCTTCCTTGGCCGCCTTCTGGGCATCCTCGATCTCGTCGGAATCATATCCGGCATTGAGGGCGATGTTCCTCAAAGGGGCAAACAAGGAGGATAGGACCACGTCGATGCCCTTCTGGACATCGCTGTTATCGTCCTTGAGGTTGGGCTTGAGGGCCTTATAGACATGGGCCAAAGCCGCCCCGCCGCCCATCACGATGCCTTCGCTTACGGCCGCCTTGGTGGCGTTGAGGGCATCTTCGATGCGCAGTTTCTTGTCCTTCTGTTCGGATTCGGTAAGGGCCCCGACCTTGAGCACGGCCACGCCTTCGGTCAGCTTGGCAATCCTCTTGGAGATGGCTTTCTTGTCGTATTCGGAATTGGCGACCTGATACTGGGCTTCAAGCTCTGCGACCCGGTCGGCGATTTCCTTCTTGGAGCCGTTGCCGCCGACGATGACGGTCGAATCCTTCTTGACGGTGATCTTCTTGGCGGAGCCGAGGTCTTCGATGGTCATGCTCTTCAGTTCCATGCCGAGGTCCTTGCTATAGAACTTCGCACCGGTGAGGATGGCGATGTCCTGCAAGGCGTTCTTCTGGGCATCCCCGAATTCGGGAGCCTTGACCGCGACGACCGAGAAGGTACCGCGCAGCTTGTTGAGGATGAGGGTGCTGGTGACATCCCCGTCGAGGTCTTCGGCCACGATGAGCAAGGGCTTATGGGATTCGACCACGGACTGAAGGACCGGCAGCACGTCATTGACGGAGGCGATCTTCATGTCGGTGACCAGTACATAGGCATCTTCGAGCTCGGCGACCATCTTCTCGCGGTCGGTGGCCATATAGGGGCTGATGTAGCCCTTGTCGAATTCCATGCCCTGGGTGATGACGAGTTCGTCGTCGATGCCCTTGGATTCGTCCACGGAGATGACGCCGGTCTTGCCGACCTTCTCCATGGCCCTAGCGATGAGCTTGCCGATTTCGGCATCCCCGGCGGAGATGGTAGCCACGGACTGGATGTCCTCGTTGGTGTCCACGGGGTGGGAGATCTTCAAGAGCTCCTCGGCCACGGCGCGCCCGGCCTTTTCGATGCCCTGGCGGACAAAGACGGGATTGGCGCCCTTTTCGACGGCGTTGATGCCGCGGTGGATCATTTCCTGGGCCAAGATGGTCGCGGTCGTGGTTCCGTCGCCGGCCTTTTCGTTGGTCTTGTTGGCGACTTCATAGACCAGCTTCGCGCCCATGTTGGCGTATGGGTCCTTCAATTCGATTTCGCGGGCTATGGTGACTCCGTCGTTGCAGACCAGCGGCGAGCCATAGCCCTTATCGAGGACCACGTTGCGGCCCTTGGGTCCGATGGTGAGCCTGACGGTATCGGCAAGGGCGTCGACGCCGCTAAGCATCGCATCGCGGGCAGTCTTGCCGAATCTGATTTCCTTTGCCATGTTCTTTCCTCCTTATTCGATGACGGCCAAGACGTCCTCGGCCTTGATGAGAAGATATTTCTTCTCGTCTTCTTCATAATCGGTCCCGGCATATTCGCGGTAGATGACCTTGTCCCCGACCTTGATGTTCTCGATGGGGTGGCAGACGCCGTCCTTATGGCAAGTCTTGCCCGGTCCGATGGCCACGACGGTGGCCACGTTGCCGACTTTCTTTTCGCTGGCCAAAAGCAAAGCCCCGACCTTCTTTTCGCCGGTAGCCTTTTCCAAGACCAGATAATCGTTCAATGGTTTGATCATTTTCGACCTCCTTTTTTGGTCCAAGGCAAATGTTAGCCATGTATTTGGCACTGTCAAGTGGGGAGTGCTAATTTTTGTGCAAAAGGAGGTCCCCGTCCCGGCAATGCTTCTATGGCCTAGGCCCATAAAAAGGTTGTATTTGCGTACGAAAAAATACCAAACCGCATTGGCTTTCGAGGACAAAATCGATTACTGGTTGGTGGAATCACGCTTGAGGAAGGTTGCTTCGAAGCTATAGGACTTATCGGTCAATTCGCGGTTGATGAGGTCGATGAGCATGTACATCGAGCGCTTGCCGACTTCGGCCATGTCGATATTGAGGCTGGAGATGGTCGGACGGACGATGTTGGCATACTTGGTACCGACCAGCGAGAGGACTTCGACATCCTCGGGAACCTTCAGGCCCGAATCGGTTGCCGCATTTTCGATGGCGGCGGCGATGGAATCGCGGTAGGCGATGAAGTAGCCCGATTTGTTCTTGGAGAAATATTCCATGAAGTCGCGGTAGGTGTGGCTATAGCTATCGTCGGTATTGATGACCTTATATAGGCGCCCGAGCTTTTCGTGGGTTTCAAGGAAGGTCTTTTCGCAGCGCCCTAGTAAACGTCCGGCATCATGGACATGGACGAAGGCCATTTGCTTCTTGCCTCCGTTTTCGTAATAGCTCTCAATGGTTTTGCGCAGGATCTCGTTGTAGGAGAAAGTAACGCATCCGACCTTTTCCCCTTGGACCTTGTTGTTGACCACGATGGTCGGGACCGAGTAGGAATTGATCTTCATGATGTCGTTCAAGTCGAGTTCGTCATCAAAGATGATGGCCCCGTCGACGTGGGTGGTAATGACCTTTTCGATGACGCCAAGGGCCTCGGTGCGGTTATGCGAAGTGACGAAAAGGGTCAAGACAAAGCCCTTCTCCTTGGCCACGTCGGTGATGCCATTTAGAAGATTGGCAATATATACGTAGTTGGCGCTGGGGATGACGATGCCGATGTTGGTGGTCCTATTGGTGGCTAAGGCCTGGGCAAGTCCGCTCGGCTTATAGCCAAGGCGTTCGATGGTACGTTCGACCTTGTCGCGGGTTTCCGGAGTAACGTTCCCCTGCTTGTTGATGACACGGCTTACCGTAGCTAGCGACACGCCTGCCGCTTGGGCTACCTGGTAAATGGTCACGCGTTCTTTGAGATTATCCATTGGGATACCTCCCGCGTTAAGCGTGCGCCCATGGAAAACTTTTTTCAACCCCTTTTTCCCAAGTTTTCAAAAAATATAGGCAAAATCGAATGAAACGAAATGTAAATTTATGAAAATATGCTTAATTTAACGAAATTAACAAACCTTAAGGCGTTAAGCGCTTTCAAATCCGATGGCAAAAGGCCAAAAAGTGATTGGTTGGAGCAAAAACAATTTAGAAAAGTCAGCGAAGTACGACTTCTTGTAGCCTATCGCTAGGAATTTCGCGGCGGCCTTCCTTGGCCTCCGGGGTCCCGTCGAGGTTGACGAGGTCGCCGGTAAAGCCGACCGTATCGTTTCTGACCAGCCTGGTGCCGACCCCATATGTATCCACGGGTACCCCTAGGCGGGTCCACTCCTCGATCTTGGTCTCGTCGAAGCCACTGGAAACGATGATCCTTACTTTGTTTCCTCCGGCCTTATCCAACTCTTCGCGCAGGGCAAAGATGAGTTCCTTGCAGACCCCATGCGGGTCGAAGCCGGATGTGTCCTTGTCGTCAAACCAATGGTCGATGAGGGCTTTGGAAGTATCGGCCCTAACGGCCCCGAGCTCATCGCCGATGGCCTTATAGAGCATGACCGAGTCCCTGACGACATTGTTATGGTAATCGATGAGGGCGGTCACTTTTTCGCTGGGGTAAGTCTCATGGTAGATCTTCGCGGCCTTAACGATATCCCCACCGCAGATCTGGATGAGGGCATGGGGCATGGTGCCCATCCCCTTCTTGCCGACCCAAGCCCCTTGGGCATCGGTCGAGAACTTCTTGATGCCGGCCACATAGGTGGCATAGCCATCCCCGGGCTGGGTCAGATAATCGTCCTGGCGGTCGGCCATGGAGAAGGCGTCGCTTCCCCTAAGGGCCTTAACGACCCGGTGCACGTTGGTGGCCACCGAGGAACGCCTAGCCAAGACCGCATCGATAAGGGATTCAAGGAAGCCGAAATCCTCATATTTGCCGGTGACCTTGAGCACCGGTTCCCCGGCTTTTACGATGTCGCCGTCATTGAGGGCGTAGACCTTCAAGGAGGAAGGATTGGCTGCGAATTTCTGCAAAATCGCAATGGATTCGTCGATTCCGCAGACCATAGCATCCTCGGTGCGCTGGAACCACTGGCAGGTAACCGTGTGGCCAGGGACGCACTTGGTGACGATATGGCGCGACTTCAGGAAATAGTTCGCGGAGTAATAGCCCTCCCCGATGCGCGGGTCGAGCCTGAAGGTCTTGTCGGTAAGGCGTTTGATCTTGCCCTGTTCCTTCAATGTGATTTCGAGTTCTTCCATATTCCTACCTGTAAAAGGGGTCTTCCCCTACCTCATAGCCATCAAGGGGATATACGGAGTCTTCCTCCCCACCGAAGGCGGAGGCGGGCAGTACCTCGGTTTCCCCCATCACGTTTTTGACCTTCTGGGGTTCATAGAGTTCACCAAGATGATCGATATAGCCCGGAAGCAAAACGGCAATGTTCCTACCATCTTCGATTCCTTTTAGCCCGGTTATGGCGTGTTTGGTTTGCTTGCCTATATCCAAAGTCAGAATGGATAGTTTCGCATCAAGGGGATGCTCTTCAATCTTGGTGATCTTCGCCGCGACGATGCCGGAAGAAAGAGGCCTATCCAGCTGGATGCCGGTGGGCTTTAGCAAGGAATTGATATGGTCGAAAAGCTCATCGCCCGGGGCAAAGATGACACCCCTATGCTTGAGCTTGGCCTTGGATGAGAAATCGAAGATGTTGATTCCTAGAAGAGCGTCGTTTTCCCCATAGATGAGGGTAATCCCGTCCTTGTTCAGGCTTTTGAGGGGTTTGGATAGAGGGTCGATGCTGATATAGAAACAATCGCCCGGAGAGTTGTGATTATAGAAGAAGCGGCAGTTCATTTTTTTCTTAATACCAACCGGTGGATGGGCTGTCCCAATTCCCGGAAACGGGCCTCGTACTCGCTCATGGAGTCACTAGACCCATCGAAAGTATATATCTCTTCGTCCTTGTCTACCTCGAAAACTTCCAAAGGAAGGTTTTCCCTAGCGAAGGCAAAGAGGTTGTCCGAATCGGTCTTGAAGCGAAGGAGCCCGCCTTTTTTAAGCAAGTTGGCCATCTTAAGAAGGCGTCCTTTGGTAAGAAGCCTCCTCTTCTCGTGGCGTTTCTTGGGCCAGGGATCGGGGAAATTGAGATAGATGGCATCGAATATCCCCTCGGGCATCCCCTCATAGGCCACATCGAAATCCATGTTGATGACATAGAGGTTCTCTAACCCCTCTTCATGGACCCTCCTTGCCAAAGTCGCGGCTACGGAAGCGTCGACTTCCATGGCCAAGTACTTACCGTCTAGCTTACTGACCCTATCAATGGCAAAAGCCCCCTTGCCCGCCCCGATTTCCAGATAAAGGGGGCTAGAACTAAATAGGGGCAGGTCCTTATCTAGGGACGTAAATACCAATTCGGGATGCTCACTTATGAAGGGCTTGGCCCACTTTTTGTTCCTTGACCTCACTTGGAGAGGCTCCCGAGCATATGGATGGCCCGCGCGTAGATGGCAATCTGGGCATAGAAATCATCCATATAGATGTATTCGTTGGGCGAATGGATGTCGCCGGGATGGTTCTTGAAGGCCGAACCGAAGGCCACGCAGTTGGCGGCCGACTTGGCATAGGTGCCTCCTCCGATGGCCAAAGGCTTATCAAAGTACCTATGGGTGGCTTTGCGGTATGCCGACATCAAGGTGGTGACCAGTTTGCTGTCCTTTGGGTAAAGCAGGACCTTATGGGGTTCCCCGTTCGGGGTGCAGGTCAAGCGGGTCGCCTTCTCGAAGGCCTCGATGGCCGCCTTGGGATCGGCTTCTTCCCCATAGCGGTAGTCCACGCTGATCTTAAGGGACTTATTGCTATAGGAGATGAGCCCGTAGTTGAAGGTCGATTCCCCGAGTTCCTTGGACTTGGAATAGCCACCGAAGTTGCGGCCATTGGGATCGATGAGGTACTCAGTGAGCTGACTGAGATAGCCGATCTTGTAATAAGCGCCGAGGGCCGAGAAGGCCAGTAGCGCGGCATTGACGCCCAATTGGGGCAAAGAGCCGTGGGCCGATTTGCCAAGGAAGGTAATCTTGTGTTCAGCCCCTTCGCCGGACTCTTCGAAAGGAACTTGGGTCGCAGTCAAAAACTCCGCAAAACCCTTATCCTCAGGCAAATAAACGTCGAGTTTGTCACACACCGCGTTACTAGCGGCACCCCCTTCCATCTTGGTAACCGGGGATAGATCGATGATGCGCGAAGCCCATAGGCCGGCCGTCCCCTTCTCCGCATAGATAAGGGGGAATTCGGAATCGGGGGTAAAGCCATAATCGGAAGCCGGCTTCTTTAGGGTACCGAAATAGTATTTGAGGCAGGCGGTGCCTTTTTCTTCATTGCCGCCGGCGACCAGGCGAACCTTGTAGCCGCGGATGAGGCCATTGTCCTTCAAGACCTTGATGGCATATAGGGCGGCGATCAGGGGTCCTTTGTCATCGGAGGTACCGCGGCCCCACATCCTTCCCTCGCGGATGACGGGTTTGAAGGGGTCGCTCTTCCATTCCCCGGTAGCCGGGACCACGTCGGCGTGGGCATAGACGCCGATAAGCGGACCATTATCATCCCCATAGGAGAGTTCGGTGCAGTATCCGTCGCAACGGTCGATTTGAAAACCGTATTGTTCCCCTAGGGCGGCCACGTAATCAAGAGCCTTCTTGACGCCTTCCCCAAAGGGGGCGCCTTCCTTCTTGGTAGAGGGGTCGTCGACCGAATCGATGCTGACGAGCCTGGCTAGGGCCAAAGCGGCATCTTCATATGTGGCTTTCGCCATTTTCTTGTAGTTAGGCATAATTTACTCCAATCCTTGCTATTTTCCCATAAAACTGACGCGCTTGTATAAAGACGGGGTGGCTTTTTGCAATACTTCGGCGATAAGGGGTACCACGAAGGCAGCCAGAATGGCTTCGCCGATGGCCCCAAGCAATATTATGACGGCGACGGTCAGAGTCAAGGTCGTTCCTAGTATCGATGAGGCAGTCATGATCGCATTGATTTCGCTAAAAGCGAACAGATATAGGTCGCCGAATACCAAGGCCGTATGCATAAGGGTCAAAACAAAGCATAGACCCATGGAGAAGAATCCCCTCTTGATGCCTTTGGATCTCGAGAAGACGATTTCGAAGACCAAGCCGGAGAGGTAGCCGAAAAGCATCCTCGGGGGAATCGAGATGTAAGGCAAGGCAAATAGGGCGTTGAGCCCGGTGCCATTGCCCAAGGCCTGGATGAAGGAGGTAAAGCCGAAGGCCGTTCCTAGTAGCAGGCCCTTTCTATGGCCGCCGACCATGGCTCCTAGCAAAACCGGCAGATGGATGAGGGTAAGGCTCAGGCCCGGGACGATGGTGAGATAGCCCACCTGGGGCACAAAGCCCAAGATCATGATCAGGGCGATGAGCAGTCCGTCAAAGGATAGGTTGGCCAGCTCGTTTTTGCGGTTATGGCTCTTCTGTTTGTTGTAGAGGAAGACGGTGGCTAAGCCCAGTATGGCTAGTAGCACGCATCCTCCAATCAGTCTTGGTTCCATGCTCCCCTCCTAGTGAAATTCTCCAGTCCCGAATGGATCAGTCCCAAATCATATTCGAAATCGGGCAATAAGTCTTTGACAAAGCGTCCGTTGCCGCCGCAGAGGATGCCTTTCAATGGCATGCCTGCGACATCCTCGAAGGCCTTCTTGAAGCCTAGGATCTTGTATGCTTCCCCATATAGGAGGCCCGAAGAGATGCAGTCCTTGGTGTTCCTTCCTAGCGGGGAAGAAGGAATGGAGAGTTTTTCCTCCGAGAGGGCCGAGGCATGGCCAAAAAGGGCGGTTTTGGATAAGGAAAGCCCGGCATCGATGGATAAGCCGCAAAGGGAGGGGCCTTCGGAGACATAAATGAGCTTATCGGCGGTACCTAGGTCGGCGAGGAAGAGATTCCCCCCGTACTTGATGTAAGCGCCCCTACATAGGAAAAGGATGTCGGCTCCGACCTCGGAGGTATCGTCGACCATATCGGGGATGACCCCTTTGGTGCCCTGTCCGTATATCTTTAGCTCGGTGCCGCTGACGATCCTGACAGCCTGGACATAGGTCTTATCCAGCGGGGCGACCACGCTGGAGGCCACCGCTTCATCGATATCCTGATAAAAATCACCTAGGCCGCTTCTAAGGGAAGCGACCAAGGGGGAGAGCTTTCCCTTCTTGTCCGTAGGGAAAAAGAAGGAGGAAACCACTTCCCCTTCTTTATAGATGGCGCCTTTGGTAAAGCTATTTCCGATATCAAGGGCCAGAAGCATCAGAGGATCAGATTGAGGATTTTGCCGGGCACATAGATGACCTTGCGGATTTCGCCTTGGAGATACTGGGCCAATTTGGGTTCCTTCTTGGCCGCTTCGAGGGCCTCTTCTTGGGTCGCGGTCTTGGAAATGGCGATGGTGGCGCGGCCCTTGCCGTTGATGGCGACGGAGAGGTTTATCTCATCCCTAGCCAATTTGGATTCGTCATAGCTAGGCCACTTCTCATAATCGAAGCCTTGCTTGCCGGTGAGCATCTCGAAGAGTTCTTCCCCGATGAAGGGGCAGATGCAGCCGAGGATTTTCACAAAGCCCTCCATGTAGGGACGGAATAGCGACTTGGCTTTATAAGCCTCATTGGTGAAGCTCATCATCTGGGCGATCGTGGTGTTGAAGGCCAGATTTTCATAGTCCTCGGTAGCCTTCTTCACAAGGAGGTTGTAGGCATAGACGAGTTCCCCGGAATTCGTATCGGAAATGTTGCCGTTTTCGATGAGGCGGTAGACCCTATCGAGATACCTCCTTGAACCTTCTAGGCCCGTGGTGTTCCAGTTCTTGGTCTCGTTTAGCGGGCCGACGAACATTTCGAATAGCCTCAATGAATCGGCCCCGTATTTCTCGACGATGTCATCGGGATTGACGACATTGCCGCGGGACTTGGACATCTTTTCCCCGTTTTCGCCAAGGATCATGCCCTGGTGGTAGAGCTTCTTGAAAGGCTCGGTGGAAGAAACCAGCCCGATGTCGTGGAGGAACTTATGGTAGAAGCGGGCATAGAGCAAATGGAGCACCGCGTGTTCCTGTCCCCCGACATAGAGGTCGACCGGAAGCCAGTGGTCGAGGAGCTGTTTGTCCCCGATGGCATTGGGGTTATGGGGATCGATGTATCTAAGGTAATACCAAGAAGAACCGGCCCATTGGGGCATGGTGTTGGTTTCTCTGGTCATCTTCTTGCCGTCGATGGTGGGATGTAGCCAAGCATCCGGAGCCTTGCTGAGCGGTGGTTTGCCGTCCTTGGCAGGCTTATAGTCGTCCATTTCCGGCAGGACCAAGGGCAGTTCGCTTTCCTTGATGCCGTGGGCCTGGCCCTCTTCATCGATGACCACCGGAATCGGTTCGCCCCAGTAGCGTTGCCTGGAAAAGATCCAGTCGCGGAGCTTGTAGTTGGTCTTTAGCCTGCCCTCGCCCCTCTTCTCGAGTTCCCTAGCGATGGCGGCTTTGGCCTCATGAATGTACATGCCGTCGATGAAGGAGGAGTTGATGTGTTTGGCGTCATCCTCCATCGCATGTTCGGAAATATCCCCTTCGAGGACCTGGATGATGGGAAGGTGCTGCTTCTTGGCAAATTCATAGTCCCTCTGGTCATGGGCCGGGACCGCCATGACGGCGCCAGAGCCATAGGCCCCGAGGACATAATCGGCCACATAGACGGGAATCGATTGTCCGTTGATGGGGTTTATGGCGTGGATGCCAAGGTATACCCCGGTCTTGTCCTTTTCCAAGGAAGTGCGGGCCAGATCGGATTTCCGGGAAGCCTCTTCCACGTATTTCAAGACGGATGCTTCCTGCTCCTGGCTGACCAGTTTGGATACCAAGGGATGTTCGGGAGCCAGGCAGCAATAGGTGCAGCCAAACAAGGTATCGGCCCGGGTGGTATAGACGGTAAAGCTATCGGAGGTTCCTTCGATCTTGAAGTCGATTTCCAGGCCATGGGACTGCCCGATCCAATTCTTCTGCATCTCGATGGTCGACCTCGGCCAATCAAGGCCTTCAAGGCCCTTCTCAAGCTGATCGGCATAGGCGGTGATCTTCAAGATCCACTGCCTGAGGGGAATCCTCTTGACCGGATATCCTCCCCTTTCCGACTTCCCGTCGATGACCTCTTCGTTGGATAAGACGGTGCCGAGTTCCTCGCAGTAGTTGACCGGAATGTCGGCCACATAGGCCAAATCGGCCTCAAACATCTTTAGAAAGATCCACTGGGTCCACTTGTAGTAGTCCGGGTCGATGGTGGCGAATTCCTTGCTCCAGTCATAGCTTAGGCCCAAGGAATCGATCTGCTCCTTGAAATGGGCGATGTTCTTGCGGGTGAAGCCTTCGGGATGGACGTTGTTCTTGATGGCGAATTGCTCGGCGGGTAGTCCAAAGGCGTCCCAGCCCATCGGATGGAGGACGTTATAGCCCTGCATCCTCTTCATCCTGGCCAGTATGTCGGTCGCGGTGTAGCCTTCCGGATGCCCTACATGCAGCCCCTGTCCCGAAGGATAGGGAAACATGTCCAAAATGTAGTATTTGGGTTTGCTGAAGTCATGGGTGTCGCAATAGAAGGTGTCGTTGGCCTTATAAAACTTCCGCCACTTGGCTTCGGTGGTTTTGTGGTCATATGGCATAAGGGTGCCTCCTCTTAGAGAAGTCCCGCGTAGAGTTTCCGGTATGCGCTGGCCGAACGTTTCCAGCTACGGTCGAGCGAAATGGCGTTCGCAGCGATCTTATAGTATTTCTTCTGGTCGGCGTAGATTTCACGCGAGAGGGACAGGGCATAATCCAAGCCCTCGACATTATAGTCGCGAAAACCGATTCCTGTCGCCACTTCGTCGTTGGAACCGTCAAATCCTTCCACGGTGTCATAAAGCCCGCCGGTGTATCTGACGATGGGCAAGCAGCCGTAGCGTTGGGCAATCATCTGCCCGATGCCGCAGGGTTCGAAGAGACTTGGCATCAGGAAGAAGTCACTGCCCGAATAGATCATGTGGGCCAAGGGATCGGAGTAGCCGATATAGATGCCCACCGTATCCGGATAGTCCCTCCTGAGGTTTTCGAAAGCCTGCTCCAGGGCGTATTCCCCGTTTCCTAGGACCACGAAGGAAGCCCCCTGGGAGAGGACCTTTCTCATGGCGGGGACCACGATGTCGATGCCCTTCTGGTAGGTAAGGCGGGAAACCAGGCCATAGACCGGGCCCCCGAAGTACTTGATATTGAAGGCATTAAGCAGGGCGGCCTGGTTCTTGTGGCGGCCTTCCTCAAGGTTGTTTTTATCATAACGGCAGGAGATCTGCGGGTCTTTTTTGGGATTCCACTCATCGGTATCGATGCCGTTTAGGATGCCGCTGAAGTCATCGGCCCTGAGATTGAGGACCCCATAGAGGCCTTGGCTTCCTAGAGGAGTCAATAGCTCCTTGGCGTGGTTGGGGCTGACGGTCGTGATCTTATCGGAATAGACGATGCCCGACTTGAGGGTCGAGACCATCCCTTCGAACCTGACCTTGCCCGAATCGTAGAGTTCGTCGCTTAGGCCATAGAAATCATTGAGGAAGAAGCGGTCGATCATGCCTTTGAAGGCAGGATTGTGGATGGTCAAAACGAATTTGATGCCGTCATAGAAGCCGTCGAAGCGCGGCCCTTCCTTGACCAGGCAAGGGATCATGGCGGCCTGCCAATCGTGGACATGGATGATGTCGGGCTTCCAGTCGAGGTGGCGGAACAATTGCTTGGCCGCAAGCGAGAAGAAGGCGAACCTTTCCCCGTCGTCATTGTAGCCATAGAGATTGTCGCGGTCGAAATAGTAGGAATTCTCGATGAGGTAGATGCGGAAATGCCCGTCGTCGACCTCATAGACGTTGGCCTCTTCCTTGCGCCAGGACATGTAGACCGAGAAAGAGCCCCTGTAGTTGGCCTTGCCCGTGACCTTGCCCCTCATCGAGGCATAGTAGGGAAGCACGCAGACGACTTCTTCCTTGAGCTTGCCAAGGGCATCGCTTAGGGCATAGACGACGTCGGCAAGTCCTCCGGTTTTGGCGTAATGGGCGCACTCGGAGGCGACCATAGCTATCTTCATAGGACGGCTCCTTGCTTGAGGAAGGCGGGTTCTTCCTTGGTTCCCACCACTTTCTGGCGGGTCGTGATGACGCAGTATTTGTCGACTAGGGCGTGCTTGATCTTCACTTCGTTTCCGATCGAGCCGTTGGAGAGGATGATCGAGTCTTCGATGACCGAGCGGGGTCCGACCTTGACGTCGCGGGAGAGGATCGAATGCCTGACCTTGCCCTGGATGAGACAGCCGTTGGCAATGAAGGAGGAACTCACCTCGGAGTCCTTGTCATAAAGGGCCGGCGGGGTATCGTGGGTCAAGGTGTAGATGGGCCAGTCGGGATTGAAGAGCTGGTTGAAATACTTGGGTTCCAGTAGTTCGAAGGAATTATCGATGTAGGACTGCATGGAATCGAAGCAACGGGCATAGCCCTTGTGTTCGACGGCATGGACCTTGAAATAGCTGCTCTTAAGTAGGCTAGGCAGCATCTGCTTGAGCCCGTATTGCGGGAAGGTGTGGCTATAGCGCTTGATGATGTCGGCCAATGTGGTCCGGTTCAAGATCCAGATACCCAAAGAAACCTTGGCCTTTTTGTTCTTGCCATCGTTTTTCTCGCAGGAAGTCAAATATCCGGATTCGTCGACCTGTAAGACATTCTCGTTGAGGAAGGTCTTATCGGCCCTATCGCACTCGTTATAGACGAGGGTGAAGGTCTCGTGGCGGTCGATGTGTTCCTTGATGATGGGACGCAGGTCGATGGTGGTCACGATGTGGGGATCGAGGAAGACGAGGATCGAAGCGTTGGACGAATAAAGGACCCAATCGTTTTCCCTGATGTTATTGATGTCGTGGTTATAGGGAGGATTGAGGATTCCCCTTTCGTTATACAAAATCTGCTGGAAGCCGGTCTTGGTGTTGCGCAGCCAGGCGGTGTTGTTCCCCAAATGCTTCATGATCGATCTCTGGTGGTCCTTGACCAAGACCGCGACGTTGGAAATCTCGGAATTGGAGAAGTTGGAAAGGCAGAAATCCATGAAGGCATAGCGGCCTAGGAAGGAAGTGGAGGCCAAGGGCCTATTGGCGGTCAGAGGCCCTAGTTCGGGGCTATTGTGGCAATCTATAAGCCCGAGAATGTCGCGAATCATTTGCTTCCTCCTTTGGAATTGACGACGAGGACGATGCCCTCGCGTTCCGGATTGATCTTTTCGCCTTTGTCCACCAGCGAATCCGGCCCGATGATGGCGTCATAGACCTCGGCCCCTTCTAGGACCTTGGCCCCGTTCATCATCACCGTATTGACGACCTTGGCGCCTTTCTCGATGACGGTGCCCGAGGAGATGACCGAATGCTCGACCGAGCCTTCGATGTAGGCCCCCTGGTTGATGAGGCAGTCCTTGATCTGGGCGCTGGAAGCGATGAATTGCGGTGGGGAATAGGTATCTTCCGAATAGATGCGGTTTTCGCCTTGGACCGTGTAGAGGTTGGTGCCCTGGGGATTGGACAAAAGCAGGTCCATGTTGGCCCCGTGCAGGGAGGCAATGGTGCCCACGTCCTTCCAATAGCCATGGTAGGTATAGGAGAACAGACGGTGCTTCTTGGCCATCATCGAGGGGATGATGTTCTTGCCGAAATCATGGTCGCTGTCTTCCTTCTTGGCATCGGCGAGAAGCTCGGAGCGCAGTTCCTTGTAATTGAAGATATAGATGCCCATCGAGGCCAGGTTGGACTTGGGGTTCTTGGGTTTTTCCTGGAAATCGACGATGCGGCCGTCCTTATCGGTAATCAGGATGCCGAAGCGGCTGGCCTCTTCCATGGGGACGGGATAGACGGCGATGGTGCAGTCGGCATTGCATTTGATGTGCCTTTCCAGCATGTCGTCATAGGAGCAGGAATAGATGTGGTCGCCGGAAAGGATGAGGACATATTGGGGATCGACCTTGTCGAGCCAATCGATGTTCTGATAGATGGCATCGGCGGTCCCCCTATACCAGTTGCTCCCCTCCTCGGTCTGCTTGGGAGTAAGGACCGAAACGATGGAACGTACGCCGTTGAAGCCCCACTTCTCGCCGTTTCCGACATAGGTATTCAGGTCGCTGGACTCATATTGGGTCAATACGCCGACGGCATAAATGCCGGAGTTGGCGCAATTGCTAAGCGGGAAATCGATGATGCGGTACTTGCTACCGTAGCTGACCGCGGGTTTGGCAACCCGGCGCGTCAAAGCCTGCAGGCGGGTTCCCTTGCCTCCTGCAAGAATCATGGCGGCGATCCTAGTGCTCATGTGTCCTCCTAAATCGTCAAAATCAGAGACTAATCAAATGATATACCCAAGAAAGGAAAGCCTCCACATTCCGGGACACGTCATTCGCCTCTTTCCATTTATGGAAGGTATCACAAAAGACGAAGCGAGGAAATAGGACAATCTCACTTAATACCTAATTGAATATCTGGTCACATGCTGGTATGATTCGTCCGCTAGAAAGAAAGCAGGTGCAGTTATGTCAAGAGTTTGCCCGATTACCGGAAAAGGACCCATGAGCGGCAACAACCGCAGCCACTCCCTGAGGGCCACCCGCCGCCGCTGGAACGTCAACCTCCAGAAATACCATATCGAAATCAACGGCAAGATGGTCGAAGTCAGGATGTCGGCTAGGGCCTACCGTACCCTAATGAAGTCGACCTCCAAGAAAGCCAAGGCCGAATAGATTTAAGGTAAATCGAAAAGATGCGCGCCCAGGCGCGTTTTCTTTTATGTCTATAGGCCGGAAATGCCGAAGCAGCCGAGTAGTCCGAACAAGGAAACAATGATCGAAAACAAGGGATAGAGCCATTCGTACAGCGCAAGTCTGATGAGCTTGTTCCTGACCCCGACGAAATATCCGTCGGCTCCCCTTTCCCTATTCAAAGTGAAGGATTGGGGAAGGCTTTTGTCTAAGCACGGGAAGAGAGAGACAAGGGCAATCGCGATGGCGATACCTCCGATTATGGAACCCGTCCCTTCGCTCCCGAAATAGGCATTGCCCATGAAATTCAGGCCATAGACCAAGGAAGAAGTGGCCAAAAGGCAAATGGCAAGAACGAATCCATATATATGTTTCTTGGGTTTATCGGCCCCGGTGACCAAAGGCAAATACATCAAGGCCCCCGAGCCGATAAACATCAGCATCCCAAACATAAGCAGGGTCGCGTTGCTCGCAATCCCCGAATTAAGGAAATAGCCCACCATCGCTAGAGGCGATAAGCCAAGGCAAACCGTAGCCAGCCCGAAAAGGAAATAGAGGAAGGTCTTCCCGTTCTCGCTTTTGGGCATGGCTTCAAAGGCAAAACCGTTTAGGGGGCTCAGCTGCTTTTTCCTCAGGCTGAAAAAGCCGGCTAGGCATAGTCCGACATAGATAACGGCGCCGATAAGAAAGAGGGCCAGGGATACGAATTTCATCTAAGTAGAGCCTCCAGCCTTTGCTTGAAATCCTCATGGCCATAAAGATAGGAACCGGCAACCAATAGATCGGCCCCGCACTCAATGCATCGGGGTCCGGTGGTTTCGTTTATGCCCCCATCGACTTCGAGGATGATGTCCCTATCCCCTATAAGCTCCTTGGCTTCCCTGAGCCTAGCGTAGCTTTCCTCAATGAAGCTCTGCCCGCCTTTGCCCGGTTCGACCGACATGATGAGGACGAGGCCGAACAATCCGGTATCCAGGGCTTGGGAAAGCTCTTTGACCGGAGTCTTGGGTTTGATGGAAATCCCCGCAATAGCGTTGTGGTTTTTTATAATCGTGGCGGTTTTGCGGAGAAGTTCGTCATCGACGGCTTCCAGATGGAAGGTGACGATATCGGCACCCATGTCCAAAAAGCGCTTGGCATAGACATCGGGATTTATTCCCATTATATGGACGTCTTTGATAATGTTAGAAATCCTGGCGACTTCTTTGAAAGACTCCACCTCAAAGGACTTATTGGGAACGAAGACTCCGTCCATGAAATCGAAATGGATATAGCCGGCCCCGGCCTCCTTGGCCATCTTCGTAGCCTCATAAAGAGAGCATTTGGCAGCCAAAAGGGAGGGGGCGACGTCTTTCTTCATCATTTGAACCCGAATAGGCGGGAAAAGAACCCGCGCTTTTCTTTGAAGGAATTTCCGGAACTGAGGGCTTTCTTGACGGCTTCGTGCATCTCCATGGCCGAGCGATAACGCTCATCGGGATGCTTCCTGGTGGCCTTAAGGACGATCTGGTCAAGGGGCTTGCCGACCAAGGAATTGGATTTGCTGGGTTCGGGGAATCGGCCTTTGACATGAAGAAGGGCCACGTCCTCGGGGGTCGGGGCATCAAAGGGTACGGCCCCGGTCAATAGTTCATAGAAGACCACGCCCATCGAATAGATGTCGCTGGCCACCCCGGCTTCCTGGCCGAGGATGATTTCGGGGGCGGTATAGAAGATGGTACCGCTGACCCCATCGCCGGAAAGTTTCTCCCCTAGCATCGTGGAAATCCCGAAGTCGCTGATCTTGATGGAACCATCGGGCAGATAGAAAAGGTTGTCCGGCTTGATGTCGCGGTGGATGATGCCGTGCCTGTGAATGTAGCTGACCCCGGAAGTAAGCTGGAGCATGACCTCGCAGGCTTCCTTGGGCGAAAGGCAGTGGGTGGTCGAGAAGTTGAGAGTGTCCCTAAGGGTCTGTCCTTTGATGTATTCGTTGACCATGTAGGGACGTCCGTCGACGATGCCCTGCCCATAGACCTTGACGATGTTGGGATCGTCTAGTGAGGCAGCCGCCACGCATTCGCGGGAGAAGCGGGCCACGTTGGAGGGATTGTCCATCATGTCTTCGCGCATGACCTTCAGGGTCACCGACTTATGGGTAAAGATGTCCATGGCTTCATAGACGTCGGCCATGCCTCCGTGGGCAATGCGGCTGAGGACCTTGTAGCGGCCTTCTATTTTGTCGCCGATCCTAATCATGCTTGCTCTCCCATAATGCGATTCCGCAGTTGTCGCTTCCGCCCTTGTCGAGGGCCATGGCGATCAGGGTGTCCACCTTCTGGTCGGTCCTCAAGTCCATTTTCAGGGCCGCTTCCATCTCCTCTTCGGAGAGGGAATTATAGACCCCATCGGTGCATAACATAACCGTCTGCCCTTCATAGTCAAGGACAACATAGGCTAATGACAAAGATGGATAGACGCCCATCGCGTTCATAAGCAGGTGGCGGTCTGGATGGGTCAAAGCCTGCTCCTTGGTAATCTTTCCGGTCCTGATGAGATAAGACACGTAGGACTGGTCCTCGGTCACCCTCTTGAAGCCGTCCTTTCCAAGGACATAGGCCCTAGAATCCCCGATGTTGGCGATGACGATCTTCTTCCCGGTAAATAGGGCCACAACCATGGTGGTGCCCATTCCTTTGAACAGGGCGGATTCCTCGGTAGCCCCATAGATCCGGCGGTTGGCCTTCTTCAAGGTGGCGTTGAGCCAGAGTTTGGAAAGTAGGACGTTCGGGAATTGGGGTTTCTTCACGAAGGCTTCCGAGAGGGTGTCGACCGCGAGCTTGGAAGCATAGTCGCCCTTGTTGGCCCCGCCCATCCCGTCGGCGACCGAAAGCAAAAATTCTCCTTTGGCGCTATAAAGGGCGATGGCCCGGTCCTCATTGGTGAGCCTGACCCTTCCGATATCGGATTTGGTGGCGTAGTAGCCCTCTAGGCGCGGGGGTTTCATAGCACTTTTTTCTCCTTGGCCCTCAATTGGCCGCAGGCGGCATCGATATCCTTGCCGAATTCCTTCCTAACGGTCGCGTTGATTCCTCTTTTCAACAGCCGGTCATGGAAGGCCTTGACCTTATCTTTGGAAGAACGTCGGTAGGGTTTTTCCTTGACCGGATTATAGGGAATCAGGTTCACATAGGCGAGCATTCCCCTGACCAAATCCGACAATTCGTCCGCATTTTGCAGCGAACCGTTGACCCCTTCTAGCAAGATGTATTCGAAAGTGACCCTCCTACCGGAGGATTCGATGTAATCCTTGACCGCGGGAATGAGCTCATCAAGGGGATAGGCCCTAGCGATGGGCATCAGGCTCTCACGGATTTCCTGGTTCGGGGCATGGAGGGAGATGGCAAGGTTGATCTGCAGCCCCTCTTTTCCATACCGACGGATCTTATCGGGGATGCCACAGGTGGAAACGGTGATGTGCCTAGCGCCCATACCGATGCCTTTGGGATCGTTGAGGATGCGGACGAAATCCATTACGTTATCGTAATTGTCAAAGGGCTCCCCTGTTCCCATCACCACGGCGTGCGACAAGGTCTCGAAGGAGGGTTTTAGGTATTCTTTGACGGCGAGGACCTGTCCGATCATCTCCCCGGCAGTGAGGTTCCTCTCCTTCTTGAGCAAGCCGGAGGCGCAGAAGGCGCAGCCCATCGCGCAGCCGACCTGGCTGGAGAGGCAGATGACGTTGCCATAGTCATACCGCATGAGCACCGACTCGACCTTGCTATGGTCTTCGAGCTCAAAGAGGAACTTTACCGTTCCGTCCTTGCTCTCCTGCCTTTTGACCTCATGGGGCAAAGCGGTATCGAAAATAGAGCAAAGCTCCTGCCTTAGAGGCAAGGAGAGATTGCTCATTTGGGAGATATCGTAAATGCCCTTGCGGTATACCCAGTCAAAGACCTGTTCGGCCCTGAACTTGCTTTGGCCGATTTGAAGGAAATGCCCCGCCAGTTTCTCCCTCGTCAACGAGAAGAGGCTAGACAAGGGTTTAGCCTCCTATATGGTTCTCGCCCAAGGGATTTTCGACTTGGTTGCGAGGTTCAAGGGCGGCTTCGAGCTGGTTGAGCTTGCCTTCCAGCATGGAGAGGTCAACCAAGGGGGTTTCGGCCTGGGGACGGAGGGTTTCCTTCTTGAGGACGGCTACGAAATAGGAAGTGGCCAGATCCTCGAAGGGGAAGCCCTGCTTCATCTCCACCACATGGAATTCGGGATGGTCGGCCACGAAGGCGTTGATCGTCGAGGGGCCTTCCTTCTTGGAAATGGTGTAGATGAGATAGACGAGCAGCCCGCCTTCTTCCACATGGGCAGCGCAGCCTCCGAGCATGGTCTTTTCCCTCTGGTAGATGCCATCCATGTCCTCGGTCTTGAAATGGAGCAGGAAGTCCGGGGAAGAGGGTATGGCGTCGAAGTCGGTGGAATCAGGCACGCAGAAGACCAGGCTCTGGGGCTTGGAGATATGCGAAACCATGGCATCGGGCTGGGCTTCGAAGAAATTGATGTTCTTGAGGTTCTTGTCGCGCAGCCTCTTGGTGATATGGACGAACTTGTCCTTGGAATAGACGCCGATGTTAAGACCGACCTTCTCGCCATAGGACTCGATGAACTCGTCGATGATCGAGGTCTCCTTGGCCCCGCAGAAGAGCAAGGCTTCCTTGGGATCTTCGACCCGATACTTGTCGGTGATGGCCTTGGTGGCCGGGCGGATTTCATAGACGATGCCCCGGCGGAAGCACTCCTGCTTCCTAAGCGGGGTCTTGCCGACGTATTCGAGGACTTCGGGGACCACGGTGGCCGCGAAATCGCCGGATTTGACGAGGTCTTCGGCCTTGGTGTTGCCCTGCCTTAGCCTCACGAAGGTCCTCGCGGGCCTGGAGTTGGAATGCAGGACCTTGTAGGTGGTTCCGTTACCGAAATGCTCGAGGATCTTGATGACCCAGGTCGGGGTATTGAACCTAAGGGAGAGGTAAGTGGTAGAACCCGGATGGACCTCAGGCATGTATTCCTTGGGGTTTCCGGCCTTTTCCAGATACGGGGTAAGGGAGGCGAGTTTTTCTTCGCCGATGGTTTCCTTCAGGTGGGCGATGACATCATCCTTCTCGATGCGCTTGAAGAAATAGAGGTCGGCTAGGGCCAAGGCGGCTTCCCGGCGGTCCGACTCGCTGAAGCCTTCCAATGAGGCGTCGGAAAGGATATAGTCGAACATCAGGTGATGCCTGAGTTCGCATCCTACCAAACCGGCGACCATGGGCCTCAGAGCCCTGATCGATTCGTCGGGCTGGAAGACCTTGCGCAGGGCTTCCCCGAATTGGGTATCCCCGTCCAGGATGTCGTCCAGGATCTGCCTGGAAATGGAGAGTTCTTTCATGTTCCTTCCTCCTTATTCATGGTGATGGCAGCAGCAATGTCCATCAGCGCATTCGTGTTCGTGTTGTTCCTTGGCCTCGCGGCGCTGGAGTTCCTCTTCGATCTTCTCGTCGAGGTTTTCGAAGGTGTTGCCTAGATAAATCTGGCTGGGGTCGTTGTAGTCCAGGTCGGGACGGGAACGGGGGTCTCCTTCGCCTTCGTATTCCTCGTCATATTCCTCCTCAGCCACGATGTTGCTTTCAGTGATGTGGAGGGGATAATCGGGGTTTTTGTGTTCATAGACCCTATCCTCGGAGTAGCGGAAGTAAATCTTCAGGTGGATGGAGAATTCCGAGAGGGTGCTTATCAGGTATTTGGCGATCTTGTCCTCGATGGAGGCATAGGCGCCCGGGCATTCGACGCAGACATAGGTATTCCAGGAAGTCTGTTCCACCCCTTCATGGAAGATGGTTCCATATGGGGCATAGAAGTCGATTTCCTCAGGCGCTACCTCAAAAAGCTGGGCCAGTTGTTCCCCGTGCTTCTTCGAATAGTGTCCCACTACGAATTGGTCGAGACCGCGTATTGAAATGAGAATCATGTTAGTCCTTACGTTGTGATATGTTATCACAAATCTTCTAGCAATCTATGGGGTCTCGTTCGATTTGGATGTCGACCCCGCCCTTTCCGGATAGCAAAGGCACGGTTTTGGATAGGTAATCGGTCAGTCCCTCGTCCTTCTTGAACTTGATGAGGACCTCACGTCTATAGACGTCCCCGAGCTTGCTGAAGAAGGGAACCCGCGGGCCGATGACCGTTGTCGTTTCAAAGCCTTTTTGGTCGAGGGCCAGCTTCATGTCCATTGCGGTTTGCGTCGTCCTTTCCTCATTTTTTCCTTGGAAGGTCAAAAGGATCAGATAGACATAGGGCGGATATTGGAAGGCCTTGCGGTTGGCCATCTCCTGGTGATAGAAGCCCTGATAGTCCTGCTTGGCCCCATAGACCACAGCATAGTGGTTGGGACTATAGGTCTGGATATAGGCTTCCCCCATCTTGGAGGCCCGGCCGCTACGGCCTACGGATTGTGCAATAAGACCAAAGGATCGCTCGGCGGCCCGATAGGTCGGAAGGTTCAGCCCAATGTCGGCCAGAACGTCCCCGACCAAGGTCACCAAGGGAAAATCATGGCCCTTGGCAATCATCTGGGTGCCGACCATGATGTCGTATTTGTGTTCCCTAAAAGAAGAGAGAATCTCATATACGGATTTGGGGTTTTTGGCACTGTCCGAATCCATCCTCACGGCCCTTGCTTGGGGGAATAGCTCCCCTATTTCCTTCATGACCCGTTCGGTGCCATAGCCGATGCGGTGCATCTTGGGCTGGCCGCATTCGGGGCAAAGCGATTCGACCCGCCTGACAAAGCCGCAGCGGTGGCATTTGAGCAGCCGGTCTTCCTTATGGTAGGTAAGGGGCGTGTGGCATTCGGGGCATTCATAGACAAAGCCGCAGTTGGCGCAGGCGATATAGGAGGAATATCCCCTTCTATTTAAAAGCAGGATGGCCTGTTCTTTCTTCTCGAGTTTTTCCCTTAGCTTTTCTATCAGTTCTTTGGAGAAGATGTGCTTTTCGCTTCCCCTTTCGCTTTTCTCCCGCATGTCGATGATCTTGGTAAGCGGAAGGTTCTGCTCGTTTACCCTCTGGCCCATGTATGAATAGCCATAGACCCCCCGGTCGGCCCTAGCCCGTGTTTCCAATGATGGGGTAGCCGAACCCAGTATGACCTTGCAAGCACTTCTACGGCCGCGGATTATGGCCACTTCCCTAGCGTGGTAGAAAGGAGGCTTGTCGGCTTTATAGGACTCGGTATGTTCTTCGTCGATGACGATGAGTCCGATGTCGGACAAAGGGGCAAACACCGCCGAGCGGGCTCCGACCACGATGCGGGCCCCGCCGTTTTTTATGCGGCGGTATTCGTCGTATTTCTGGGCTGGGGTAAGGCCCGAATGGAGGATGGCGATCTTCTCGCCGAAGCGGCGGGAAAAATAGTCCACCATGACGGGAGTAAGGTTGATTTCGGGAACCAGCATCAGGACGTTCTTGCCTTCTTTGAGCACTACCTCAGAAAGGCGGAGATAGACCTCGGTCTTTCCCGAACCGGTCACCCCTTCAAGCAGGATCACATCCTTGTCGGAGGCAATGATTTCCTCGAATGCATTCCTTTGCACCGGGGTCATCTCATGGGCTTCCTCGCGTTCTGCAGTTGGGATGCAAAGCCTTTCTTTTTCCCGCAAAACCACCCTGGCCCGACCGATTTTGATGAGGTTTTCCATCGCGGTTTTGCTGGGAGCCTCCCGGCATGGAAAGGTCCCTAGGCGTACCAGCATGCGGGAGAGTTCGATCTGTTTGTCGGTGAGTCCTTCTTCGCTAGGGTCGACCAGCTCAAGCCACTTCTCATAGGCGATCTTGGGTCCTTTCAAGGAGGAACTCCGGGGGCTCAGGCTTTTGGGGAGCATGGCCTGAAGGACGCTGATGAGGGGCGAAAGGTAATAGCGGCTCACCTCAAGGGCCATATCCATAGCTTCTTTGTCCAAAAGCGGTTCGACGTCGATGACCCGGTCGATGAAGCGAAGGGGCCTATCGTAATCCTTTTGGATCTCTTCCAAGGGCCGGGGGTCCTCCCTGAGCGAGAGGACGAAGCCCATGATCTTCTGATGGCCGAACGGCACCATGACGCGGAAGGTTTCCCCGATCGGGGCCTTTCCGTCATAAAGATAGGTAAAAGGGCCGCTAAGCGACTGTTTGTCCCTTTCGGGCAAAACCTCAAGGATCTTCATTGGGCCTGTTCGATGCGCTTAGAGATGATGGCGGCTACCTCCCCGGCAGCCCTATCGACGGTGTCGTTGACGACCACGTATTGGTAATAATGTCCGCATTCGAGTTCCGAACGGGCCTTCTCCATCCTTTCCTGGATGATTTCGTCGGGCTCGGTCGAACGATTCTTGATCCTGGCAATCAGGTCAGCGAATGAGGGTGGCTTCAGGAAGATGGAAACCACGCCGGGATCCTCGCTATATTTGCCAAGGACCTGCAGGGTGCCCGAGACCTCGATTTCCAGTAGCACGTTCTTGCCCTCCAGCCTCATGGCCTCGACCTTGTCCTTGGGGGTACCGTAGTAGTTGCCCACGAATTTGGCGTACTCGAGCAGATTCCCCGAATTGATGTTCTTCTTGAACTCGCTTTCGGAGACGAAATAGTATTCGCGGCCGTTAACCTCTCCCGGACGCATCTTCCTCGTGGTCATGGAAATGGAATAGTAAAGGTTCAGCGAACCGTCTTTGATCAGTTCGTTCCTGACCGTCCCCTTTCCGACGCCGGAAGGTCCCGAGAGTATAATCAAAAGGCCTTTCTTATACATATTTGGAATTATAGTCCTTGGATTGAGATAACAAAACTCGTTATCATGCTCCCATGGCCTACCAAGCCCCTTTTTTCAAGTTATTGGCCTCCGATTTGGACCAGAAACTATCGCTCCACCATCTATCGCGTCCCCTTCTTTACACCAAAAAGGCGCTTTTCCTATCTATTTCGGGTTCTCCCTACAAGCGGCTGGCCATCGTTTTGGACCCCCGCTTCCCCCGGATTTACCCCCTAAATGAGGAAGAAAAGACCAAGGGAATCGAAACTCCTTTTTTACAATCCTTGGCCAAGGAAATGCATAATGCCTTGGTTCAAAGGGTCGTCCAATTTGAAGAAGACCGCATCATCGCTTTGGAAATGCAGGTCAATGACGAGGCCTTCCGTCCCGTCTCTAGGACCCTCGTCATCGAACTCTTGCCTAGGGCCAACCTCATCTTGCTTAATGAGGATAGGAAGGTCCTTTCTTCCTATCGCCCCGAAGGCCTGGATTCGCCCCGCCCTTTGCTCCGCGGCATGGATTATCAGGCTCCTAATAAACCAGATTACATAGCCAGCAAAACCTATGATGGGGACGATTTGAAAAACTACTATGAAGAATGTCTGGCCCGGCATCCTTTGCTAAGGGAAGAAAGGCGCAAGGAAAGATACGGCCCCCTCATCGAAAAAGAGAAAAGGAAAGAGAAGCTTCTGCTACGGAAGCTACAAGCCTTCGATATGGATGAGGCCAAGGCCAAAGAACACATCAACGACAATCTGATCGGCGATGCCCTTTATGTGGGCGAAGGCCTGGATTTGGAAAAAGGCATCCTTGAATTCAAAAACGAAATCATCCAGTTCGATCCCCATGAGAGGCTCTCAAGCGTGGCCGCCAAATTCTATTCGCGGGCCAGGAAGGCCAAGGTCGCTCTAAAGAGGGTTGAGGAAAACCGGGCCATCGCCAAAAAGGAACTTGAGGAAACCCAAGAGAAGATCGAAATGCTCAATGAGGCCGATGAGGATCTGCTTGAGGAATATCTGCCCCAGAGCCAAGGGAAAACCAATAGGAAGAGCAAAGCCAATCCCGATAAGCTGCCCTATCCCATGAGCATGAACCACAAAGGCGTGACCATTCTTTTCGGACGCTCGGCCAAGGAAAACGATTGCCTCTCCTTCATGGTGGATACTTCCAAGGAGCACCTTTGGCTCCATGTCCAGGAAGGGACCGGCGCCCACGTCATGATCAAGAAGGAAAATCCTAACGATGAGGAAATCCTCGCTGCCGCTACGGTGGCCCTACTAGCCTCAAACCGCACCGACGGACGGGTCATGTATACCCTTAGGAAGAACGTCAAGCGCGGCAAGGTTCCGGGACAAGCCATCGTCTCGACCTACAAGAGCCTCCATGTGAGCAAGATCGATCCCGAGGTCAAATCTTCCTACCGCAAGGCCAAGCGCTACCAACCATGAACAAAGTCGAATTCGAAAACCTGATAAAAAGCGGGGCACTCACTCTAGGCGAAGGCATCAACAACCTCACCTACCTGAATGGCGGTTTTGTCCTAAGAAAGAAGATTGACCATGACACCCCTTTCTATGACCCCGAGACAGAAAAAAGAGCCTTGCTGCTCGCCTCTAGGGCACATCTTTCCCCCGAGGTCATTTATTTCGAAAAAGGGAACCTAGCAACCTCTTACCTAAGGGGATATCGGGAGTTCCTAGGTCCGGATACTTCCAAAGAAAACGTCGCAAAACTAGCTTCCTTTATCAAAAAGCTCCATAGTCTCTCTACCGATGGACTACCGGGTTTTTCCCTTCTGGAAAGGCTATATGCCTATAAGGATAGCTGCAATCCCCTAAGGGAAATACCTAACGAAGAAACGCTAATCAACTCTTATAAGAACATCGTTGAACCCGCACCGGTCTTTTCCCATAACGATATCGTAAAAGGCAATGTCCTGATGAATGCCGAAGGCGATATCAAGATCATCGATTTCGAATTCGCTTCCCTCAATTCCCCCTACTTCGACCTCGCATCCTTTTTAAGCGAGAACAATGTAAGAGACGAGGAAAGAAAGACCCTGTTCTTAGAAACCTATTTCGCCAGGCCGCTTGATGGAAAAGAAAAAGAGGCCATCGATACATACATTTCCCTGCTTGATCTACTATGGCACTACTGGGCCCTGAAACGTTATGAACAATCCAAGGAGCCCGTCTTCCTTGAAATAGCCAAGGAAAAACTCACTCACCTTCTTTAGGCGTTTCTTCCTTTTCTTTCTTTTTCTTAGATTGGTGCTTTTTGACCAGGTCGATGCTCAGGAAGACCAAGAAGACGACCAAGGTGCCAAGTAGAGCCCCGAGGAAATCGATGCCGACATCCGACCAGGCCCCTGTCCTATCGGGGGTATATAGCTGAATAAATTCGCTGAGCGTGCCGAAGAATAGCCCCGAAGCCAGGGACAATCCGGTCGCATATAGATAACGGTATTTGTTCTTTTCGAACAGATAATGGAAGAAGAGATATCCGAATACGGCCTCGGCGGCGAATAAAAGGAAGTGGCCTCCGAATTTCCTAAGCCAGCTGGCAAAATCATCGACATTGTCCTCATTGATCTGCGGCCTATCGGTAACCGTAATGGCCAAGGTTTGTTCCAAAGAGGGATTGAGGACCGACCTGATGGCAAGAACAGCGGTGCCCGACTTGGTGCCGCCTAGGGTCAAAGAGGCGGTTCCGTTTCCGGAGACCGAAATGACATCGGGCTCGGAATTATCAACGACCTCGATGCCGGTAACCGGAACATTCTTGGGGGCAAATACCCCATTTACATAAAGGAAAGAGCCTACCGATAAGGTTGCCTCGTTTCCGATATTCAAGTTCATGGAGGTGGGTAAGGCGGTAGAGACATCCGCCTCGATGGTCTTGGATTCCAGGTCGGTGCCGGGGAAATCGACGCTGACCACGACTTTACCTCTGGTACGATAGCCAAGTAAGCAGGCCGTCCTTTCGTCGATCCGCTTCAGGCGGGCATGGATATTGTCTTCATTGGTGATGCTAAAGGAAGCCACCCCGACATCCCCTTCCGTTTCGGCAGTGATGGTTAGGCCATAGCCACCTTCATAGAAATAGTCATAGTCATTCAGATAGGAAGAACCTTCGCTAGCAAGATGGAAGGAAGAGGGCGTTTCATAGATGCTTGAGGAGACATTGACAGTTAACTCGATGGGGTTTTCTTTGCCTAGGGTAAGGTTCGTGGTTCCTTCCTTTAGGCCGGTCAGTACCATGTCAGCACTCAGGCTAGCCACGCTAGGATCGGAGAAACTGACCGGGATCCGGCTGGGGTCATAGACCCTTCTTAGATAATGGTCGACTTCGTTGAGGGCCCTATCTTCGCTCCAGGTATCATCGACCCCGACCCTAGAGGCCGCGGTGCCGCTGGAATCAAGCAGATAAAGAGGCAAAACACAGGATTCGTGGATGCCGAGGGAAAATTCGCTTTGGCTTACTTCGAACTCCGTGGGCTCGGCCAAGGGGACGATGTCGAATTCATAAAGGCAGCTCACCTCGCCCGAGGAAGCAGAGATGGAGAAGGTTCCCTCTTTCAGGCCCACGACATTGATGTAATTGGTAAGGGTGGCATTGCTTAGGCTACCTTGGGATACCACGATTTCATAATCTTCCTTCGTCCCGCTTACCCTGGTGACCTCGAAATTCTGGTCGTAGGCATCACCTTGCGGATAATGGAGGGTAAAAGTCAGCCTAGAAGATGAGCCGATGGCAATCTGCCCTTGCCCTAGGAAAGAGGAATCGTTGTCCAAGGTGATGGACTCGGGCTTGACCACGACGGGATTGTCGTTTCCGCCGAAGAGGTTGATGAAGAAGGCGCTGATGTTGGCCAGCCAATCGCTTTGGATGGAACTGGCGCCGCCCGGGATCGCCGATTCGACGATGATAAGAAGGCTAAGAAAAGAAAAAATCCCGAGATAAACCCAGGTGCGGCGCTTGTATTTCCTTTCCTTGCCCTCTTCTTCCACGTAGGCAATTATCGCATAAGTGAAAGATTGAAACAAAGTTTCGGACGTTTTCGGTCCTTGGCCCCTATTATATAGTGATGAAACTTTTAGCCCTTTTTCCTGCCCTACTATTACCCCTAAGCCTCTTTTCGTGTTCCAGTAGCGAAAACATAATGCTAATAGATAGGAACGGAGACCTCAATGCTATGACCTCCAAGACCTATGAGGCGACCGGACGGCTCAGCGATTTCGATGATGTGAGGATGCGCGTCGAAGCCGGGGAAACCGTCTTTCTGGCCCTGGTGGGCGAAAGCTGCCTTACCTGCAAAAGATTCGAACCCTCCTTTGCCGCCTATGCGATCGAGGCAGGCATTTCATATTCCTATTTCCTCAATCCTTCCGGAGATCTTGCCGGGGCGGAGGCTTTTTTAAGCGACTGTCTGGCTTTATGGCACTACTTCGATGAGCTAGAGGACTATGAAATCGTCACTCCCATGCTCATGAGCCTAAGCCAAGACGGGGCCATGATATTCGACATCTTCTCCGGAAGCGACACGGCCACCTATTGGGGAGATAGCAAGACCAAATCCTATTTCGACCAATATTTCTCCCTCTCGGAAGTCTCCTATTTCCAAGATCCTGAAAACGCCTTTTCCTACTATGAAGAAATCTCCGGCGAGAAGACCCTTTTCGCCATTAGTGAAGACGATAGCGAAGGACTAAGCCTCTTCTATAAGGATTACTACGCTAGCTACAAAAACGATGAAGGCAAGACTGCCATTCTCATATTCCCGGAAGAAAAAACCACTGAGGTCCTTCAGTGGCTTTCCTTATCAAGTTATGCCCCAACCATCGTCCATGACGGACAGGTTTCGAGCTTGGCCTAACCGGCCTTCTTGCAGACAAAGGCGACGAATTCCTTGCCTTCCTCGATGGTCTTGAACCTGGCGTAGTAGAACGAATCGCCCATGACTATGGCCATGTGCTCGGGGTAGCGCCCTGACATACAGAGCTTTCCATAGTAACGGTTCAGGATTTCGTCATGGCTATGCTCATAGGGGACGCAGTCGCGCCTAGCGGCGGCGAAGGCGTAGTACTTCTCATAGTCCATCTTCTGCCGGTTTTGGCCATAGCAGACCAGATCTGCGTAGATTTCATAGACCGAAACCGAATTGGCGAAGTCGATCAGGTCGGGGGTTTGTCCTCCGGGCGGTCTCATATTGCATTCAAGGGCCACAAAGTCGCCCTTCTTGCCTAGGCCCTTCTTGTCCTGCTTGAGGACAAAGAATTCGATGTGGAAGGCCCGGTTCTTGATGCCGAAGGCCTTGACCACTTGCTTGCCAAGGGACAGGAATTTCTTGCCGTCGATGAATTCAAAGGGCAAGTCAAAGGGGTTTGTGTAGTAATAGTAATCGATGTGCTCGTTGACGATGTCGGCCACCGGCTCGGAGAAAATATCGACGGTGCAGAAGGCCGCTTCGCCCTCCCCGTCGCAGATGCCGTCGAAGGAAATGATCTTCCCGTCGACGAATTCTTCCATGATGTAGGTGGTGATCAGCTTTTCCTTGAGGAAGTTCCTCAGGGATTCCTCATTCTTCAAGGAATAGGAGGAACAGGCGCCGACCCCGATGTCGGGTTTGACGAAGAGTGGATAGCCGACCTTCTTGGCAAAGGCCAAAGCCGCCTCCAAGTCCTCGGGCCCGTTGACGAGGATATACCTCATGGTCTTGGCCCCGGCAGCCTGGAAGGAAGCCTTCATGGCCGACTTGGCCTTGATGTGCCTCATATCGGAGGGATGGAAGCCGGTATTGACGCCAAGGTCTTCGCGGAGCTGGGCATCGAGTTCGAGCCACCACTCGTTGTCGGATTCGATGAAGTCAATCTTGCCGTACTTGTCGTTGAAATAGCGGGCCGCGCCCAAGACGGACGGATAATCGTTGAGATTGGGCAGGTAATAATATTCGGTAATGGAGGACTTCAGGCGATGATGGAGCTCATGCCATGGGGTATCACCGATACCCAAAACGTTCACGCCGTGTCCGCGCAGGGCTTCGACCCATTTGTAATAACGGACCGGGAAGTTGGGCGAGACGAAGATAAAATTCATGTTTGACCCCTTACAAAGGACAATTATAGCCCTTGGCAAGCAATGATTGGGCAAGTTCTTCCTGCGAATTTCTCACTTCTATGCGGTTGGAAATGACCTTCAGACGTCCCCCTTCGACCCGATAGGCCCCGCCGTAAAGTTCGAAATAAAGTACATCAAGACCGTTTTTGGCCATTAGTCCGGATGAGCTGGCCAAAGCACCGATGAAGTCGGCGTAGCCGGGGGCAAAGCCGATCGGGCCATTGCTAGAAAGCAGATAAACTTCGTCGGCCTCCCCTTCAAAGGCAATGCCCTCGGGAGATATCAGGGTATAGGGAAGCTTCATTTCCTGATCTGGGCCTTGGCCTTTTCCTCGACGTCCTTGATGGTGCCGCAATATAGGAACGCGGATTCGGGATAGCTATCGTATTTGCCAGAGAGGATGGCCTCAAAGGAATCGATGGTGTCTTCGAGTTTGACATAGATGCCCTTGTAACCCGAATAGGCTTCGGCCACCTTGAAGGGCTGGCTTAGGAAGTTCCTTAGCCTCCTGGCCCTAGCGACCAGGGCCTTGTCCTCGTCGCCTAGTTCATCAAGGCCCAGGATGGCGATGATGTCCTGAAGTTCTTTGTAGCGTTGCAAGACCTTCTGCACTTCCCGGGCCACCCGGTAATGCTTCTGCCCAACCACCGACTCATCGAGCATGTTGGAAGAAGAGGCCAAGGGATCGACGGCCGGGAAGAGGCCTAGCGAGGCGATGCGGCGGTCCAAAATGGTCTTGGCGTCGAGGTGGGAGAAGGTCGTGGCCGGAGCCGGATCGGTGAAGTCGTCGGCCGGAACATAAACGGCCTGGACCGAGGTGATGGACCCGTCCCTGGTGGAGGTAATCCTTTCCTGCAATTGGCCCATTTCGGTGGATAGGGTCGGTTGGTAGCCGACGGCGGAAGGCATGCGGCCAAGCAGGGCCGAAACCTCGCTGCCGGCCTGGGTGAAGCGGAAGATGTTGTCGATGAATAGAAGCACGTCCTGATGGTCATGGTCGCGGAAATATTCCGCCATGGTAAGGGCGCTAAGGGCAACCCTCATACGGGCTCCCGGAGGTTCGTTCATCTGCCCGAAGCATAGAGCGGTGTTCTTAAGGACGCCCGAGGCTTTCATTTCATAGTAGAGGTCATTGCCCTCGCGGGAGCGTTCCCCGACCCCGGCAAAGACCGATAGCCCATGGTGGACCGAGGCGATGTTGGAAATCAACTCCTGGATGAGGACGGTCTTGCCGACCCCGGCGCCTCCGAATAGGCCGATTTTTCCGCCTTTTTTGAAGGGGCAGAGCAAATCGATGACCTTGATGCCGGTTTCTAGGACCTCGCGTTCAGTGCGCTGGTCGACGAATCCCGGAGCATCGCGGTGGATGGGCATGTGCAGGGCTTGCTTGAGCTCCCCTTCTTCCTGCCCGTCGATGGCTTCGCCCAAAACATTGAACATGCGTCCCAAAGTGGCTTGGCCTACGGGTACGGAAATCGGGGCTCCGGTATCGATGACGAGGTCGCCTCTAGCGGTCCCGTCGGTCGAATCCATAGCCACGGCCCTGACCATGTCCTCCCCGATGTGCTGCATGACCTCAAGGGTGCAGACTCCACCTTCCGAGCGGTGCAGTTTCAAAGCGGTCAATAGGCGGGGCAAGTGGCGGTCTTCGAAGATGACGTCGACGACCGGCCCTTTGGCCTCGACTACATGTCCATTCGCTAGTTCGGTTTGCTTCATAAGTCTTCCTCCTATCCGGCTTCGTATCCGCCGACGACCTCGGTGATTTCCTGGGTGATGGCGCCTTGCCTGGCTTTGTTGTATTCGATGTTGAGGCTCTTCAGCAGCTCGTCGGCATTGTCCTTGGCGGTGTCCATGGCGTTGCGGCGGCTGGATTGTTCGGCCCTGAGCGATTCAAGCTGCATCCTCTTGAGCGAGGAAGTGACGAAGACCCCCAATAGGGCCACGAAGATTTCCTCGGGGTTGCCGTCGAATAAAGGGGGTATGGCCAAATCGTCATCCGACTTGATTTCCGCAAGGGGCAAAAGGGTCTCCACCACATAGGTATTGGTGAGGGCATTTTCGTATTTTGCGTGCAAAACCCTGATCCTTTTGTAGGTTCCCGATAAGAAAGCGTCGGTTAAAGCTTGGGTGAAATCGCTGAGCTCAGCTCCTTTGGCCTCTAGGGTCATGGCCTTGATATCGTGGGCCAAGAAATAGCCGTCCTTAAGATGGGATTCCCCTTTCCTACCGATGATTAAAAGGCGGTCTTCGGGGGAAATGGAGGCGTTTAGGTTACGATAGAGATTGTTATTGTAGGACCCGCAGAGCCCGATATCGGAAGTGAATATGATAAGCAGTGACTGTTCGGCCTTTTGATTCTCAACAAAAAGCTTGCGGGAAATCGGACTTTTTAGACTCGGTCCCAAAGCTTTGCATAGGGCGTGGAGTTCCCGGTCGAAAGCCTCGGTCCCGCCGGCCGATTTTTCGAACTTGCGGAGCTTTGCCCCGGCCACGAGGGACATGGCCTCGACGATCTCCTTGATCGAACTGGTGGAGGCAATCTTCCTCCTATAGGCGGAAAGGTTAGAACCCACCTACTTCCTCCCTATAATGGGCGGCTGCGACCTTCAGATCCTTCATGCTCGCCTCGCTTAGGTCTTTTTCGCTTTCGATGGCCTCAAGGGTCTTCGAATGGTTGTTGATCAGATATTCATGGAAGCCCTCTAGGACTTCGGGCACTTTCTCGGCTTTGACCTCGTCGAAGCAGCCTTCCTTAACGCAATAGAGAAGAGAAGCTTCCTTGGATAGTTTTTCCGGACGCCCTTCCTTCTGGATGAGGGCGGCGGAAAGCACGGCGCCGTGACTGAGGATCTTCTGGGTTTCGGCATCGAGGTCGCTGCCGAACTGGGCAAAGCTCAGGTTCTCACGGTAGTTGGCCAGCTCGATCTTCAAGGAAAAGGCGACTTTCTTCATGGCCTTATCCTGGGCACTGGACCCCACACGTGATACCGATAGGCCCGAATCCACGGCAGGACGGAAACCCTCGTTGAACATGTCGGTGGAAAGATAGATCTGCCCGTCGGTAATGGAAATGACGTTGGTGGGAATGTAAGCGGAGATATCCCCTTCCTGGGTCTCGACGATGGGGAGGGCGGTAATCGAACCACCGCCGTGCTTTTCATCAAGGCGGCAGGCCCTCTCTAGCAAACGGCTATGAAGATAGAAGATGTCGCCGGGATAGGCTTCGCGGCCCGGGGACCTTCTAAGTAGTAGCGAAAGGGTACGGTAAGCGACCGCATGCTTGGAAAGATCATCGAAGACGATGAGAACGTCCTGACCGTTTTCCATCCATTCCTCGGCCATGGCCATCGCCGCATATGGGGCGACGTATAGCTGCGGGGCCGGTTCGGAAGAAGAAGCGCTGATGATGAGGCTATAGTCCATGCAGCCTTCGCGCTTGAGGCGGTCGGCGATATAGGCCACGGAGGAATTCTTCTGCCCGATGGCACAATAGACGCATTTCACGTTGCGTCCCTTCTGGGAGATGATGGCGTCCACGGCAATGGAGGTCTTGCCGGATTGACGGTCGCCGATGATCAGTTCGCGCTGACCCCTACCGATCGGCACCATCGCATCGATGGCCCTAAGGCCGGTAAACAAGGATGTATCGACCGACTTGCGGGGCAAGACGCCGGGCGCCACCCTTTCGATGGGGCGGGTCTTGTTCGAGGATATGGGTCCAAGCCCATCGATGGGATTGCCAAGGGCTCCGACTACACGTCCTAGAAGGGCGTCCCCGACCGGTACTTCGACAACCCTCTTGGTGCGTTTGACCCAATCCCCTTCTTTGAGGTTAAGGTCGCCGTTGAGGATGGCCGCATCCAAGGAATTCTCGCCGAGGTTCATGACCAGGCCATAGATGTCGTGGGGGAAAAGCAATAGCTCGCCGAGCATGGCACCCGAAAGGCCATAGACCGAGGCGATGTCATCGCCCACGGAGACCACGGTTCCCACGTCGGAGAGTTCGTTTTGGCTCTCAAAGCCCTCGATCTGGGCCTTGAGCAGACGGCTTATGGCATTGACGTCGAATTTCATAGGGTATCCTCCTTGAGGGTGGCATTGAGTTTTTCTAACTGGCTCTTGTAGCTGGAGTCATAGAGGCTATCGCCGACATAGACGCGGAAGCCTCCGATCAAAGAAGCATCGATCCTCGGGGTGAGCTCGACCTTGGAATGCCGTTTCGCGCTCAGGGACCCTTCAAGGTCCTTGAGGGATTTTTCATCTAGCGGCCTGGCCGAATAGACAAAGCCGGTTTCGATGCCGAGGTCTTCTCCCGAAAGGCGCATGAATTCCTTATAGGAACGCTTTATCGAGGAAACGAGGCGCTTTTTGCGGGCCAATTTGAGAAAAGAGGCAAAATGGGGAACATTTTTGTCACCGAAGGCCTTATCGATGAGGGCAAAGGCGTCCTCATCCTTTACATAGGGGGCCGATAGGTATTCCCTAAGCTCCTTATTGGAAGAAATGAGATCCATGAAGGAAGAAAAGTAGTCCCGGTATTGGGGAAGCTTATCTTCCTGCTTGGCAATCAGATACAGGCTCCGGCCAAGGGAGAGGTCATACTCCTTGGGCCTATCCATCGTCTTCCTCCAATTCGTTTAGGAAGTCCTCGACGATGGCCTTGTCCTTCTTGGAATCGGATTTCTCTTCCAAGAGCTTCTCGGCGCCTAGGACAGCAAGGTCGGCCACATGGTCGCGCAGCTCCTTCTTAGCCTTTTCGGTTTCTTGGGCAATGGCGGCCTGGGCCTCTTCCTGCATCTTCTTGGTTTCTTGTTTGGCTTCTAGGAGAACGGCTTCCTTTTGACGGGTAGCCTCTTCCCTGGCCTTGGAGACGATGGCGTTGGCTTCCGAACGGGAGGCGCTCAGGTTATCGCTGGCCGCCTTCTTCATGGCCTCGGCCTTCTTCAGGGCGTCTTCGCTCCCCTTGAGGTTCTGCTCGGTGTAGGCCCTTCTTTTCTGGATCAGGCGCTTCATGGGCTTGTAGCCGAGATAGACCACGGCCATGATCAAAACCACCAGCGCCAGAAGCTGGATCAGGAAGCTCCAGAAATTCGGAATCAGCTTCTTTAGGAAGTCATCCGAAGTAAAAGGAGAATCGGCAAGAAGGCTGAGCAAGGAAAGCATCTTGATTAGGCCAGTCCCATTACGAAGATGATCAAGATGGACACAATCAGCGAGTAGATGCCGCAGGATTCGTCAAGCGCGACGGCGATCATCATCGTCGAACGCAGCTTCGGGGCCATCTCGGGATTGCGTACCATCCCGTCGATCGCGTGGCAGCAAATCCAGGCCTCACCAAGGGACGAGAAGTTGCCGAACATCATGGCCATGGCGGCCGCGATCGCGCAAAGTCCTAAATCTGTCATGTGTTTTACCTCCTCATGACGCGCTCAAGGCCATATCAGAGCGCACGGGCAAGGCAGCTTTTTCCTCCTCGCTGGGCTTCTCCTGCGCTATCCATAGGGCGCAGAGGAAGGCATATACCGTGGTCTGGATATAGGCCGAGAACAAACCGAAATAGAGATTGAGGATGCCGCTGGGGATCGGGGAGAGGATGATCCCTTGGGCGCCCTCGGGCAAAAACCCGAAGAGCGAGGCTTCGAGCATGCCGATGGCCCACTGCACCAGTCCGATGATGATGGTCCCGGAGAGGCAGTTGCCGAACATACGCATGGTTACCGAGATGATCGGGGTCCACATGGTGACGAGATTGACGGGCAAGAAGATGGGAATGGGGTCGATGTAGCGATGGAAATAACCCCAATGGGAATACCTGATGGAAGTGAAGTGGATGAGCACGAACATGACGATGGCTAGGCTCAGCGGGGCGGCCAGCCAATCGATGACGCTGGGAAGTCCGGTCAGGCCCCAGAGGAAGGCCAATCCGGTATAGGGAATGGCAACGCAGAAGAAGCCGAGGTAGCCATGCATTTGCGGACCCATGGTATCATCGACGAAGCCTTCGAGCTTCTCATAGCCCCATTCGGCCAAAAACAGCAATCCCTTGCTGGGCTTGGTGGGGTCCTGCCTTCTGGCCATGATCCCGATCACGATGGCCAAAACCAAAATAATGGCCATGATCATGAGCGAGGAAATAAGGGGGCCGTCGATTTCCTCCCAAGAGAATTCGAAAAATGTCGAAAGCCTCTCTTCGAAGGTCATTTTCCTTCTCCTTCTTCGGCCTTTTCGGCCTTGGCTTCGAGTTTCTTCACCGTAACGGCATCCTCTTTCTTAGAAGCAAAGAGGGTCCTGAGGGGAACAAAGACGAAGACGAGCAGATAAGAGGCGGCCACGCCCCAGAAATTGAACATGCTGAAGCCGGAGAACCATTCGCTTTTGAAGGTGCAGATGGCTCCTAGGACAAGGCCGATTCCCATGAGGATAAAACGGCCCATATAGAAGAGGACCACCATCATCGAGGCGTTCTTCTTCTCGCTTTGCGAAAGGATGAAGTCGTTGCCCCTATACATGGTCCAGTAGCAGATCAGGGCAATGATGGAGCCAAGCAGCCAGCCCATCGCATAGCTCCCCTGTTCGATCAGGAACAAGGGGCAAAGGACCAAGAAGACAAAAAGGGCCAGGGCGCCCATGAGCACCAAAGTCCTTTGTTCGCTAGATAGACGAAGATACTTCTTGATCATAAGCCTTCCTATTGACGGCTAATCTTAAACCGAAAAAAGAGGAGGTCAATTGTTTTCCTTTAGGAAGCGCTATCAGAAAGGGAACGTTCGGCCCCGCCGGGAAGGCCCGGATCCTTGGGCTTGCCGACCAAAAGCTTCAAAAGCAGAGGGGTTGCAAACGAGGTAACTAGTATCAAAAGCAGGCAGAACGGGATGATGGAAGGATCGACCAATCCGGCATCAACGCCCCTCTGGGCCGTGACGATGAGGACTTCGGCCCTCGCCATCATGCCGATCCCGGCCAGGAGACTGTCCTTGAACTTGAAGCGGGCCAATAAGGCACCGCTACCCGCACCAACGACCTTGCCGAGTATGCCAAGCACCACGAAGGTGAGCCCAAATAGGATGAAAGTAACGTCGGTGAAGTCGAAGCTCGCATCGTACATCTTAAGGGCCACCGAGGCGAAAAAGATGGGAACAAAGAGGACATTTGCGGTGGTTTCGGTCCTGTGGTCGATATAGCGCTTCGGACGGGTCAATGAGAGCAAAAGCCCCGCAATATAGGCTCCGGTGATATCGGCTATCTGGAAGAATGACTGGGCAAGATAGGCCCAAAGGAAACAGAAAGCCAAGGCCAGAATCGGGATGCGGATATGATGGGGATAACGCCTATCGAGGAAATCGAATAGGGGCCTGACCAAGAAGAAGGCGCCAAGGGAAAGGACGAAGAAGATGCCCATGTTCACGATGATGATCAAGACATTCCAAGCCCCTTCGACGTGCCCGCCGCAGGATTCGATGATCCAGGTGAGCAGGTTGAATTCGGTGGAGGAAGTGCCCGAGATGGAAATGATGAAGCTCAGCAATATGATGCCGATTAGGTCATCGATGATGGCCGCGGCAATAAGGGCATTGCCGACCTTGCCTTCCAAAAGACCTAGTTCCTTTAGGACCGGGACGGTGATGGAGACGCTGGTGGCGGTCAAAATGACCCCATAGAAGAGATCGCTATAGATGGGATCGATCCCGGTAGCCAGAAAATCGGGTTCCATGCCGGCATAGTTCCTGAATAGGTAAGCGCCGATAAAGCCAAAGGCCAAGGGGAATATGACCCCGCCCACGGTGATGAGGACCGAGGCCTTGCCGACGGCCTTGACCTTCTTCATGTCGGTTTCGATGCCGGCCATGAACATGATGAGGACCACGCCTAGCTCGGCTAATATCGAAATGCCGTTCCTGGTGTAATCGGTCAAGATGGTCTGGTTGTGGATGAAATAGATAAGCCCGATCAAAAGGCCGCTAAGCAAGAAGCCGATGACTTCGGGAATGTGGAAGTGATGTGCCAATATGGCGAATAGTTTGGCGGAAATAAGAATCAGGGCGATCGGCAGCAAAAGTTCGTAGGGCTGCCCGTCGGCCAGAGTCACGATACCGGATGAAAAGATATTGCCCATACGGCTAGGGATTATAATCCTTGCTTTGCAAGATTAAAGACTCAATCTACTTTGACGAAATGGTAGGCGAACTTGGAAGCCTTGAAGGTTCCGCCCTCGCACTTGATGCCGACCTCCCCTTCCACGAGGGGGCGGAGGTAGTTGCGGAAAGACTCCGACATCCTGGTGTGGTCGATGAGCATTTCGCTTGGGATCATCCTCTCCCCGTTGGCGATGGCCCTGACATCGGAGAGGGCAAATTCGCTCTTATAGGGATCATTGTCGACGCGGATAATGGAAACCATCTTGCCGGATTCTCCTTTGAGAATCGACTTTACGGCAAACCTCGATAGGGCGATGGCCTCTTCGCGGTCAACCTTGGCAATGCAATGGGGATCGGCCCTCTGGGGCAAGGAGAGTTCCATGGTCCTGGTCGGGATATTGGCTTTTTCTTCGATGATGTCGGCAAGGGTAAAGGCCACCCCTTCGAGGGAAGCATGGCCAAAGGCATCGACCTTGGTCTCGTCGCGGGGTACGTCGATGCCCTCGCTTACGGCCACGACGGCATAGCCCTTCTTCCAATAGACTTCGGAGATCGTCTTCAGGAACTTATCCTCGTCGAACCCGTTTTCAGGCAAGAAGATGAGGTCGGGGCGATAGGGTTCGGGAAGCAGGTCGCTGGAAGCAGTCAGCCAGCCGGCATTGCGGCCCATGATTTCAAGGATGATGAGCTTGCCGTGGGGATAGCAAGACGCATCGATGACGGCCTGCTTGACGGTATTCATGACGTGTTTGGCGGCCGAGGGATATCCGATGGAATGGTCGGTGCCCATCAGGTCGTTATCGACGGTCTTGGGGATGCCGATGACCCTACAATCGGTGCCCTTCTCCTCAAAGAGGCGATAGAGGCAAGCGCAGGTATCCATGGAATCATTCCCGCCGTTTACGAAGAGATAGCCGATATTGAACTTCTCGATGTTGGCTAGGATTTTTCGATATAACTCATCTTCGATGTCATCGGGCATCTTCTTTCTGGTCGTCCCCAAGACGGCACCCGGGGTCTGCACCAGAAGCTCGATCTGCTCGGGATCTTCCTTGCGGATATCGATGATCTCACCTTTGATAAGTCCTTCGATGCCGTAGCGGCTACCGTATATCTCCCCGATTTCCTCGTGGAGCATGGCTTCCTTGATGGCTCCGTACAAAGACGAATTGATGACGGCGGTAGGTCCGCCCGATTGGATGTAAAGCAAGTTTTTCTTCATTTCTTTCCCCTTGGCTAGGCTAATTAAAACACTTGGAGATAGCCACCGCCACATAAGGAAGGAGGCAAGCCTTCATTTTGGAATATCTTTCATGGCGGTTTTCATGTGCCGTGCTAAGGGTTAAGGGACATGGAGGCAAACTCTTTAAACAAAACGACCGGGTTTCTTGTAGAGCCAGCCGCAGGCATATCCGCCAACATCTACTTGCTAAGGTCCCATCTTCTTCTAGGCAAAAGGTTCGATATCAGGACCCATGGCTTTGTTTTCTCCATAAAGAAGGAAAGGGGAGGGTTTACAAAGATGGCCTTGAAAGCCCTTACATTTTTTTATAAGGTGATGGGCTACGAAAGAATAAGGAGGAATATCATGGCGTTCAAAGTGACACTAAATGGCAAGCAAACCCAGTTTGAAAAGAAGGTATCCTTGCTATCCCTTTTGCCCCCTTGGCCCCATGACTACATCGCCGTCAGGGTCAATAACCGGGTCCGGGAACTCAACTATGAGGTCTATTATGACTGCGACATCGAATTTTTGACCCTGAAGGACCATGACGCCAACAAGATCTACGAAGCCACGCTCCGCTTCATCGTGGCCATGGCCTTCCATAACATCTATCCCGATCTGAAGATCCGCTTTTCCTATGACGTCTCCCGCTGCATCAAGATCAATCTGCTCGATCCCAAGTACAAGGCCGACGTGGCGATGCTCTTACGCATCAACCACGAAGTTGAAAGGATCATCGAGGAAGACTATCCCCTGAAGCGCTTCGTGGTCTCCAACGAAGAGGCGGCCGCGGTCTATGAAAAGCTCGGCTACAAGGACAAGCTCGAGATCTTGCCCTACCGCCCCGAGAAGACGGTCCACCTCTATGACTGCAACGGCTATGTAGACTATGTCTATAGCCACATGCTGCCTTCCACCAAGTACCTGCGCGAATACAAGATCCGCCTGTATTCCCCGGGCTTCCTCATCCAATATCCCCGTCCCGACAATGACGGCAAGATTCCTGAATTCGAGGATGCCCCGACCTTCAATAGGGTCCTCAAGGAATCCCATGACTGGGCCAAGATCGTCGGCTCTTCCACCGTGGCCGGCATCAACCACATGATCGAAACCGCCGGGCCCATCGAATTCATCAACCTCTGCGAAGCCAGGCATAACCGGATGCTATGCGAACTCGGGCAGCTCATCGAAGACGATAGGGAAGATATCCGCCTCATCTGCGTGGCCGGGCCTTCCTCTTCGGGCAAGACCACCTTTGCCAACCGCCTGAGGATCGAACTGCTCAGCCGCGGTATCCGTCCCATCCGCATCTCCCTTGACGACTATTACAAAAACAAAGGGGAAGCTCCCCTTGACGAGGACGGAAAACCCGACCTCGAATCCATCGAGGCCCTCGATATCGACCTTTTCAACCAGCACATGGTCGCCCTCATCAACGGGGAAGATGTCCAATTGCCCCGCTTCGACTTCCATCTTGGCAAAAGGGTGCCGGGCAGGTTGCTAAAAGTCGGACCCACCGAGCCCATCATCATCGAAGGCATCCACGCCCTGAACGACCGGATGACCAGTTCCATCCCCAAGTCCAACAAGTTCAAGATCTTCATCTCGCCCCAAGCCCAGATCAACCTCGATGACCATACCCCGATGTCCATCACCAATTTGCGTTTGATCAGGCGCATCGTCAGGGACAAGAAGTTCCGCAATGCCTCGGCCGAAGAGACCCTCTCCATGTGGCCCAGCGTCAGGCGCGGGGAATTCAAATGGATCTATTCGACCCAGGAAGGCAGCGACTATGTCTACAATTCCATGCTTTCCTATGAACTTCCGGTCATGAAGAAATACGCGATGCCCCTGCTTGAGGCCATCGATAAGGAATCCCCCTACTTTCCGGCAGCCGAAAGGCTACTGAGGATGCTCAAGTTCTTCATCGACATGGATGATGAGTGGATACCTTCGAACTCCTTGATGAGGGAATTCATCGGCGGCAGCTGCTACGCCGACGTATAAGCCTAGCCTTCCTTCTTGGAAAACTTGCTGAATCTGGCCCGCGTGAGAGCGTAGGCCGTTTTCAGTTGCGGAAGATACATTTCCCTCATGGCCTTGTAGCGGGACATTTCTTCCTCGCTGACCGAAGATAGGTAAATCGAAGAGAAGATCTTCTCGAGGCGGAAGAAGGATTCATATAGATTGAGCAAGGCCACAAGGTGGAAATAGTTCTTTCTGGAATAGATGAGAAGCGGCGAGCTATGCGCGATTTCCGAACTCATCTCATAGACCTTGGCGTATTCGTGCAGCCCGGCCGCCCGTTCGACCCCGTCGCGGAAGTTGAGCCGGAATTCCTCGAGGCTTTCGATATTGGGGATATCAAGCAGCCACCCGTATTCGATGTAGCGCTTCATGTCCTTGCTCTTGAGGTCGGCCTTCTTCATGCCTTCCTTTATTTCTAAGAAGCACTCGTCGGTCTTTTCCTTATCGCCAAGTCCGCCCCGGAAGGCCATGGCGTAGCGCAGGTGGCGGAGGTAGCTTTCCATCACCGGCTGGCCGTATTTGACCAAGACGGTGAGGATGCATTCGTTTTCATGCAGGGTCCTCCAGGTCGAAAAGGCCTCGGTCTCAAAGCCTTGGCTAAGAAGCAGCACGATGCACTTGCACATGGTGAAGGCCTTGTTCATGACATCCACCACAAGGGTGTTCTTGGGCTCGCCCTTCTTGTAGCGGGATAGCATCCCGAGGATGAAATTGAGATATAAGGCAATCGTGGATATTTCCGGATTATATTGGGAAACCAGTTTGGGATTTTGGAAGGAGAGGTGCTCGTTGGTGACGTATTTGTCCAAGGACATGCCGGCCAAGGCGCCCAGATACTGCTCGTTTTTGATGAGTTCCTTGGGATCGCTTCCGGGATGGGTGCCCTGATAGAAGGCATTTTCGTTGAAAAGATACAAGAGCAGCTGGACGTGGTTGATGGGGACCCCGGCCAGGGCTTTGTTGCCTTTGCAGAGTTCGACAAAGCCATCCAGGGCATGGCGATAGGCCTCATAGACGATGGGGGCGTCCTTTTCCTCGTCGAGCTTCAGGATGCTAGCAAGGCGCTTGACCCCATCGAGGCTCATCAGATACGGCTTCGGGGCTTGCTCCATGGGATTACTCTACTACCTTATAGGTCGCTTGCGATAGGGAAACCAGATAGCCTTTGGTGGGTAAGCCAAAGGCCTTTTGGACATGGTCCATATAGGCCTTCACCTGGCGGATATAGCTTTCGTCATCGATGTTCTTGGCCTTGTAATCGATGATGTCGGCATGGTCTTCGTAGACGGCAAGAAGGTCGATGATCCCCTCTTGGGAGCCCTCGCTGATGTAGTCGTATTCCTTATAGACCTTGGCCTTGGAAATGCCTATGAAGGGCTTTAGGGCAATGGCCTTTTCTATCTTCTCCTTCTCATGGGTGTCATCGATGAATCCGAGGTCGATATCATGGAAGTCGATGAGTTCCATGTAGCGGTGTAGCTTCCGCCCATAATAGAGGGCGCCTTGGTCATAGAAAAGGCTTTCCTTGCTGGGCCTCGCCTCTTTATCCACGAGGGGTTCGGGCTCGATTTTCCTGAAATCCATGGGGATTTTGTCAGGGATTTCATGCCTTTCCTCGTAAATGAGGCCATTGTCTTCAAGACTGGAAGGGGTCCAGTCATTGAATTGGCCAAGGGCCAGGAAATCGCGGAAGGTATTGATCTTTGGCCTTACTTCCATGTCGTGGCGCCGCTTGTCGTTTCTTAAAAAGATGATGTCTTGCTCCGCCCTAGTGAGGGCCACATATAGAAGCCTCATCCTTTCGTCCTTGGTCTCCTTCCGGCGCTTCTTGATGATGATAGAAGCCAAGGGGTTGGGGCAACCGGTAAGGCTCTTGAGGCAGATGCCCTCATTAAGGTCGACGAAATCTTCACCTGCATAATCGGCATTATTGAAGGCCTTTTCCAATTCGGTGAGATAGACGATGGGATATTCGAGTCCCTTGGACTTATGGATGGAAGTGACGGTGACGGCATCGCCGGCTTCCTTGGTGGAGAAGTCCATGTTGTCGGCCTTGTATTTCTTGAGGTCTTCGATGTAGCTGGCCAAATCGTCAAAACGGTGGCCCAGCCTATCAAGGGAATCCGCCATATCCCCGATTCCATCCAGGACCGTCAATGACTGGCGCGTCTTCTTCTTTTTCAATATGCCCTCGTCTAGGTTATAGAAGTCCCTGATGAAGACATAGGCCGAGGAAACGGTGCCGTTAAGGACCTCGTCCATATGCTTTTTGGCATCCAGTATGAGTTTGTCCTGCTTGTAGGCTCCGCTAGTGACATCCTCATAGATCTTCTGGTCGCTTTCCATGTATAGGAAGGAGCGCTTGATGGAAACATAGGCGTGCCTGAGGGTAGTTTCCTTATGGTCCCTAAGCGAGGTATACATCTTGCAGATGCTGGTGACTAGCATGGCCTCGTCCATCTCCACGATGGGGGCATCGCCTTGGACGAAACAGGGAATCCTCTTCTTCTCAAGGGCTCGTTTTATGGCGTTGAACCGCTCTTTGGTCGCCAAAAGGATGGCAAAATCCTTGGGCTGGCAGGGACGGAACCTATTTTCCTTGCGGTCAAAGACGGGATAGCCCTCCTTCAGTTTTTCGATGATATCATTGGCAAGCCACTGGGCATAAGGATCGGGTCCGACATAGGATGATGAATCGATGATATATCCCTTGACCGAGGAGGTCTCGGAGTCAAGCCCCTTGTACATGGGGTTTCCGCAGGCGAGGCATTCAGAGCCATCGTAATCGATACCCCCAAGCTCTTTGGACATGGCATTCAGGAAGAGGTTATTGATGGCTTCAAGGATTTCGGCCCGGGAACGGAAATTGTCCTTCAGGGTAATCAGATTGATGTTGTTTTTGCCCTCCTGGGCCTTTTCCTTCTTGTCGATGAAGAGGCTGACGTTGGCATTTCTAAAGGCATAGATGCATTGCTTGGCATCCCCTACCATGAAGCGGTTTTCGATGCCAAGGGCATCAAGGAAGGCCTCTTGGATATTGTTGGTGTCCTGGTATTCGTCCACCATGACATAGCGGTATTTCTTTCTGATCTCCCTAGCGACTTTATCTAGGGCCACGGCTTTCTTATCAAGGAGGGCGATATCGGCAAAATCATATAGTCCCGACCTAGCGGAGACCTCTTCCATCCTTTTAAGCAATTCCTTGGCCATTTCGATGAGATAGGCCACATCCTGCTTGCCGGAAACCAAGGCTTCGCGGAAACTTTCGATGTTAGGGTAGGCCTTAAGGGCGTCCCTTGCGAATTTGTTGGCAGCCCCGAAGCGTTCCCAGAGGGACTTTTCATACTCGTCCAGATTCTTTAGCAGGGGGATCCTACCCGGATATTCGCACTCAAAAAGCCCTTTGAGTCCGCCTTTGAGGGCGGAGTTGACGCCCTTCATGTAATCCTGCAGCTTCGCGGTGGTCTTGGGATTTTCTTCAATGGATGAAAGGATTTCGTTTACCAGTTCGTCCATGAGGTCGATATTGGCTTTGATCTGGTTATAGTAGCTATCCTCTACCTCCTGCAGGTGCTTCTGCCCATAGGTCGTTTCCAAGGCTTGGTCCAGCCAGGCATCGCGGTCATAGGCATATTGGGCCTTGGCGAGAATGTCGAGCACCTTATCGGAGAGATACTCATCCCCTTTCATGCAGTAGCGGTAGACCATCGAAAGCCACTGGGGGTCCCCTTTGAGGTAGCGTTCTTCCTTCATCTTCTCGAGGACCTTCTTCTTCTCGAGGGAAAGGATTTTGTTTCCGTCGATGGCGATGCCGTCCCCCAGTCCCAATTCCACCCCATAGTTTTGGACCATCTGGTAGAACAAGGCGTCGAAGGTGCTGATGCAGCTCGACTCGATGTCGTCGGCCGCCTTTTGGCATAAGGGGGAGCCCACATCTTCCTTGAGCTTGCTATAGATGCGCTTCTTCATCTCCGAAGCCGCGTCATTGGTAAAAGTGAGGATCAGGAACTCGGAAATCTTGGCCTTGCCGCTGGAAATGAGTTCCTTCACGCGTTCGGAAAGCACGGCCGTCTTGCCGCTTCCGGCCCCGGCCGCCACCAAATAGACGCCCGTATCGGCCTTGATGGCTAGCGTTTGATCAAACGTCCATTTCGGCATCGGTTTCCTCCTCATTATCCTGTTTGGGCCCCTCATAGCTGATCCAGGAGAAATCGCGGTAGCAGACATCCCTAAAGGGACAGTTTTGGCAGGAATGCACCCCTAGATAGACATAGGGTTTTATGGGGAACTCGCTATTGATGATTTTGTCCGCCATATCCCTGACAAATAGTCCGGCTTGCTCGGCCAAGGAGGCGTACTTGGTGTCCTTGTCTTCGTCTTTGGCAACGCTGATTGCCTGGGTCTTAAGCTCTTTTTTGATGGCTGGGAGTTTCTTCTCGATCCAGCCTTCCTTTCCGTCATTGGTAACCGCGGTTGCGGCGGGAAGGACCTTCTTGTAGCCCACTTCCTCGGCAATATAGCCCCGTAGGTCCTCTTCTTTGCCTAGGGCATATAGGTAAAGGGGCAGCTGCAGGTTCAGTCCCTTCCCCTTGAAGAGATCCTCATCGAATTTGTGGGGGCTGCTCTTGTAGTCATAGACGGCATAGCAGGGCCCCTTTTCCCCTTGGTATTTGATGAGCTTATCGATCCGCCCGGTGAGCATGTCCCCCTGATCGGTGATCTGCAGATTGAATTTCCTTTCCGAGTCCACCTCGATCACATTCGGCTTGTTGTCCAAATCCAGACAGTCTTGCACGATGGTGGGCAAAAGGTCGTTTATTTTCGTTAGGAGCGCTTTTTCCTTGGCCTCGAACGGACCGTTGAGGCCCTCGACCTTTTCATAGGAGTGCCGTTTGGCCTTTTCGAGGTCGAAATCCGCATCGTGGATATGCTCGAGTATGAAGTGGAGGTAGTTGCCATACTTCTTCGCCGAATTGCCCTCGAAGTCATCAAGGCGGAGGATCGAGCTGCAATAGAAGTAAAAGGGGCAAAGGGCATAGTTTTTCAAGGAAGAAAAGGAAAATTCATGCTGGCTCTTGGGCCTAACTAGGCCGGTAAAGTGATAAGGGAAGGACCCATGGAAGATATTCCTCGCCCTTTTTAGATCGCCAAGACGGCCATCTTGTTTCTTGGTCCTATCGAATTCATCCTGAAGCAGGGCCTGCAGCAAGCCGTTCTTGCTATGGGAATACTCATAGTTGAGGATGGGGTCCGGGGTGATTTTTGCGCCGATGGAGGCGATGAGGAAGGAAGGCTCGGTTTTGTCCTTCCCGTTGGTCCTTGAATAGGTAACGAAGGCCACTTTGGCAGAGGTCAACACTCCCCTAGCCTCGTTTACTTGGTTGAGATTTTCTTCCTCAAGGCTAGGTAGCCCAAGGATCTTGAGGTTTTCCTCATCGATGATCTGATTGGCCCCTTGGGACTTGGGGAAGGACCCGAGGTTGGCGCTACACAAGATGATGGTCTTGTTGGGGGCTGGAATACCGACATCCTGGAAAGTCACCCCGTCATTATCGATGGGGACATAGACATCGATGCCATGGGAGGCCTCATTATAGAGTTCCTTCCTCCTTGCTAGGTCCAAACCTTCGAAGCAAGCTACCAGAAGGGCGATGACGCGGACGGTATTTCCTGTCAGGTCTTTGGAAGATAGGTCCTTGAGCGTTTCCTTATCATCGCTATCGATGAGGGACATGAACTCGGCAAAAAGGGGCATTTGATAAAGCGGGATGGTCCTTTGCTTGAACCTGAATCCGTAATCAGGAGAGAGCCTAAGAAGGATATCCCTCAGCCGGTCATTGGCCCCATAGACCACGATATCCTTACCCGGCGTCCCCTCTTCGATCAGGCGGGCGATGCGGTTGAGGACATAGAAGGCCTCATACATCGGCTCCTCGAAGCTATAGACCTCGGGAACCTTGCTAGTTAGCTTTTCCCCCACTTGTATGAAGTCTTCCCTGCCTAGGGCAGCCATCAAGGGTTTGAGGCGGAATGTATCATAAAAACCGCAAAAATAGATGGGTTTTGCGTCGAAAAGGCGCTCAGGATGGGGTTCTATATAGAAATAACCAAGTTCGAGGAGCTTGTCCTTGATATCGTTTAGATAGGCGCAATCCCCCACGAATTTTTCCTTGCCATAAGAGAAACTGAGATTGCTTAGGATCTTCGTGGCCTTTAGATATGGATAGCCTTCCTTAAGCAAATGGTTGATGGCCCTAGTATCATAGCCATAGCAAAACAGTTCGTTCGCGTCGAAGATGCCATAGACCTTCAGCTGGGAATAAGGGTCCTTTCCCTTAAGGGCGAGGGCCTCCCGCTTGTAGTTCTGCGGCACGATTAGAATTCCATCTTTGAGCTCTTCTATCTTCAAGGCTTGAATACCCTCGTGGCTTCTACGGCCTTCAGCCAGCCGTTATAGCGCTTCCTTCTTTCTTCTTCATCCATCTTCGGCTCATAGATTTTGGCAATCTGGTTGAGGTTCTTTACCTCCTCAAGGGAGGAGAAGAAACCGGTGGATAGTCCAGCCAGATAGGCCGCGCCCAAAGCCGTGGTTTCAAGGCAACCGGGCAAGGCGATCTTGGCATCGAGCAAATCGGCCTGGAATTGCATCAATAGCCCGTTGGCGCTTGCGCCTCCGTCCACGCGCAGTTCCTTTATCCTGAGGTTGGATTCCTTTTCCATGGCCTTGATGACATCGGTGGACTGATAGGCGATGGCCTCGATGGCGGCCCGGACCAGATTATGCCTATCGACCCCACGGGTCAGCCCGAATATTGCGCCCCTGGCCTCATCGTCCCAATAGGGAGTGCCCATGCCTACGAAGGAAGGCACGAAATATACACCGGCGGAATCCGGCTTCCTCATCGCATATTCCTCGGATGCTTCGGAGGAAACAATGAGCCTCATCTCATCCCTGAGCCACTGGATGATGGCCCCGCCGATAAAGACGGAACCCTCAAGGGCATATTTGGTTTTGCCTCCAATGGTGGAGGCCACCGTGGATAGCAATCCGAGCTTGGAATCGACGACCTCTTCCCCGGTATTCATGAGCATGAAGCAACCGGTGCCGTAGGTATTCTTGCCTTCCCCGGGATTCTGGCATCCCTGTCCGAAGAGGGCTCCTTGCTGGTCGCCGACCACGCCGGTGATATGGACCCCTCCTTCAAAGAAGGAAGCCTCCCCATAGTCCTCGCAATTGGACTTGGGGGTAGGAAGCATGCATCTTGGAATGTTCCAGATCTTCAAAAGTTCTTCATCGTAATCGAGCTTATGGATATCGAATAGCAGGGTCCTGGAAAGATTGGTGTGGTCGGAGGCAAAGACTTCCTTCCTGGTCATCTGATAAATGAGCCAGCAATCCACCGTCCCGGCGCATAGCTCTCCCCTTTCGGCCTTCTCTTGGGCCCCGGGGACATGGTCGAGGATGTATCTGATCTTCGAAGCGGAAAAATAGGGATTCATCAAAAGCCCGGTCTTGGACTTGATGAGTTCCTGGTACTGTTTCCTTTCCTCGCATAGATAAAGGGTCTGCTTGGACTGCCAGACTATCGCGTTATAGATGGCCCTGCCGCTTTTGCGGTCCCAGACCACCGTGGTCTCACGCTGGTTGGTAATGCCGATGGAGTCGATTTCTTCCATGCGGGCCCCAGAGACGATCAGCACTTCGTTGATGACGTCGACGACGGAGACAAAAAGGCGGTCGGCATTCACTTCCACCCAACCGGGTTGGGGATAGATGCAATCGAGGGGACGGGAAGCCCTATATAGGGCCCTGCCCGACTTATCGACCAAAATAGCCCTGGTGGACGTGGTGCCTTGGTCGATGGCCAAAACGTATTTCTTCACAAAGGAAATTATAGGGTCTATAGGAGATTTCTAAAAGGCCGGCTGGTCCCCTTATTAGGGAATTACTTATCGAAGAAGGCTTCGATTTCCTCGACTTCCTTGAGGATGCCGCTTGAGAGGTTGATGCAGCCGGTTTCGGTGATGTAGAGATCGTCTTCGATCCTCACTCCGATGCCTAGCTCGGGAATGTATAGTCCGGGCTCATCGGAAATAACGCAGCCGGGCCTAAGGGGCACGTCGCGGTATGGCGTATTGTCAGCGCAGGAAAGGGGGTCATGGGTATCCAAGCCGATGAAGTGGCTGACCGAATGGAAATAGACATTGATGACGTCTTCGGGCTTATCGATGATGCCCTCCTCGACGAGCACCTTGGCGTAGTAATCGATCACCGCTTGGTTGAGCTGCCTCAAAGTCAGACCCGGACGGGCCAATGCAGCAATCATCTTGTTGGCCTCAAGGACGATAGAGTAGATCTTCTTCTGAAGGGGGCTGAATTTACCACAAATCGGGAAGGTCCTGGAAATGTCGGCATTGTAATACCCATATCTGGCCCCGAGGTCCATCAGGACCATCTCGTCTTTGTAAATGGGCTCCTGTAGGGTCGTGTAATGCAGGACGGTTGCCCTTTTGCCGCCTGCCATGATGGTGGGAAAACTTAGTCCCTGATTGCCGGAAGCGTCGTTGATGACGTGGAGGAACTCGTTGGCAAGCTCATATTCCTTGACCCCGTCCTTGAAGCGGCGCATCACGGAACGGATGCCGGTGTCGGTAATGGAAATCGCGGTCTTGAGAAGGCTTATTTCCGATGGGGATTTGACTAGGCGCAGGCCGGTGATGAGACAATCGGCATCCACCTCCTGCAGGTAAGGGTATTTTTGGAGCAGTTGCTTCCTGAAGTCAAAGACCTCGACGCCGGGGGCAATCTTAAGTTCGCTTTGAAAGTCGCTGTACAAATAGGAAACCGGACCTAGTTGGAGGATGTTGGGATCGAGGATCTTTTCCAACATGGTTTCGAAGCTATTCCGGGGCAAGACATTGGTGATGCCGGATAGTTCCCTAGCCTCATCGTAGGTGAGCCTTTTGCCTGTCCATTTCTCCTTCCTTTCGTCATAGGGAGAAACAAAGAGGAAGGCTTTGGTCTCTCCCTCTCCCTTATAGAGCAATAGGGCCGAATCATCCTGGTCGATGCCGCTAAGGTAATAGAAGTTATGATTGGCTTCGAAGGGATAGTCCTCATCGGCCGAGCAGATCTTCGGGACACCGGCAAAAAGGATGACGAGGCTATCTTCCTTGATGGCCTCGAACATGCGCTTGCGGCGGGCTTCGAATTCGGTATTTTCCAAGAATTGTTTCATATGACTGCCTTCTTTCTAGCAAGGATTTTAGGCGCCCCAAGGCTAGGATAGCCTTCGAGGACCTTAGAGATTCTATCACTAAGAAGGAAAGTAAGACTGACGGAGTTAGTTCTCTCTTCCTTCCGGTATTCGATTTTCCTATGCCTTAAGGCATTCTCCAATGAGGGTGATATTTCAAAAGGCACTTCGAGAACGGCTTCTTCCAGATAGAGGATTTCCCCCACTTCGGCCTTGTCTAGGGCTTGCTTGATGCCCTCAAAGAAGGTCCTCTTGAGCCTTCCTACCCCGAGTTCGGTACCCCCGAAATACCTCGCGCATATTAGAAGCACGTCATCGAGTCCCCGGCTTCTAAGAAGGCTCAGGTAAGCAAGGCCGGCCACGCCGGATGGTTCCCCGTCATCGCTGCATCTTTCCTTGCCTTCGTGGACATAGGCAAAAGGATAATGCGAAGCCTTGGGGTATTCGTCTTTGAAAGCCGCGATGGCCTTCTCGGGATCATCCATCAAAGGTATGGCGGCGTAATGGAAGAGGGAGCCGAGGACCTTGAGGTAGGCCCCAGTGCGGTTTTTGATGCTTAAGGCCATCTGCTCATTGGCCCCTAAGGGCAGTGAAGACGTTATTGGTATTGCTGGTTAAAGAGGTTTCGGCGAAGGGACGATAGACGTCATATCCCCCGCTACTAGAGAAGTCATAGCGCTTGGCATCAAGCGCATCATAAAGGGCGCCGGCATAGATGAAGTTACCAAGATCGAGTGCCGACTGGTCATCGCCACAGGCCAAGAGGATGTCGGCAATCTTGTCGAATTCCTCATTGAAGGAATACTGGTTGTCCGGATTGACGCTCATGTAGCTAAGCAGGAGGATGCGGCCGAAGGCATAGAAGGACTGCTGGTCCTTGCTTAGTCCTCCATATCTATCCAGGGTTTCGCTGAAGGTGGCGTCATTATATCCGCGTGGGAGATCCCCGCTATATACGGTGACCGAGGAAGTAGTGCCGTAAAGGGAACTCAATAGCGGACGGAAGATCCTCATGTTGTTCTCCCAGGCAGTCTGACCTTCCGGGGTTTGATAGCTGGATTTCCTATTATACATATCCGCATAAGTCATACTTACGGGCTGGGAGTCGTAATCATAGACAACATGGGTGCTATAGACGCTGTAATCGCCATACTCGGCGTTCATGGCCGCGATGTCCATGGATAGGCCGACATATAGATAGGAAGCGAATTTGGATCCGGCCGAGGTAGCATAGGCCTCATATTCATAGGGATAGACGGTCTCGAAATTCTGCCTTAATAGAGCATCCGAACGCAGCATGGTCAGGAAGGAACCGATCCTGGGGGTGGAGAAACCCTGCTGTGAAAGCTCAACCGTCGCTTCCTCGTAGGACTTCAAGGCAATAAGCGAAGGCAAAAGGCTATCCAGCGCAGCCCCTTCTTTGGGATAGCTGTATTCATTCTGGCTAGCATCCTCAAGGACGCCGAAGGCAGCCTCAAGGTTATACAAGGCATCGTTGGCTATAGAACCAGTTCCGTATCCCTCATTGAAATAGGAGGACATGTCTAGGGAGAGGGAATAAGAGATACCCAGATATGTGACCGAATAATTGATATCAAGCAACCGGGAGAAGACCACGGCCCGGCCGCTGACCTCATTCTGGCTACCGGAGGCCTGATAAGAGGCCACCGGGGTGGCATAGAAGCCGCCGCTGGCGCCGATGAACTCCAGCAAGGGTTCGGTCCCGATGGCGGCGATGACTTCAAGGAAGCCCTGGGGGTTGGTGGCATCGAAGGAGAAGTAGCGGCTTTCGCCCTCCGCGCTGGGTTGCATTTCCAACCCTTGAAGGGCATCGACCAAAATGGGAATGGCCTCTTCCTGGTAGCGCACCCTGGCCTCTTCAGTAGTCATGGCCTCGCGGAAATAGAAGTCGCTCACGTCATTGAGGGCGCTGCAGGAAGTGATTTGCAAACTACTGGAAGTCCCGTTATAGGAAAGATCGAAGCCATAGGCCCCATATTCATCGATGGGAATAGTAAAGGCGTTGTTTTCACCGACCAGGGAAGAAAGGTCGATCTCAAAGCTGTGGTTCTCCCTATTGATGTCATGGACTATTAGGGTAAAGTCCGAGAGACTAACCATCTCGTTGGTGGTGAAGCTGATGGTTTCCACCCGTCCGATGTCGTCGCTGGTAATGCTTATCGAAGAACCCGAAATGAAATCTTGCAGATCGCTTTCATAAAGCGTGTACTGCTCCATGATGACCGCGGTGGAAATCAGATAGTCGGTCTGGAAGGCCACCGAACCGGCAACGGTCTTCAAATCGTTGATGGCGCTGAGGATGGATTCGATTTCCTCGGGAGTGAAGGTATCAAGGACATCGCGGAGGTTGGAGACATCATCCAAAGAGGAAGAGGACATGCCCGAATCCTGCCAGGCCTCGATGAAGCCTTTGGTAGTGCTATCGCTACCGATGGTAAGGGCCTGGATTTCATGCAAGATGTATTCGGCCCCTTCCGCCCTAAGGAATATGATGGAGTCATAAAGCTTGTTGGAACCGCCGATCTCATTGCCTGATAAATCCCTTAGATCATAGTAGTATTCTGCTTCGGTTGTACCGGGAGTCCTATTATAAAATGCCTGCAAATCCGCCATATCCTGCAAGAAATGGGTACCGCTGGAATTGGTTAGGGAGAGCATGAAGAGGGCGTCTTGCACCTCATCGAAATAGAAGGACGCGAAGCCTTTGGAGGAGAAGAAGGTGAATAGCATCTGCTCCAAAACGGTGAGGTTATTGGGCAAGACATCGATCTGGCTACGGATGGCGCTGGCATTGGCGGGATTGGGCTCGGCGCGATGGAAGACATAGGATTCGGCCAAGACCATCATGGTGTCGTGGATCTTGATCGGGGAGATGTAGTCCAAGACCTCGGGATTGAGCAATTCGGAGTTGGAATCCAGAACCTCGACGCAGGAGGCGATGGCCTCGATTTCGCTAGCGGGGTAGCGGCGGCTCCAGTCGGACTCGGAAGTCATGGAGGCGCTATCCTCGTCGAAGTAATAGTTGAAGAAGGGATAAGCCAAGGAGAAGTCGATCTTGGAGGATGCCCCGTAATCCTTATCGAGTTGGGTCAGGAAATTGTCGATGATGTTGGGCACCAGATCATAGAGAAGCTCGCTGCTATTGAGCGCGGTCAATACGGTATAGATTTCATCCGAGGAGAGATCCTCAATGGAGAAGGAGCCGTCCTTGATGAGCGGAACGATGGCCGCCAGGGCCTGCCCTAGCCCACCGTCTTTGCCGTCGATATAGCTTCTCTGCAACGAGTTCCCTTGGGGATAGTCGACGATGGAAATCTCACTGCCGTCGGGGTTGACCCAAGTAGCGGGGAAGTAATATTCGCTGACTAGGTAATCGATATAGCTATCCGAATCGGTGATTTCGGGATGATCTGCCAATACGGCTTGTATCTTCGGATTCCTTTCATTGAAGATGTATTCGGCCACGACGTCCTCGGACATCACGGAAATCATCGTGCTTTGGAAGAAGGTCAGGGTCTGCCCTTCCGCCACGGTGTTGAAAATATGCGATGAGTGCAGATAGACGAGCAGGGAAATGGTCTCATCGGTATTGGCGAAGGTCGTACCGGTGACCTGGGATACCCCATAGAGGATTTCCACCAAAAGGTCGGTTTCCGAAACGCTGGGTGTCACTTCCCCTTCTTCCAGATAACCTGAAAGCCCGAAGCCATAGCCAAGATCGGGATCGACATAATCGAAATTGGCCTGATCAAGACTCACCCCGCCAAAGGCAATGGAAGCAGTTTCGATATTGGCTTTGATCTGGACCAAAAGGGCCGGGAAGAGGAGTTTGGAGCTATCCATCTCAAGCAGAAGGGCCTTCAGGGTGTCCTTCTTCTCCTGCACCGAAGAGGGGTTGCCGGAGAAATAGGCCTGGATGTCGCTCAAACAGGACATGTTGATGTTGCCCTCATCATCGATGAAGCCGCCATCGCGGGCAATTTCCAAAACGGTGACCAAATGGTTGGTTTCCTCATTCCAAAGGGAGTGGTCGCTTAAGGTGGGGTCGATGCTCAGCAAATACCCGTCGACATCATCCTGGCTGGAACTTCCGTATAGCCCGGAGTCAGATAGCCATTGGCCGATCAATCCCTCGGCTGCGGTCAGCTCGGTCCTAGCGCTGGTTCCGTCATAGCCGTAAAGGGTATTGAAGATGTTGGAATTCAGCAAGGACTCAAAGACGGGACGGACCAGGTATTCGGGATCGAGGTGGCTAAGTCCCATATCGGTGACGATCTGTCCGTTTTCGATAAGGCCATAGGTCGGGTCCAAAACGGCAGTGGCCAAGGTCTTCAGATGCTTGAGTTCGGCCTCCCTTATCTCCAGGTTCCCATAGTTATCGAATAGATAGGCCACGTTGGCGTTATCCAGCCTCGAATAGCCGCTTTCCTCGCGGAAGGAATCGCCCATCGCGTCCCTCAATTCGATGACGAGGCGGGTAAGGATGAGCTTGCCAAAGGCATCGCACTCCGAGAGGGCATCGAGGAACTCGGTGGCCTTATAGGGGCTAAGGGAACTGATGGAGGCTATGGCATCGAAACCGCCAAACGACTGCAAGAGGGCGATGAGGTCACACCAGGCCGCGGATTCCCCGTCCCAAGCTTCGGGGGTATCCAGAGCCAAAAGCGATTCTTTGAGGATATCGTATTCCTGCCCTTCAAGGACCGCCAAATCCTGCTTGGAGGATGAGGTGTCCAAATAGGTCGCCTGCAGGAAATCCTCGGCTTCGGTGCCCTCAATGGAAGAGGTTAGTGTTTCATAGATGAATTCAGGGAAGAGGAATTCGCCCTCAGGCGACATGAACAGCTGGCTGTTGGCGCAGACATTGAGGATCCCCTCGATGGACTCCGGATCGGAATTGAAGAAGTCGATGTTGGAAAGATCGCCCACTTCCGAGGCAAAGACCAATAAGGAATAGATGCCATCCCCTTCCTTGGCCCAGTCGGTCACGTTATGGAAGCTGATTCCGCTATCTTCGCCAAACAAGGTCGGCAAGAGATAAGTATCGAACATCTCGCTGAGCCCGTTTTCCAAAATGAAGGACTCCCCGATCGAGGCAAAGATGGCTACGAAGTCTGCCCTAGAGATGTTGGTAAGCACCCGCAGCATAGAGGAAATCTCCGTAGAAGCAGCGTCGCTCAATAGATATTGCAGCAATCCTGTATCGTTCATCGCAATCAGGGTGTCGGCGATCGCCACGTTCTCGGCATGGGTATCGATGTTCTGGAAATCGCTGACCGAGAAGATGGAGGACTCGCTTCCGAAGGAGAAGAGATTGTCCATCATCATCGCGTAGTTGGTGTTGATTACCGTGTTGCCCTGTGCATCCGTCGTATCGGGATTGAGGATCTTGGAATCGGCCACCAGATCGAGCAGGTAGCTAAGGACCGAAACCGTTTCCCCTTCGCTTACTACGGTTTCCTCTAGCAGCCTTGTAAGGGTATCAAGGCTCGAGGAGAGGTCTGAAGCATCGAGGTTCTGCAAATCAGGCAGGAAGGGATTGAGGGCTTGGACCCCACGGATCAAGGAAGCCAATTCCGAGCCGAGGTTATCGGCCTTGAAATCAAGTGGCAGGGCCCCTTCTCCGAGCAGGTCGGCCACAATGCCGGTATCCTCGACATAGTATTCGATGACCGGCGGAAGAATGGCGGTGGCCACCAGCGATTCGTCGAATTGGTTCAAGGCATCGACCAAAGCGTCATATAGGTCGTCATTGACGGAGACGAGCTTGCCGTTGGGGTCGATGTAGATGCCCGGATGCTCATCGAAGTCTTCCATCAGCTTCACGGCATCGGGATGCCCGTCGAGGAATTGCACCATGACGCCAAGCAGGGCGTGGAACTCCCCCTTGTAGTTGATCATGGTCTGGACCCGGTTTTCCAAATCGAGCTGTTCGACGACCGAATCCATGTCGATATTGATGTTGCCTTCCCCGAGGCTTTCGTTGATGGTGCTAGCCAAAACCTGAAGGACCTTGTCTAGTCCGTTGATGATTAGATCGCTATCGAAAAGGCAGCTCGTATCCCCGTCCGACTTCCCGGTCGTAGGATCGATTTCGTTAAGATCGCCTACCATTAGTTCGCTGATTTCCTGGGGATGGTTGGCTATGAAGGAAAGGATGGGATCAAGGTCAATCTCCCCGGAATTGTCGACCAAAGAAGCGATGAGGTCATTGAGGAATTGGCTATCGATGGAGACGGCATTGAAGACAAAGTCATATAGATAGGTAAGCTCGTCGCCCCATTTGATGTCCTTGAATTCGTCGGTCACCCCGACCGGAATCCCGTCTTTGAAGACATAGGTGGACTCGGGCATGAAGTCGGAGATCGAAAGGGTGGTATCGCTTTCGGGAGAGGGATTTTTAACCTCGTTGGCGCAGGCGACATAGGCCAAGGAATCGAGGATATTTTCCAGAAGTTCCCAGCTGCCGTCATCCAAGGAATCGAAGATTTCGAGGATTTCCTCGCGGGTTTCCTCTTGGAAGAAGTCGATGAGGTAATCGGTGTTGTAGCCAAGGTTGCCGGCCTCATCGGTATTGACGCCTTCGAGGGCTCCCGAATCGAAGACGGCCTGATAAAGTGCGGCCAATTGTTCGAAGGTTCCCTCCCATTGCTCGGAGGTGCTATCGATGCCCTCGACGGTCCTGAGGTAATTGCCTATATCGGTGATGTTGGTGGCCACCTGGAAGGCATAGGGCATGACCGTGGTGACAAGCTGCGAGCCCGCTAGGCTATATAGGATCTGCGGGGTGGACTCGGAAGTGATCAAGGTGGCTACGATTTCGCCCTGGGTGGAATCCTCGAAGTCGACGCCGGTGGCCATGATGTTGGAAGCGATGCTTACCACCGAGGAGAGCTCAGTGACGAAGCTGACGGTCGTGCCTCCGATATTGGAAGCGGTCAAAGCCTCGATGAGCATTGCGTCGAAGGTCTTGCCCGAGCCGGCCGTCCAATTGAAGAAGGCCTGGGCAAAGATGGAATTCTCATAGGCATCAAGGACATCGACGATCTGGCCATAGGTTGAATCATCGGCATAGAGCTTCTCGCCGTTTTCGTCTACCCTAGCGACCCCTTGGTTGATGGTATTGATGATGGCCGATAGAGGGAAAATCACCATGCATCCGCAGGTTAAGGAAATGATTACGGCCGTAAGGGCATTCCAGATACGCCCTTTGCGGAGTTTCCTCTTCCTTGTCTGGGCCTTGAAGAACCACCGGAACATGACATACCAGAAAAAGCTGGTAAGCCAATTGATCAAGGTGATGAGCAATAGGCCATAGGCTATCAGAAGGAAGATCTTCAGAAGCGAACTGGTCAATGAGGTGGCATAGGCCGTAAGCGAGGCCGGATCCAAGGTGGTCCCGAGGGCGATGAGGGTCTGCTCGATCAGTTCCTCCATCGTCGCAAACGGGGTGGTCAAAGGCACCGATATGACATACGCATCATAACTGAAGGAAATGTTCGTGCCTAAGAAGGAAAGGTCGATATCGCCAATGACGCCGGCCATGGCATCTAGACTAAGCAGCATCACCAATATCCAAAGGGCATAGACCAAAAGGCGGTAGACGGCATAGCGCCATCCGTGCAGGAGTCCCCAGAGAAAAGAGATCAAAAGCGAGGCCAAAACCGCCCAAAAGGCGATGGTAAGCCCCAAAGAGAGGAATTCGATTATCTGGGCGAAATCAGGCATTGGTCGACCTTTTTGTTAGGGGCCCAAAGCCCCAACACGCGTTATTATGGCAAAACTTTGCCCTTATTGCTATCGCAATGTATCATTTTGGCCATGGGTATCTTCCTAGGAAACAAACTTTGCGAAAACTGCTCGAGGTCCTATGACAGGGCCAAGGACAAATGCCCCCACTGCGGATATGAGAATCCCGACCCGCGCTCAAGGGGTTTCATCAACTTCGAACCTCCCGGCGTCCCAAGGGAGCTTGCCCTATGCTTCGGCGGCTATCTGATGCTGACGTTTGTGGCTGCCATAGTCCAATTCATATACATCGGGATTTTCTCCGCCGGCTATACCGGTAGCGAAGCGGATTATGCCAAAGCCCTAAGCGACTACCTCATGGCCCCCTCCCAGCTTTCGGTCATCCAATATGTCTCCTACGGGGTGGTTGCCGTGGCGGTCTGCGCCTTGTTTATCGGACATTGGAAGCCGCTTTTGCGGAAATTCCGGCCCAAAAGGATGTATTGGGCGGCCATTGCCTTCATTGGCATGTACGCCTTCAACATCTTCTATAGCCTCATTCTGAATGCGGCCGGGGTTTCCATCTCCGACAACGAAAACCAGAGCCTGGTGGTAAGCCTGGTCCGATACAATGTTCCCCTAGCGATAATCTTCCTGGGGCTAGTGGGTCCCTTGGTCGAGGAGTTCATCTACCGGGTCGGGGCCTTCGGCTTGCTCTCTCGCATCAACAAATACGCGGCCTATGTCCTTGGGGCCATCATATTCGGACTCATCCATTTCGATTTCACCAACCCCAGTGTCAACGAACTGCTAAACCTCCCCAACTACATCGTCCCGGGCCTACTGCTTTGCCTAGCCTATGATAAGTGCGGCCTCATCGCCTCCTACAGCGTCCACGCCTTGAACAACGTGCTTTCGGTGATCCTTGCAGCCGCCGGGGTGAAATGATGCAAGAAGAACTCGAACTCTCCCGCTACCCAGGGCCCAAATCCATGAAGCTGGACGGCTTCTGGCTGAAGATCCTCGGCTTGTTTTTCATGACCCTCGACCACATCGGGCTAGCCATGAACGGCCCGGAAGGCTCCCCTTTATATTGGGCTTCCTTTGTTTTGAGGATCTTCGGTAGGTTAGCCTTCCCCATCTTTGCCTTATTGCTTGCCGAGGGATTGAAGCACACCCACTCCAGGGGCCTATATATGTTAAGGATTTCCATCATGTGGGGTTCCATCATGGTGGTGCAGGCCATACTTATCTTCTGCTTTGGCTTTGACGGGCTTCAGGAGCAGGCCTTCTCCGACCTCATCGGGATGGGCATGTTCATCTATCTTCTTGAACATAGGAAGAAATGGCTGAGGCCCTTCTGTATCATCCCCTTTGCCTATCTAGCCGCATCCTACGCCATCAGGATCTATTCCAACTACACCGTCGCGGTAAGCGACTTCCTCTTCCTCTTCGGAGGATATTCGATGCTGGGTTTCTTCATCTTCCTCGGCTTCTATTATTCCGAGAAGATCGTCAGATGGTCCTTCTCCCTCAATTCGACCTTCGATGACAAAGCCATATTGGACGAATATGCCAAATCCGGGGCCTTCCGCTTCTATAGCAACCTGATGGGCGTCTTCCTGATGATAGTGAGCTGCACCATTTTCTACGCCATTGCGTTATGCACCCAGAACTCCGAAGGGATATCCCTAGCCGACCCCTATGGGATGGGGACCCAGTTCTACTGCGTCTTCTCGGGGTTGCTTATCGCTTGCTATAACGGAAAGCGTGGGTACAATGCAAAGTGGTTCCAGTACGGAAGCTATCTCTACTATCCCCTGCATCTGCTTGTGATATTCGGGATTGCCTATCTGGTTGCCTAAATAAGGAGGAAACCCAATGCTAGTGCACGTTTCAAACAAAGAAGAATTCGACGCCCACATCAAAGGCGACCGCGTCGTGGTGGATTTCTACGCCACCTGGTGCGGACCCTGCATGATGCTCTCCCCCATCATCGAAGAACTCGCCGACGAGCTTGACGACATCGATTTCCTGAAGGTCGATGTGGACCAGCTCCCCGAACTGGCCGCCCCCTTCAGGGTCAGCTCCATCCCGGCCGTTTTCTACCTCGAAAAGGGAAAGGTCGTCCAGAGCCAAATCGGTTATGCCCCCAAGGCGAGTCTAAGAAAAAACCTCGGATTCTAAGAAAACCACTTTAAAAGCCCCGTTACTTTGGGTATAGTTTCGGGGCGCACCTTGGACCATTGGTGTAGCGGCCTAACATGCCTCCCTGTCACGGAGGAGACCACGGGTTCGAATCCCGTATGGTCTGCCAGACGCAGGTGTAGTTCAGTGGTAGAACATCAGCCTTCCAAGCTGACTATGCGAGTTCGATTCTCGTCACCTGCTCCACTCGAAAAAAGCCCCGACAATGTCGGGGTTTTCTTTACTGATCGGACTCGTCGTCCTTTATTTTGGCTTCGCCGTCGATGACGCCGTCGCGCTTGGCTTTCTCGTCTTCGATGTCCTGCCTCATCTTATCGAGGTTGGCTTGGGTGGCCGCTTGGCTTTGCTCGGCGGCCCTGATTGCAGACTCGGCCATCTTGAAGGCCGATTCCTTGATGCCGAGGTCGCGGTCTTCGCATAGATGGTACTCGAGCAGGAAAATGTAGGGACCCAATATTACGGCGAAGAGAATGAGCCCGGCCACTCCCCCGCAGACGGCATAGCCGGTGATGTAATAGATCTGTCCCGGATAGCAGATGACCCAGGTAAGGGAAGCGCCTAGTACGAAGCCCCCTGCTAGCAATAGATAGACCGGCCATAGGCCCTTATAGAGGCTGGAGGAGAAACTACGGTCCTCCATCTTATAGAGCCTTTTGAGCATCAATGCCGCCATGGGGTTGAAACCCTTGGCCAGGCGCCGGCGGAATTCGACGTTGGAGCTTTCCTGGATGATGAAGAAAGCGGCCAAAACGATGAAGATCCCGGCCTGGGCGATGGCCTCGCCGAAATAGAAATAGGATAGGGCGGAGCCTTCCGAAAGGATGGAGATGGCCAGATTCAGATCGCCGGCGGATACGGCTTGGCCAAGACGGGACAAGGCATCGGCGAAGGAGGGATCGTTGATGAGGACCCCATAGGCGATGGATAGGCCGATGGTCCCTAGAAGAATCGAGAAAAGCCAGGACTTGATGATGCTCCAAGTAACCCTATAAGAGCCATAGTAGAGGGGCTGGAAATAGGCCCCGACCCTTTGGAAGAAGCCGGAGGCGGACAAAAAGCCCCTGTTGTTGCGTAGGTAAAGGACGGTCAGATGCATCCCGAAGAAAAACGGAATGAAGATGAAAGGCAGGGTGATGATGAGCAGGCTATAGGAGAGGAAGCCTAGGGCCAGAGCGGCAGCCCCCATGGCGGTGACCGCGAGCATGATGGGCCAAAGCCAGGGCAATATCTTCCAATAGTCGCTTAGGGCCCTAAGATAGGGCGATTTGGTTTTTTCAGGCATCTTTTTCCCTCTTGTAGTAAGCATATAGGTTTCTGATGGTGTTGTAGAGTTCCTCGCTCCTTAGGTCGGCCACATCGGCTGATTCGGATTTGGCTATGGTTTCTGCTAGTCGGGAGAGAGGGACAAGCAAGGGCGAATTGCCCCGGTTATGGTATGGGGAAAGGAAACAATCGTCATTGACCACGACGATGGCGACCATGTAGCCGGCCTCGATGCCCGAGCGGGCCGAGAGCTTGGCCAAGATGGATTCGGCGGCATCAAGGGGCGAATCTATGTAATGCTTCCCGTTTTTGTCATAGACGATCCACTTCTTGTCGTCGGGGTTAAGCGAAATGCCCCCTTCGCAATACAGGTCGAAGATGAGATAGAGGAACTTGTCGCCCCCGATCAGGTGGTCGATCTTGACCTCATAGTCCCCTTCCTTGATCCCCATCTCGTTGATGAGGTAGTAGTCATGGTCGAGGACGATTTGCCTGATCTTCTTGTAGAAGAGGCGGTTGGGCCGCTTGGAATAGATCTTCCTTTTGATGGGCTTATAGAAGAACCATAGGAAAAAGAGGATGCCAAGCAGCGAGGCAACGACGATGAAAAGGGCAAGCCTGGCTTCGTATGGCATCAGTCGCTGAAGGCCTCCCCGGCCTTGATGGCAACCTTGATCATGTCCAAAAGGGATGTCTGCCTTTCCTCGGCGGTCAGTTCGTCGGCATATAGGAAGGAATTGGAAACGGTAAGGACGCTTAGGGCCCTCTTCCTTTTCTCGGCAGCGATCGCGTATAGGGCATAGGATTCCATGTCCACGCCTAGGACATTGAGCCCGGCCCACTTCTTCCAGGTATTGGGGTCATGGTCATAGAAGACGTCGCTGGAGAAGACATTGCCCACATGGTAGGGAATGCCCATGGCCTTGGCGGCCTTGATGGCCTCCTCGAGCACCTGATAGTCGCAGCAGGCCGAATAGGTTCCATTGAGGTTATAGGAGGCAAGGAAATTGGAATCGGTGGAACTCGACATCGCGAAGATGAGGTCCTTCAGGGCGATGCCCTTCTGATAGGCCCCGGCCGTCCCGATGCGGATGATGGTCTCGACCCCGAAGTGGTCATAGAGCTCGGTGGCATAGATCCCGATGGAAGGGATGCCCATGCCCGAGGCCATGACCGACATCTTCTTGCCCGACTCGGTGGTCCCGGTATAGGCCAAAATGCCCCTGACCTCATTGATGAGGACGGCATCCTTGAATAGGGTTTCGGCTACCAGCTTGGCCCTCAAGGGGTCCCCTGGCATCAGTACGACCTTGGCGAATTCCCCTTTTGGGGCGATGTGTGGCGTGGATTTCATAAGGCTTTTTCCTCCTTGGGAATCTGGGCGATATAAGTCCCCGAGATGACATCGACGAAACTATGTCCGTTCTCGGAGAAAAAGATAGAGACGACTTCGGCAATGATGAATAGTCCACAGGTGAAATAGGTTAGAAACCCTTGGCCTAGACCCCTTTTGACCAAGGCGCTTAGAGGCGGCACCTTACCGTCCTCGGTAACGATTTCCCCCTCGAAGAGGCTGGTGCCGATGGTCTTGCCCTTATGGCGGAGCGGGATGATGGAACGGATGGTCAGGTCAGCCAAAATGACAGCGGCCCCGGTAAATAGACAAACCAGATAGACAGCCATGATCTGATAGGCCGAATCGACGATGATGATGGCCTGGGTAAAGACGAGGATGGCCGGGATGTTGAGAACGAGTCCGCATAGGGCGACCACGGCCAGATCGACGATATCGCAAAGAACCCTCTTCAGGCGGTTGACCCTCGGAGGAAAGCTAGGACTATCGATTGTTTTTTCCATAGGGCGATTATGCCAAATGAAGAAATCTCTTTAAAGGGCAAACGCCCTTAAAGCGTAAGATTCCGGCTGGGATGGCAGCTAAGATAGATGACTTGGGTATCCTGGGAAATGGCGGCAATCAGTTCCCTTGCCCTATCCATATTGGCCTCATCAAGGCTATAGAAGGGATCATCGAGGACCAAGAAAGGAACGCTTGAACCGGTCATCTGCTCGATGATCGATAATCTCAGGCAGAAATAGACCAGGGCCTTTTCTCCGCTGCTAAGATGCCCTTCGTCATGGGTGAAGCCGCCTTCGGTGTAATTGATGCGGAAGTCTTGGTCCACATATAGCTGCTTGTTAAGCAAAGCCGATGCCAAGCCCAGGTATTTGGCAAGCGACTTGTTCAATGGATCCATGTAGCGGGCCTTCAGGGCCGAATCGGCCTCCTGGAGGATGGCAATGGCCTTATTGATGTTGTTGATTCTTGTAGTGACCTCCGAGAGGTCCTTATTGGCCTGCTCATAGGCAAGCTCGGCATCATCGAGCCGTTTGGCTTTGCCTTCGAGGTCAATATAGGCCCGCTTCTTGATCAGGAAATCCTCCTTGATGGCGTCAAGATCGATTTCCTCCATCTCTTCCTCCTGGTCCCCTTCTGGAATTAGCCCTTCCAGCCGCTTTATTTCCTCTTGGGACCTTTCGATGTCCTTGTTCAAGGAAAGCAGACTAGTAGAATTTCCATCGACTTGGTCGAGGTAAAGATTGGGGTTTTCGCTCTTGCCGGGATGCCCCTTAAGGAAATCAGCGATGGCCTTTTTGAGGGAGTCCTCTTTCTTTTTCCGCGAGTCGTTCAGCCTTACAAGCCGTTCATGTTCTTTCTTGAGGTCAAGGTAGTCAGAGACATCTTTGTTTAGGCTATTAAGGCCGCTTTCTAGATCAGGGCCATAGCCATATCCAGCAATGAGGGCTTTTGCCTTGGCTTCCTTCCCTTTGGCCTCGTTTTCCTTTTCCTCCTTCTGTTTGATCTTCGAAATCCGTGCCTGGTTAGCGTTAATGGTTTCCGCATTGGAAAACTTCACCTCGATAAGGGTTTGGTCCAAAGAATTTTCATCTACTTGCTTTCCGATGGCTAGGAATGAGGAGACGGCCGTGGAGAGGGCCTTTGTATATTCCTCCTTGGCTTTTTGCTTCTTAGGATTTGGAATGGGCAAAGAGGCGCTTGAAGAGCTTGGTTTCCTAAGGAGGAAGAAGCCGATTCCCAAAACCAAGACCCCGACGCCGATGAGACTATAGAGGTAGGCATTGACCAAGGCACCCAATAGGACCCCGAGGCTCACGAATAGCACCATAACGACAAGAATGACGGCCTCGAGCATGCGGTTATTTTTGCCTTTCGGGGTTTCTTTCAAGATGGAATCGGAAAGCGAATCATAGGCCTTTTTCTTGCTATGGACTTCCTGAACCTGGCTTTCTAGCAAGGCAATCTTATCAGGTGGGATTTCTTCTTTTGGTTCTGCCTTTTCAATCTCTTCTTCCAAGGCTTTGATTTCCTTTTTGAGGGCGCCGGTTTCCCATAAGGCCTTCTCGGTAGCCTTAAGATCATCATTGGAAGGGACTCCGTTTGCAAAGCGTCCCGAAAGCCTGGCAAAATCGGCTTTGCTTTGCTCGTTTTCCTCTTCAATGGTTTCGTTTTGCAGGGATTTTAGGCTATTGACCATATCCCTGAGTTCGAGGAATTCCTCCCTTGAGGGTAGGCCATTGGGATAAGGCGCAAGGATATCTTCCTTATTCTTTTTATATGCCTCTAGCCTCTCCCTTTCGGCTTTGAGTTTGGCAATATTGTCCTTCTTCTGCTTATTGGATAATGCCGCGGCGGATTTCTCTTCGGCTTCTTTCTTCAAGGTTTCGGCTTCCTCCATGTCCTTGCGGGCCTGGCCCAAGGCCGCCACTTCCGCCTTCAGGTTTTGGTAGGCCGCTTTGGCTTCGTCTCGCTTGGTTTTGGCCAAGGCCTCCATCCCGTTGGTGGGACTCTTGTATCTTTTCCTTGCTTCCTTGAGCTTATTTACCGCTTCATCCACCGTAAGGGTCCCTTCCCCTTCTTCGATGAAGCCCGAGAGGCGCTTCTTGATGTCCCCGGTCGGCTCATAGCCGTCTTGGAAGCCTTGGCTAAGATAGGTCTTCTGGAAGGATTCGCGGTCCATGTTGAAGAACTGGATCCCAGGGTTCTTGCGGTCGAATTCGGTGAGCTCCCTGCCGTCTTTGAACATCCTGATGGTGTCGCCGCTGGTGGAACGGGAAAACTTCCTTTCGATCTTGTATAGGCTGCCCTGGTGGTTGAATTCGAGTGAGCCGCCATAGACTCCCGTATCAAAGGGGAGATAACGGAGCCTATCGGTTTTTACCTGTCCCCCGTTTTTTCCTGCATCGCGGGGCATTTCATAGAACATGGCCTTGATGAAATCACCGAGGGTGGTCTTGCCCTTGCCGTTATCCTCGATGATGGAAAGGACGTCCTTATTGAGGTCATAGGTCTTGTTGACCAAGGTCCCGAAGCCGGCCACGTAGGCTTTCAATAGTCTCATAGGCCTTCCTCCGGATCTTCGCCCCTGAGGGCATTGATGCCTAGCCTTAATATGGCTTCTTCCTGCTCGGGCGGTAGTTTTTCTCCCCTCAGGGTCCTGATGAATTCCCCTTCAAGGCTATTGGAGTTTTCCAAGGCCTGGTAATCGAGCAGAAGGCGGGTTTCGTCTTTTATCTGAAGTAGCAACGGGGCTTTGCCATAGGAAAAGGAAGAAGATATTCCGTTTTCGATATCCTCGATATGGGGAAGCGCATCCGGTGATACCTCGCCCTTAAGGACGATGCGGTAGATGTTGCCTTCCTTGAAATTCACTTCCTTTAGGATGGCGGAGACGATTTCCTCATCGCCTTTGTATTGGCCGACATCGAATCCAATGAGGTCGACCTCGCTTTCGGCAAAGGGGACGAAACGGTGGCTGAGCAATCCGTTTTCCACCTCAAGGAGTTCGAAACCTTTCTTGCCGACCTCGTCATAGCCCCGCCCTTCAAGGCAGCCCGGATAGACATAGATGCCCCGATCATCGATAGGACCTTCCTCATGCTTATGGATATGGCCTAGGGCAAGATAGTCGATGCCCTTTCCTTTCAAAGCAGAAAGGACGATCTTGTCCTTCCCAAACTCATACGAAAGGGTACCGTGGAGCATCACGATGTTGGTCTTTTTGGGATCGGTGGAAAGAGAATCATGGAGCTTCTGGCAATTGGAGTCGGTAAACTCGGCTCCGTATACATCAACGTCCCCAAAAGAGTATTTCTTCCAGGAAGAGGCAAAGCCCAAAAGGTTCTCCGGGGTCCTATTTTCCATGTCGCTATAACGGTCGTGGTTCCCCTTTAGATATAGGAAAGGGATTTCCGGATACTTCCTGATGATACTGAGAAAGGCAAATCTCTGGGAGGAGCTAGGCCTATCCGAATCGAAGACGTCTCCGGAAAGAAGGACGGCCCTAACATGGTTCTCACGCGCATAGGCGCAAAGTCTATCAAAGGTATTCAAAAGGCTATTCCTCTTCTGCATGGCCGCTTGGAAATCAAGGGAGGACAGCTGGGAAAATAGGTGCAGGTCTGCAGCGTGAACGAACTTTTCTCCCATATGAAAATGATAAGGCTTTGTATTGGGCATATAAAGGGATAGACCCCATAAAAAGTGAGTAGATTCCCATGAATTTTATTTCGAACCGTCATATGGAAAAAGGCTAGGCGGGGCCAAGGGAATCCTCATATCCAAAACAAGCGGAGTGTAAGATTTTCCGCCTTGGGGCAAATTTGCTGAAAATATTCTATTAATCTTGCTTGGTTTACCCTATATTGTTGCCAAATGTACATAGTGTTCCTCCTACTTGGAATCGCCTTGGCCGCCTACCTGCTCACCGGCGTCTACCGCATTGGGGATGACGAGGTGCTCTATTTCGTGAAATGCGGGAAAATCAAATCCGTCGGCAAGGGCTGGCATTACCGCCTCCCCATCCTCTATGTCCCTTGGAAGCGGATCAAGAATTCCACCGAGCGGATCGACTATGTCAGCAACTCCGGGGAAAAGATCAGCCTGGATGTGAAGATCATCGACGCGGAGACCTATTATAAAAAACGCTACGACGTCCATTCCGTCATCGAGAAATCCCTAAAGCAATCCGATAAGGAAAAAGCCCTCAAGGAGGGGCTCTTCCAGATCGGGCTCGAAGCCACTATTCGACCGTAACGGCCTTGGCTAGGTTCCGCGGCTTGTCGATGGGCAAGCCTTTTTCATAGGCGACGTAATAGGAGAAGTATTGCCCGAAGACCACTTTGGTCAAGGGGGCCAAATAGGGTTTGATCTCCTTGGTGAGGAAGGCATCGGTCCCATTGGAGAGGGAGGCGTTGCAGACGATGAAGGTCTTGGCCCCGCGGGCCTTCAGTTCCTCGATGTTGTTCCTTAGCTGCAGGGCGATAGCAGGAGATGAGATAAGCCCGATGACCGGGGTATCCTTTTCGATCAGCGCGATCGGCCCGTGCTTGAGTTCCCCGCCGGGATAGGCTTCGGCATGGATATAGGAGATTTCCTTCAGCTTAAGGGCGCATTCGAGGGCCGCGTTGTAATCACTGCCCCTACCGATATAAAAGAGGGAGGGCGCCTTGATGACTTCCTTGGCCAGCTCATGGATGGCCTCCTTCCTCTCGATGATGTCCCTGACCGCATCGATGAGGGCATCAAGATGGGTCACGGCCGAATGCGAACCGGTGAGGGCTCCTAGAAGCAAGGAGAGGAAGCCGACCTGGGCCATGTAGGTTTTAGTGGCGGCCACCCCGACCTCGAGACCGGCATAGATGAGGCAGCCATACGTGGCTTTCCTATCGAGGGTCGAACCCTTGGAATTGGTGATGGCGATGTTCTTGAGGCCTTCGGCATTGACGATTTTCTGGCAGGCCACGATGTCGGCGGTTTCCCCCGACTGGGAGAGGAAGATGTATAGGGGCTTCTTGGAAAACCTCTGGGGGCGATAGGCCCATTCGCTGGCGATATAGGCCGTGGCCCGCTTGCCCATGTAGTTGAGGAATTCGACCCCAAAGAGGGAGGCATAGTAAGAAGTACCGCAGGCGATGAAGACGACCTCATCGGCCTTGCGGATGGACTCGAGCATATCGGGGTTGAAGGTATACTCCCCATCCACGCAGTAGTTGTCGGCCAGACGGCGGAGCACATATGGGGCTTCCTCGATTTCCTTGAGCATGAAGTGCTCATATCCGGAGATGTCATAACGGAAGTCATCCACGTCCCTTTTGACAAATTTAGGCGGGATTTGACGGTGGTTTTTGAATAGATGGAGTTCCGACTTGGTCATATAGCCGTATTCCATGTCATCGAGGTCGACGAACTTGTCGGTCAGATGCATCATCGGCACGCAGTCGGAGGCAAGGAAATGTCCCTGCTCGCTTACCCCGATCAGAAGCGGGGAGGCCTTCTTCATGAAATAGAGGCGTTCTTCCTTATCCAATATGATGGCGGTGGCATAGCTGCCCTCTAACTCATCCATGGTGTTTTCGATGGCCTTGATGAAGTCCTTCTTCCCATTTTGGATATAGTGGTATTCCAATAGATCGGCGATGACCTCGGTATCGGTCTGGGTACGAAAGGTGTATCCGCGGCTACGCAATTTGGTCTTCAGGGCCCTGAAGTTTTCGATGACCCCGTTATGGACGATGTGGATCAGGGCATTCATCGAAACCTGCGGATGGGCATTGATCTCGTTGGGAACGCCGTGCGTGGCCCAGCGGGTGTGCCCGATGGCGATGTCGGCCCCTTGGAAATCCGGAACCAAAGCATCGAGCTTTTCGACGGTACCTTGGGTCTTGATGAGATTGATCTTCCCGTTTAAGCGATAGGCGATGCCGGCTGAGTCATAGCCCCGGTAATCGAGTTTCTTGAGTCCGCCTAGGATGTAAGAACGGAAATCGGCGTTACCGATTCCCCCAACTATTCCGCACATGTCAATTTCCTCCCAATGATTCGACGACGAAGTCGACCGCTTTGGCGCAGGTCTCCTCATCGATATGCTCGGCCATCACGCGCAACAGAACTTCGGTGCCCGAGGGGCGGACCAATAGCCTTCCGTCTTTGCCAAGCAGTTCTTCGGCTTCCTTGATGGCCTTCTTCGTCTTCTCGGAGTTAAGGGCATCTTCAAGATCTTTGCGTCCATCGAAGGAAATGTTTTTAAGGATTTGGGGATAAACGACAAAGTCATCGAGTTTCTGATAGATGTCAGGGTGATTGACGAAGATATCCAAGAAAAGCAGGGCCGAGAGGATGCCGTCCCCAGTATTGAGGGCCGGGGCATAGATGACATGGCCGGATTGTTCGCCGCCTAGACTAAGCTTATGCTCGCGCAGAGCCAGCTGGACGTTGCGGTCCCCTACCGAAACGGTCTCATAGGCAATGCCTTCCTTTTCGAGGGCTTTTCTTAAGCCGTAGTTGCTCATCACGGTGATGACCACGGTGTTGTTGGCTAAACGCCCTTCTTTCTTCAGTTTGAGGGCAAGCAGATAAATCAAGGCATCCCCGTCGATGACCCTACCGTCGGGAGCTAGGCCGATGAAACGGTCGGAATCCCCGTCGAAGCTGAATCCGATGTCATAGCCGCCCATCGAGAAGATGGAACGCAGCCTTTCGATGTGGGCCGCCCCGCGGCGCAGGTTGATGTTGATGCCATTGGGGTGGTTGCCGATATAGGTGGCCTCGACCCCAAGCATGGAGAAGAGTTCGGGAACGACGGCCGAAGCCGAACCGTTGGCCAGATCGGCGAGGACCTTGACGTTCCTCAGTTTCCGGCTGGAAGGGGCGTATTTCCTAAGGAAATTCATGTAGTCGAGCTTGAGTTCCTTGGCGTAATGGACATAGCCGATGCCCCCGTTGGTGGCCCTTGGCAAGGTGTCTTGCTTGGCGTCGATGAATATCTCGATGGCTCCTTCTAGTTCCTCGTCGATCTTTTCTCCCGAGGGTCCGAAGACCTTGATGCCATTGTCCCCATAGGGATTGTGGCTGGCCGAGACCATCACCCCGAAGGTGAAGTCCCCGTTTTCGACCAGATAGGAAACCGACGGGGTCGTGGAAATACCCAAATCGAAGACCTCGGCTCCCGAATAGGAAAGCCCGGCGGTCAAAGAACTCTTGAGCAATTCTCCCGATATCCTGGTATCGCGCGCCAGGATGACCCTGACTTCCTTATCACCTGCCTGTCCAAGGTAGCGGCCTACTCGGTAGGCAATCTCCGGCGTCAAGTCCTTGCCGGCCACACCGCGGATTCCGTCGGTGCCAAAATATTTCCCCATTTTTATTCCTCCGGGTCGTGGCGCTCGGGCCGGACCACGGATTTCTCCATGGCCTCTTTGAAGACCCGCATGAACGAATCGGGGTTTACCCCTGTCAGATCATCATCGTAGGCAATGGAGATGCGCCCCGTCTCCTCGCTTACGACGATGGTCACGGCATCGGTTTGCTCCGAAATGCCGTATGCCGCGCGGTGGCGGCTGCCGAACTTACCGATGAGGGGGCGGTTGGTCGGCGTGAAGTAGACGGAGGCGGCAACGATCTTGTCGCCCCTGATAACCACGGCCCCGTCATGGAGGCGGGTACCGGGATAGAAGATGGTTTCCAATAGCTCGGAAGTAACCGGCGCGTTGATCTTGGTGCCGGTATTGATGTAGTCGTCCAGATTGTCGTTCTTTTCGAAGGTGATAAGGGCGCCGATCTTCTGGCGGGAAAGCTTCATGACCGCTTCCCTGACGTCCTCATAGACGGCTTCCTTATCGAAGGTTTCGCCCTTGGCTTTGTGATGATGGGTGTGGGGGCGACCCAAGATTCCGGCGCTTCCTTTGGAAGGCGAGAAGTACCACCTAAGTTCCCCGAGGTTGGTAAAAACCACCCCGATCGAATAGACGATGCTGAAAGCCACCATCACGAAGAAGAAGATTTCGAGGTTCAGGTAATAGCCCACCAAAACAAGGGCTTGGATCAAAGTGGCAATGATAAGGATGACGGGCTTCCTAAGAATCAGGAAGATCATGGCGTCCAGGCCAATATACATAAGCAGGGTCAGGGCCAAGGCCAAGCCGGTCTGCCAATTTCCCCAATCAACAACCCCGAATAGCATCTTTATCTCTCCCAGCGGTGGGCAAAGCGGCTGGCCGCGGCGGCGGCAATGGCGCCCACGATGTCATCCAAGAAGGTGTGGCAGATGCCCTTCTTCTTGCCTTCCCGGTTCAATCTATCGATGACCCCGTATTTCTTCTTGTCGATGAAACCGAAGTTGGTCAAGGCAATCGAACCGTAGAGGTTGCAGATCCCATAGGCCAGCACTTCGTCGGTCCCATAAAGCGGGGCATCGGATTCGACCAAATTCTCGAGTTCCTTGTCCACCATGGTACCCTTCTCGGCCTGGCGGTCGAGTTCGACGGCGGTCATAATGGCGAATTGCACCTCGCGTTTGGAGATGACCTTCTTGACCGAATCCAAAAGTTCCTCGGTGCGGAGGTCGACATGGTAATCGGCTTGCAAATAGCGGGCACATTCGGCGATGTCTTCGAGGCTAACCCCCCTATCTTCAAGTAGGGCTATGGCGTGGGTTGCGTATTCCTCGGACTGTAGAAACTCTTCCATGTTGCTTGAATAATACCATAGCCAAAACCCTTTAATGCGGTCAAAATCGCCCAAAAACGGGGCAAATTGGGCTAAATTTAATCGTTATTTGAAAACCTAATTGGGTTTTGCGGAATTATTACTTATTTTAGGAAATTCAAAACTTTATATTTTCCAATTCTCGGCTTTCTTCTGCATAGAGAGGGCATCGGCGAAATAACCGCCTTTGGCAATGAGTTCGGAAGGTTTGCCCTCCTCGATGATTTTGCCCTTTTTCAGGACTATGGCCTTATCGGCATCCTCGATGGTCCTCATGCGGTGGGCGATGAGCAATACCGTCTTGTCCTTGATGAGCCGTCCGATGGCCGATTGGATTTCGGTTTCGTTTTCCACGTCCAAGGATGCCGTGGCCTCGTCAAGCAGGATGACCGGAGCATCCTTCAGCAAGGCCCTGGCGATGGATATCCTCTGGCGTTCCCCGCCGGAGAGCTTGGCCCCGTTTTCACCGATCATGGTGTCATAGCCATCCTTTAGTTTGGATACGAATTCGTCGCAGTGGGCCAGCCTAGCGGCTTGATAGACTTCCTCATCGGTCGCGTCCTTCTTGCCGATCCTGATGTTTTCGAGAATGGTTTCATCAAACAGGACCACGTCTTGGAAGACGATGGAATAGTGTTCCAGCAAGGTCTCCGGATCGACCGTGGATATATCCACGCCCCCAAGGGTAATGCTACCTTCATCGACATCCCAGAAGCGGGAAGCCAAACGGCTGATGGTGGACTTGCCGCAGCCCGAGGGGCCCGAAAGAGCAGTTACCTCTCCCTGCTTGGCGGTGAAGCTTACCCCGTTGATGACCTCTTCCTCATCCTCATAGCAGAAGGAGACATCCTTGAAGACGATGTCATGGTTTTTGGGGAAGAAGGAGGTGGTCCCTTCCTGCGGGGGGATGGCGTTGATGTCCCTCATCCGCTGGGCGGGCACGAATAGGGAAATGACGGCGGCCAGATTCTGCATGGCCCCCAGCATCGGGTCGTAAAGCCGGCTTACCAGCAGGATATACATGAAGAAGCCGATGAGGCTAAGCTCCCCGGTTCCTAGCAAAATGCTTCCGACGATGCAGACGGTGGGAATGCCCAGCTTGATAATGCAGGAAGCCGAAAGCACGAAGGCCGCCAGTCCGAACTCCCCGAGGATGGAGCGTTTTTCTAAGGCATCGATATCGTTATCGATCTTCTCTATGGCCTCTTTCTTCCTTCCGTTCTGGGCTATGTCCTTGAAGCCCTCAAGGGTTTCCTGAATCGAATCGTTGAGCCTGATGGAGGCATCGCTTTTGGCCTTGTTGAAATGGGTCTGGATCTTGTAGGAGCCAAAGACCAGGGCCATAGCGATGGGATAGACCCATAGGGCTGCTAGGCCCAGCCTCCAGTCATAGATGAAGATGCCGATGCCCATCAAAAGGGTAAATATGAGGCTTCCGAAGAAGTTGGGCATGTAGTGGCTGAAGCCCTGCTCGATGGCCCTTGAGTCATCCAAAATGAGGTTGGTAAGGTCGCTTAAGTCCTTCTTGGCAAAGAAGCTGAGGGGAAGCTTGCGCAGCCGCTCGGCCGTATTGATCCTCAGGGTGGCCGATTCCTTATAGGTATTTAGGAAACAGAGGTCATAGGTAAGCCAATAGACGAAGAACATGGCGATGAGGATTCCGGCCACGCCGAAGCCATAGAGGTAATAATGTTCGGTGGGTATGCCGCCATTAAGAGTATCCTCGACCAGGAAATAAAGCAGCCAGACCGGGAAGATCAAGACGAAATTCATCAAGACCATCGCAAAGGTAGCTTTGTAGAAATCCTTGGCCCCTTGGCGGGAAAGGGCAAAATGCTTCATGGCGAATTCGATCATTGTCCGATCCTCCATTTCACCGAACTGAGGAAGCGGTCGTGCATGGTTTTGTATAGCCCTCCCTTTTCCAGCAATTCTTCAGGACTGCCCGATTCGACGAGCCTTCCTTCATCGATTACGAAGACTTTGTCCACCCCACTCAAAGAAGAGAGGCGGTGAGCGATCATGACCACCGTCTTGTCCTTGGAAAGTTCGTTGATGGCCAATTGGACCTTGTATTCGTTTTCGGCATCGAAATAGGCCGTGGCCTCGTCGAAGATAAGGATCTTTGACTTCTTCAAAAAGGCCCTGGCAATGCAAAGGCGCTGGATTTCCCCGCCGGAGAAATAGGTGCCTTTGGAGCCATATTGGGCATGTATCCCCTCCTCAAGCCTTTCCAATATGTCGTCGCATTGGGCTTTATGGAGGGCCTCTAGCACCTCCCGCTCGCTGGCATCCTTATCGGCCATCCTCATGTTTTCTAGGATGCTGCCTTTGAAGAGGCGGTTATTCTGGAATACGAGGGACACCATGGCGTTTAGATCATCCTTCTTCATGTCCCTGATGTCGGCGCCACCGATGAGGATCTTTCCTTCATCGACGTCATAGAAGCGGGCAATCAGGCTGGCCGCGGTCGATTTGCCCCCGCCTGAGGGACCTACCAGAGCCACCTTGGAATTGCTCTTTATGAATAGGCTTATCCCATCTATGGCCTTCTTGCCGCCTTTTTCATATGAGAAGGACACGTCCCTAAGTTCAATGGAATGGTCCTTGGGCAAATCCCCTCTTCCTTCTTCAAGGGGCTTGAGTCCCATGATCGAATCGATCCTATCTAGCGCGTCGGAGACGATCATCCCGTTTTCGGACATGAACATCACCTTCATTAAGGTATTGGAGATGATGGGGGTGAAGACTATGTAGAACATCAGGTTGAGCAGGAAGGAGGAATCGGTCCAGGAATTGCCCTCCATGATGAGGGCGGCCCCGATGATGAAGGCAAAGACCGAGTTGACGAAGACCTCGAAGAAGACCATGGGCCAGTGGCACCTCTTGGTGTAGCTAAGGCAGAAGTTGGAATAGTCCTCGATGCTCTTCTTGAAGCGGGAAAAGGAATGGATGGTCTGGTTGAAGGTCTTGACGACCGGGATGCCCCTGACATACTCGACGGCCTGGTTATTCACCCCTTCTATGGCATCCTGGTAATTCTTCATGTCTTCCTTCATCTTGGGCCCGGTCATGGTGAACATGCAGGCAAAGCCTAGGACCGCGGGGATGAGGGAAATAAGGCCAAGCCTCCAATCGAAGACCACCAGGACCACGATGATGGCGATGGGAGTGACCAAGGCCCCAACCATGTCAGGAAGAAGGTGGGCGAGGTAGGTCTCCCCGGCCCCTGAGGAATCGATGATGATCTTGCGTAGGCGCCCACTCCCGAATCTTTCAATTTCCCCGATGGAGAGTTCCATCACGTGGCTGATTGCTTTCTTGCGGATGTTGCTAGCAATCCTAAAGGCCGAAAGGTGGCTGCATATCAGTCCAGCGATATAGACGAAGAAGGAGCCTAGGGAAAATCCCAGGGCAATCCAGGCATTATTTACCATGTTGTTATCGCCCGAGTAGTCCGGATATAGCCCAACCGCTTCCTCCAAGATGAAATAGAGGTAGACGAACACCATGATGGCCATGGCCGCGCTGAGGGCGGAAAGCAATAATGAGCAATAGGTCAAAAACCTATATTTCCCCGCCTCTTTGAGTAGTCGTGAGAGATTGGACTCTTTCTTGGCTTTAGACATGGAAAATCCTCGTTAGTTATATATAACAACAATAATAGAAAATCCCTGCTTTTATTCAAGCAAAACGGTAAAAGCCATATGAAAAGGGGCGGGTTTGCATTGTTCCCGCCCCAAAGTAGGAATCTTTCCTATTCTGTTCTTAGGGCCACAACCGGATCCTTCTTGGCGGCCAAGCGGGCCGGGATAAGTCCGGAGATAGTGGTCAGTAGCATCGAAACCAGGATCAGGATGATGGCCACCCACCAGGTAAGCGAGGCAATCGTATAGATGCCGGTGATCGAGCCGACGATGAGATTGATGATAAGCGAGATGAGATAGGTGAAGGCCACCCCTACCGCGCCAGAGAAGAGCCCAATGATGATGGTTTCGGCATTGAAGAGGCGCGAGACGTCCTTCTTTCTACCGCCGAGGCTTCTGATGACGCCGATTTCCTTGACCCTTTCGATGACCGAGACATAGGTGATGATGGCAATCATGACGGTGGAAACCACTAGGCTCAGGGCTACGAAGGCGATGAGGGCAGCGGTGACGATGGTAATCATCGAATAGATCATCGACATCACCACTTCGAGATCATCGATATAGACGATGTCGGAACGCACCGACCTTTCCAAGACCTTGACCAGTTCCCCGGTCTCGGGATCATAGATGTTGATGTCCCCGTCCGAATTCCATAGGTCGAGGTATTCTTTCAAATCTTCCTTCTGGCTGAGCTCAGAAGTATAGAAAGAGATGGAGGTGGGTAGTTCCGCCCCGCCGGAAGCGGCCAGGGAGAGGGTATAGCCGCTACCGCTGATGCCGAGGATGCTGAAGCTGGCGGAAGAACCCACGAAGCCGATCTGATTCGGATAATCGGTGCCCTGCAGCGAGAAGGAGTATTCATAGCTGATGCCAGTGGTGATTCCTTGGGCAGAACCCGAGACGATGGTTTGCTCTTCCAGGCCGCTGATGGTGGTGGTCAGAACCGAGTCCTTGCTATCATCGCGCATCCTTTCAGAAAGAGCTTCGGTGTAATAGATGCCCGAAGAGAGGGTGCCATAACTTAGCCCGTCCTTGAGTTTGAGGACCGCGGAAATTCTCAGGGGGATGCCGGTGGTCCAAGTAGGATCCTCATAGGCGGAATAATCGAAGTTCGGGAACTCCTCGCTCAAGGAAGCGGTCTTGTTGTAGAGGGTGTCGTTGGGATAATAGGTGAACTCCTTGGACATCAGTTCTTCTAGGGTGAAGCTATCCTTGTCCAAGTCGGGGTTATAGTCCGGGCTGCCCAAAGCCTGATAGACCCTGTTGAAGAATTCTTCCTGGGTGAAATAGCCATATTGGGTCAGGGTCAAATCGGAAAGGGCGCCGTTGGAATCAACGACCAAGATGAGGTCATTTTCCGAAGTTGGGAAACTGCTTTGTCCGATGAGGTCATATTGGTCAAGCAGATAATCGGCATCGCCAGGAAAGACCGACATGCTGGTCACCATGGAAACCAAAGAGGAAAAGGAAGAAATACCTTCGACCTTGGAAATCATGGCCTCATAGGTCTTCAGCATCGCGGAGAGCGACATGCTCTGGTCGCCGTATTTCTCCAATTTGACGTTGGTGAAGATATTGTTGGTGATTTCTTCGCCATAATCGCAATGGATGGCCTCGGTATACTCCTCGGGCATCTGGCCAACAAAGCTCAGATAGTCCTCGGTAATGTCGTTTTCGATCAAAAAGGAGCCGGATTTGGCAGCATTTTCGATAATGGAAGTGATGACACCGCTGACATTGACGATGCCGTTGTCGGTATTGTCTTGGACGATTTCCCCTTGGGTGCTCGAGGACATCATGCTGACGATGGAATTGAGGTCATAGGCCGACTGGGCCACTTTGACCGGGTTGCAGGAGAGCAAATCGTCCTGCATCCCGTCTATATAGCCGGTGACCCCGCTGGAGACGGCCGAAACGGCCCCGACCCCGATGATGCCGATGGATGCGGCAAAGCAGATCATGGCCGTCCTTTTGGCTTTGGAAAGAAGGTTCTTCCAACTAAGCCCGAAGGCACTATGCAAAGGCAGATACGACTTCTTGCGCCCTTCATAGGGAATGATGTCGTCGGGTTTTTCTTGATAGGGATTGGAGTCGCCTACAATCTCCCCGTCGAGCAGGTTGATGATCCTATTGGCGTACTTCCCGGCCAGTTCGGGATTATGGGTAACCATGATGACAAGACGGTCCTTGGCGACTTCCTTGAGCAAATCCATGATCTGGATCGAGGTCTTGGTGTCTAGGGCCCCGGTCGGCTCGTCGGCCAAAAGGATTTCCGGATCGTTGACCAAGGCGCGGGCGATGGCCACCCTTTGGCACTGGCCGCCGGAGAGTTGGTTGGGTTTCTTATGCAGTTCGCTTTCAAGTCCGACCTTGGCGAGGATTTCCTTGCTGCGGGCTATCCTTTCTTCTTTCTTGACGCCGGCGATGCGAAGGGCCAGCTCGACGTTTTCCAAAACGGTCTGATGGGGAATCAGGTTATAGGATTGGAAGACAAAGCCGATCCTCTCGTTGCGGTAGGTATCCCAGTCGCGGTCCTTGAAGCCCTTGGTGGAAATCCCATCGATGAAAAGATCGCCGTCGGTGGCCTTGTCTAGTCCGCCGATGATGTTGAGCAGGGTGGTCTTGCCGCATCCTGAAGGGCCAAGTATGGCCACGAATTCGGAGTTGCGGAAGGAGACGCTCAGCCCTTTTAGGGCGTGGACGTCGTCCCCGGATGTCTTATATACCTTTTGAAGATTCTCTAATCTAAGCATTGCTAGATCCTCCCTCTTTTAGCAGTCCGATCAGGGAAGCCTTGCCTTCATCGTCGATGACCGCAAAGAACTGTTCGGTGGCTTCTATGGCCTCGGCCCTAAGGCGTTCGAGCTCCCTTTGGCCACTCAAGGTCAGAAAGAGAAGATAGGACTCCCCTTTCTTCTTTTTCCTGGTGAGGAAGTTCTTCCTTCTAAGGCTGGAGAAGGCCACGGTGATGCGGGGTTTGGATATCCCAAGGATGTCGGCGGTCTCACCCAAAGTAATGCCTTCGGGGTGTTCCCCAATCAGCCTGAGGATGCTCCCGGTGCCGGTGGACAGGGCATTGATCTTGCGCAACAGGCTGGAGTATTTGCGGCTTGAAAGCAAGTCCACGAGATTGCCAGCGAAGCCTTGGTCATTAGTTAACATGGTTAATTTATAATGAGGGCTAAGAGCCCATTCAATACATAATCGAAGGAAAGCGCTTTCAGCGGAAACACCATGCTGGAATACGGGCAAGAAGGCCTTGATTTATGGTTAGTACACTCCCTTTTCAAGTGGTTTTGAAAGCCCTCTAAGGACCCCCTCTTGGCCTAGTCTTGAAAGGTGGTCTGATTCTATTTGAAGAACTTCCCAACACCGGGGCAAGGCGGACTAATGCCTTGTAAAGTTGTAAAGGAAGCCCCAAAATTATTTATCATGTACGAAGGCAGCAATCCGACGGCCCTGAGGTCGATGGACGCTATTTCGAGGGCGTTCTTGGCCGTGCTTAGGGAAAAACCGTATTCCGAGGTTTCGATCAACGAGGTCTCCGCGAGGGCCCAGCTCACGAGGCAGACTTTCTACAATCTTTATGATGAGAAGGACGATATCGTCAGGCATTTGGTCCGCTACATCTATCGCCATTCCTTCAATGATTTGCCCCCGAAAGCCGCCGATCCCAAGGAAGCCCTGTTGGTTTTCCTCAAGCGCTTCCAAGTTCACTCCGACGTCATCAAGCTTTTGGCAGAATCGGGAGCCTCGCATCTGGTCCAGGAAGAAATATCCCGGTACGTAACCGCCCTGATGGAAGGCTTCCAAGGACTAAAGGAGGACGACCCGGCCCTCCCCTATCTAAGGGTTTTCCTCTCCAACGGCTTTACCAGCCTATTGATCGAGTGGTCCAAACATCCCAACCTTTCCCCAGAGGACGTGGTCGGCATTTGCCTAAGCGTAGGCCTCAACGGCCCCTACATCGGAAAGTAATCCGGCGGAAGCCGGTTTTCTTTTGAAAATAAAAATCCCGATTGAACCGGGCTTTTTAAGAACTGGAGCATCTGGCGGGAATCGAACCCGTATAGCCAGCTTGGGAAGCTGGAGTTCTACCACTGAACTACAGATGCATGGTTGGTGGGTGCAAAGGGGCTCGAACCCCTGACCTCCTGTACGTCAAACAGGTGCTCTCCCAGCTGAGCTATACACCCAACCTATGTGCTGCGCCGAGGGCGCTTGCCTATTATAGGTATTCCCCAAGGCGGGATTCAAGATATTTTCTCTTCCTTCTTCGAGCCTCTTACTGCCCACCAATCATAGGCGCCAAGGCCTACTAGCCCCACGATCGCAATGGGGAAGAGATAATGGCTGGCCTGGGAGGCCATGGTCCCCGGGTAAGTGACATGCAGGACATAATCCCCGGCCGGGATATAGGCAGCCACCAAGCCATCGACGGAGGTGACTTCGCAATCGATGCTATGGCCATCTTCATAGACCGCATGGAACGAATATCCCGGGTAATAGATTTGGGGAATCTGAAACAAGGCGCCATCTTCGGAAGCCACGCTGATATTGAAGGAAGCCTCCGGGGTCTTGACATAGAAGACCTCGACGCTCCCCTCACCTTCTAAGAAGACCGGGGTGATGTAGTCCTCAAGCCCAAAGTCAATCGGGTCGAGGCTGAACCTGGTAACCACCTGGTTGCCGATCTGACTGGCCAATGAATTGTGATAGCTGGGTGCTTCGCTTCCGTATCCGATATCCAAAAGGACCTGGGGCATGTATTCGTCGGAGGTCCCCCAATAGGTATATTCCTTGAAATATTCATGGTCAGGGTTTGACAAGATGTAATTGTTGGGCTCGTAGTTGAAGATGCGCTTATCGATCTGTCCTTGCCCGACAACCATCATCATCGATGCGACCATGAAGGTACAGGTGAGGGCAATGCGGTTTTTCCTAAAGGGAACCACCAAATAAAGAAGGAAGCAGAAGATAAAGAAATAGACCAAGCCCCAGAAACGGTACGGGAACTGGCCCATGTAGAGGATCGAGGGACTGATTTCCCAAATCCAGGCGGTGAATATGTAAAGGAAGCCCACGATGATGCCAAGGGAATAGAAATACAACTCGGGGTTTTTCAGCCAGTCCTTCTTAAGCCTATCCCTCAAAGGCAGTTCCTCGGGCTTTTCGGGCACCAGCATCGGGTAAAGGATCCTAAAGTAAAGGAAGCTGGCATAGAAGATGACCATGCCCAGACAGACTTCCAGCCTCGAATTGGCTAGATACAGGGGGACAAATAGAAACATGGCGATGAACAAGATCCTAGCCAGCAACATCCATTTGTCATTGTTCCCGTATTTGACGAAGGCCCAGTCGATCAGGTAGGCGAGTAGGCATAGGGTCGGGAACAAAGCCAAACCGAGGGCCCAATAGAAGACGGTGTCGGTGCCATACATCGGGGTGACCGTGAGTAGCCACTGGAAATTGATGAAGCCGCTGAACTGGGCCGATTGCCCAATCCTCCAGATGACCGATTCCAAAGTGGTCCACATCGCTTCGTCATCGTTGAAGACATAGTAGTCAGACATGGTTCCCTCAAGAAGGTTATAGACATAGCCAACCACCATGAAAACCAACAAAACCGCCGCAATACCAAGATGGATTGCTTTGCTTTTATCTAGAAACAGGCGGATGGTCTTCTTGATATTGAACAAAAGATAGACCAGGCCTGAAAACCCGCAGATCAAGGCGGTAAAGGGATGGCATAGGATAAGGCCTGAACCCCCTATTACGATGGCGATATATCCCCGGGCCCTGGCCTTTTCCTCGTTGATGATGGTGTATAGACCATAGAAGAGAATAGGCAAAAAGGCCCAGGCTACGGCCTCGGAGAGGGCAAAGCGGTAATAGAAGCAGAAAAGCCGATAAGGCATGAAAATGTAGGCGATGCCAAAGGCTAGGCCAAGTAGATCGGACTTGGTCATGGCCCGCCCTAGGTAATAGGCATAGATTCCCGAAACGAAAACGGAGGTCACGGAAACGAACTTGATGCCTTCTACCGGTCCGGCCCCAGCCCATTGGAACAGAAAACCGAAGCCAGCGCCAATGTATTGGGCAAAGTGGCCATAATAGAGATAAGGGTTATAGGCCAGGTTCCCGAAGATATTATGACCGGTAGATTCAAAGAAGCCATTGTTGAAGCCATCGATGAGGTCGGTGACCATAATCAAGTGCTCTTCGACGTCATCGCCCCCGGCAATGCCGGCATAGAAAATCCAAAAATAGAAGGCCACCATGGTGGCTAAGGCCAACACCAGATAAGGAGCGGCCGACCTCAGGGCCGGTTTGGACATTTCCCAGCGGCGGGACATCCTTTCCAGGATAGTTTCCATCGCGATATTTTTTTCCAAGCACACGGCCAATTCAAGACAAGAGAAGCCTTAATGCCTATAATCTAGGCATGGGCAGCCTATATATAGACGCTTCGGTCAGGGGAAAAGATTCAAGAACCCGCGCTTTGGCCGAGCAAATCAAAGGCCATCTCGGGGGAAACTGGGAAGAAATAAACCTCCGGGAACTGACCCTATTGCCTTTGAACGAAGAGAGATTGGCCAAGAAACAGGAACTCCTTTCAAAAAGCAAATACGATGATCCTTCCTTCGCCTTGGCTAGGCAGATCAAAGAGGCCGAAAGGGTCCTCATCATTGCCCCCTGCTATGACTATCTTTATCCGGCATTGCTCAAGCTATATATCGAAAACATCACCCATATGGGCATCACCTTCGATTACGATGAGCTGGGTAGGGCCAAGGGACTGACAAACATCCGGGAGGTCTTCTATGTGACCACCGCGGGAGGATATCTCGATGAGGACATCGGCTATCTCAACATCAAAGCCGTCTTCAATGGCCTTTTCGGAGTCAAATCCATCCATCGCATAGCTGCCGAGGGGCTCGACCTCGTTGGTTGCGATATCCCGGCCAAGCTGAAGCAAGCCCTACAAGAGTTCAAAAATCAAACCGAGGAGAAAAAATGAAGATCGTAAGTTTCAATGTCAATGGCATCAGGGCCATCCTCAAAAAGGACTTCCTAAAGGATTTCCAATACCTCAACGCCGACATTTTCTCGCTCAATGAGACCAAGTGGAGCGAGGAAAATAGCTTTCCCGTCGCCTTCGAGGGCTACAAGACGTATTTCACCAATTCCAAGGTCAAGAAAGGTTATTCGGGGGTAGCCGTCTTCACTAGGCTCGAACCCCTTTCGGTCCATTATGGACTGGAAAACGGGGAATACGATGAAGAGGGGCGGATCATCACCCTGGAGTTTGAAAATTTCTACTATGTCGCCGCCTATGTCCCCAATGCCGGAGAGGAACTCAAACGCCTCCCCTTCCGCATGGAATACGAAGAAAGGCTCTCTTCATATCTGATCGGATTGGATAAGAAAAAACCGGTCATTTATGCCGGAGACCTCAATGTCGCCCATAATCCCATCGATCTGAAGAACCCGAAGTCCAACGAGGGCAATGCCGGCTACACCAAGGAAGAAAGGGAAGCCTTTACCAAATTGCTGGGGCACGGCTTCAGCGATGCCTTCCGTTACCTATATCCGGAAAAGGTTGTCTATTCTTGGTGGAGCTACCGCTTCCGGTCGAGGGAAAAAGGCATCGGTTGGAGAATCGACTATTTCGTCGTTTCTGACTGCCTCAAACCAAAAATCAAGGACTGCATTATCCATAACGAAGTCTATGGGTCTGACCACTGCCCCGTCTCGTTGGAGATTGATCTATGATTGAAAGGATTTTCCATCTAAAAGAAAGCGGATCTACGGTGAAATCCGAGATAATCGGCGGCCTAATCACCTTCTTGTCCATCATCTATATCCTCCCGGTGAACTCCGCGATCCTCTCTTCCATGGGCATGGACTCTGGAGGCATCTTCTTTGCCACGGCCCTAGTAAGCGGGGTCTGCTGCCTGCTCATGGGCTTTTTGGCCAACTACCCCATTGCCCTATCGGCGGGCATGGGCATGAATGCCTACCTGGCCTATAACGTCTGCGGGATCATGGGCTTCGGCTGGATCGAGACGATGATGCTGCTTACCCTCAACGGCGTCCTCTTCATAACCATCACCGCCACCCCCATCAGAAGCAAAATCGTCAATGGCATCCCCAAGGCCCTAAGCGCTGCCATCTGCATCGGACTGGGCGGCTTCATTGCCTTCGTCGGCCTTCAGAATGCCGGCATCGTGGTCGATGCCTCGACCTTGGTTACCCTCGGCGACTTCTCCGATCCCGGAACCCTGCTTACCGTCTGCGGGATCCTTATGACCTTGGCCCTGATGTCCTTCAAGAGGTTTCCCAACATCGCCAAGATGGCGGTCCCCATCGGACTGGTCCTCACCGGTATTATCGGAGTCATTTGCTCCGAAATCCTCACCGGCATCGGACGGGGAAATTTTGCATTGGATTCCGGCTTACCCATCGGTCCTTGGAGGGATGCCTCGGTCTATTGGGGCATCTCGGGCTTTGACAAGGTCGTCTTCTGGGGCAGCTTGGATCCGGCCAATGCCAATCTTGATTACGGGGGACTGATCGCCGACATGTTCGCCAATCCCAACACCTACGTGGCCGTCTTTACCTTGATTTTCGTCAATATCTTCGACACCACGGCAACCCTGGTCGCAGCCGGGAATACCTGTGGCCTGGTTGCCGAAGACGGGACCATCAAAAACGGCCGCCGGGTCATGATGGTCGACGCCACCGGAGCCCTCTTGGCCGGACCCATCGGTACCTCTACCGTCACCTCCTTTGCCGAGTCAGCCATCGGGGTATCCCTCGGGGCTAGGACCGGATTGATGGCCGTGGTGGTCGGCATCTGTTTCCTGCTCTCGGGGTTTGCCTTTCCGATTTTCTCCATCTTCTCCTACGCTTCGGTCTATTCAGTGGCCCTTGTGGCCGTCGGGATCATGATCATGGCCAATAACCTGCCGACCCTAGCCAAATCCGACTTTGCCGCCCTCTTCTCGGGAGGCTTGACCTTACTGATGATGGTTTTGACCTATTCCCTCTCCAACGGCATGGCCATCGGAATCATCGCCTATGTCTTAATGAAGATATTCGAAGGAAAGGGCAAGGAACTATCCTGGGTCGTATATCTGATGGCGGGCCTATTCTTCGTCTTCTTCCTCGTCGGGGCATTGACCAACCACCTCTCCTAGAATCTTAGGCTCGTTTTAAAGTTCTTTATGGGAATGCGCCTATAATGCCCTAAGGGAGAAGAACAATGAGATTGCTGCTTGCAGAAGACGAAAAGTCCCTATCCAAGGCCTTGAAGACCATTTTGGAACACCACAACTACACAGTAGATGCCGTTTACGACGGCCAGGAGGCCCTTGATTATCTTGCCAACGGCGAATACGACGGGATCATCCTCGACATCATGATGCCCAAGGTCGATGGCTTTACCGTCCTCAAGGAACTCCGCAAGTACGATCACAAGACCCCAGTCTTGGTATTGACTGCCAAGACACAGGTGGAAGATAGGGTCAAGGGACTTGACCTCGGAGCCGACGATTATCTTGGCAAACCCTTCTCTTCTTCCGAGCTTTTGGCCCGCGTCAGGGCCATGCTGAGGCGCTATGAACCCCAGGTTGACGACATCTTGACCTTCAAGGACCTTACCCTTAACCGCCTCACCTATGAAATCAGCTCCAGCATCGGTTCGAGGCGCCTAGTCGGCAAGGAATACCAACTGCTCGAACTATTGATGCTCAAAAACGGCCAGCCCATCTCCGCCGAACAATTCATGGAGAAGATTTGGGGCTTTGATACCGAAACCGAAATCAATGTCGTCTGGACCTTCCTTTCATATCTACGCAAGAAGATCGCCGCAGTGGGCTCCAACGTTACCATCAAGGCCGCCCGTACCGTCGGCTATTACCTGGAATAGATGTTCGGGCGCATACGGCGGAACTTTCTCCTCGTAAGCCTGTTTTCGGTCTTTGTCGTTTTGTTCGTGCTGCTAGGTTCGATCAACATCAGCAACTATTTCAACATGGCCTCGGGCTGCGATGAAGTCGTCGGCATGATCTTGGATAACGATGGGACCTTCCCCGATGGCAAAAGGCATGATCCTGACAGCCGTCCCGAGCTCCCCTTCCAGACCCGTTACTTCGATGTCACCTTCACCCCGGAAGGAGCAGTCTATGAAGTGGCCCTCGAGCACATCGCCATCACCCAGGAAACCGCCGTGCAAATATCCCTGGAAGTATATGGCAACGGCTATGAACGGGGCTTCGTCGAAAATTACCGCTATGGCCATAAGACCCTCGACGACGGCAACGAACTCTATGTCTTCATGGATTGCTTTGAAGCCTTGGATGATTTCTATGTCTTCATGCGTTACTCCATCCTCTTTGGCTCGATAGGCTTTGCCCTGGTGGCCATCCTCCTATTCTTTCTTTCCGGACGGGTGCTATCCCCGGTCAAGGAATCCTTTGAAAAGCAGAAGCGCTTCATCACCGATGCGGGCCATGAGCTGAAGACCCCGCTTTCGATCATCTCCGCCGATACGGAAATCATCGAAATGCAATCGGGATCCACCGAATGGACATCTTCCATAAAAGAACAGGCGGCCCGCCTTGCCAACATGACCGAAAAGCTGGTCCTCATGGCCAAAATGGACGAAGGCAAGCCGCTGGTCATGTCCAGCGTGGACATCTCCGCTTCCTTGGAAGAGGCTACCAAGGCCTTTGCTCCCCTAGCGGAAACCAAGAAGATGGAAATTGATTATCAAGGAAAGCCCGGACTCAACATTTCCGCCAACCCGGATAGCCTGGAGCAGATATGGGGGCTACTATTGGACAACGCCATAAAGTATTCCGATGGGAAAACCATCAAGGTTCGGCTTTTCGAAGAAGGCAAATTCGTAAAGGCGGAATTTTCCAACCACTGCAGCGACATCAGCGAGGAAAGCCTCCAGCATGTCTTCGAGCGGTTCTATAGGAACGATGCTTCCCGCAACAGCTCTACCGGGGGACATGGCATCGGACTATCCTTGGCCGAGGCCATCATGAATGCCCATAAGGGAAAGATCAAAGCCAGCTATGATGAGGGTATGGTTACTTTCTCGCTGTCTTTCCCAAAATAGGCAGTGGTTAATCCAGTTTTAAGACATTCTTGCTAAAGTAATGCCACTCTTGATTCCATGACCTCCATCTGGAATCGGAGCCAATCGATACATGCTTAGCGTGGCATCGGGGGCGCGGACCCCTAAGACCGCACGGACCTTTTGGCCCCTTTGAAGGTCCGTTTTCATTTGATGCGGCCAAAGCGTCTCAAAAATGAATATTTCTTTTCGCTATATGGAGGATATTTGACTTTGATTTCCGCCTTGGACTTGGCAAGCACGGGCTTGCTATGGGAGAAGGTCTCGAATGACTTCTTGCCATGGTAGCTGCCCATGCCGGAGCGGCCCACCCCGCCGAACGGCAGGTTTTCGTTTGTCAGATGCATGATGGTGTCGTTAAAGCAGCCGCCCCCAAAGGGCATGCGTCCTAGGACCTGCTTCCCCTTCTTCTTGTCACGGCTGAAATAATAAAAGGCCAAGGGCTTTTCGCGTTTGGAAATGATATTTAGAAGACTCTCTAGGTCATCAAAGGCGATGATCGGCATGATGGGGCCGAAGATTTCTTCCTGCATGATGGGATCATCGAAACCGACCTCGTCCATGACCGTGGGTTCCAAAAGACGGCCCTCGGATTTGCCGCCTTTGACGACTTTGTCTGGATCGATGAAGGAAATAACCTTCTGGAAATGCTTTTCGTTTATGAGATAAGGGAAATCCCCATTGATATGGCCGTCCTGGTAATAAAAGGAATCGATGTAGGCGAAAACCTTTTCCAGGAAAGCATCATGGATAGAGGAATGGACGCAGATATAGTCAGGCGCCACGCATGTTTGCCCGGCATTCAGGAACTTGCCCCAGACGATGCGCCTTGCCGCTAGGTCGAGGTCGGCATCCTTATCGACGATGCAGGGGGATTTGCCGCCGAGCTCCAAGGAACAAGGGGTAAGATGGACAGCCGCCTTTTCTAAGACCAGGCGTCCCACCGTTTCCCCTCCGGTAAAGAAAATATAGTCGAAGCGCTGTTCCAAAAGGGCCTGGTTTTCATTCCTTCTCCCTAGGACCACGGAGACAAGGCCCGGCTCCCCGAACTCCTCGAACATATCATGGATGGCTTGTGAAACGTTCTTGGCGTAACTAGCCGGCTTGATGAGGACCGTATTTCCGGCGGCAATGGCTCCGAATACGGGTTCGAGGGCCAGCTGGAGAGGGTAATTCCAAGGGGCCATTATGAGGACGCAGCCATAGGGTTCCTGATAAATGTAACCCTTGCTTGGGAAATTGACAGCCGATGTCCTTACCTTTCTGACCTTGGCCAACTTCCTAAGGTGCTTCTTCATGTAGCGGCACTCCTCGAGCACCATGAAGAATTCGGTAGATAGCACATCGAAGGGGCATTTGTTGAAATCGTTTTTGAAGGCCTCTTCGAACCGTAGACGGTATTTGAGAAGCAACTGCTCGATTTTTTCCAGATTGGCTTTCCTAGCTTCAAGGGACAATGTCTTCCCGGAAGCAAAATATTCCCTTTGCCTAGCCACTATACCTTCGATATCGTTCATATGATTCTCCTAAACGAAGTATATCCGAAATCCAAACTCTCCCCTACCGTTTGCGGAGTTTTCAGACAATCCGATGGGGTTTTGCAAAGAAGAGGATGAAAAAAGCGCCTAATCAAGGCGCGAAGATTCAGTCTGGGGCGAATGAGGGGACTCGAACCCCCGCATGATCGGTTCACAGCCGATTGTGTTAAACCTCTTCACCACATTCGCCAACCGGCACGAAAGTATAGGACGGAAAAGGCCTGCCAACAAGTGCCAACCTCATGCTAGGCCCTGCTACTTGATAATTCGCACTTTATGGATAAAGTAATGCCGATGATCATCCGCGACCGTTTAGTAAGCTTCCTCTACCGTCTGGGCTGCTCCATCACCGGGCTGATCCTGATGATCATGGTTTTCGTTACCTCCCCAAGCGGTTCGGCTCCCCTTACCAGCCTCTATGTTCAAACCTGCCTGGTATTGGAAATCGGATTTTTGCTCAAGACCTTTTTCAACGGGCTGGATTTCTATAAGAAAGGCCGCGTAGGCATACCCGGCGGCATCTGGATGCCATTGGCCCTAGCCCTACTAAGCTATGCGATGTTGGGAGCGGTTGTCTTTTGCCTGGGCGATAGTCCTTTCAACCTTGCCTATACATATATGCGCCTGATCGCGGTCATAGTCCTTTTGGTCTTGGGCTTGGCCGATTATTTCCTCTTTGACGAAAAGGGTACGGTCACCTGGGACTATCCCCTTTATTGGGCCCTATACCCGACCATTTACGGAGGCGTGATGATGGTCACCCCCTTCATCACCGGATACGAGACCGTGTCCAGCAACTTCTTCTCCCCTAGGTACTTTGCCCTTTCTGAAAACGCATTCCTAGCCGGAAACGACGGTTGGAACGGGGTGGCGATTGCCTATGTGAGTCTGATAGCAGCCTATATCGTCATGGCCTATATCCTGGTTTACGTGAACTATCTATTGGGCCTAAGGTTCCGCAAGCAGGCCAAAGACGCCTATTAATTGATCCGCCTGAAGCCTTTGAAGGCGATGACGTCCGGGTCATAGAAAGCAAAGCGCTTGAGACGGTGGAGGCCGTCTTTTTTGACGATTTCGACCAAATAGAACCGGGGATGGTCGCTTCCGCTATAGGCCCTTAGCAGGCAGAGCTGTCCTTCTATGTATCGTCCGAAGTCCGGGCGCTTGATGATTTCCCCTGCCATCTCCATCATCCGGAGGTAATCCTTAGGCCTTTCATGGGCCAAGGAGTCAAGGTCGCTGCCGGATAGGTAAACGAAGGGGTCTTTGCCGAGGTCGATCTTCATCGCTTTCTCGGTCTTCAGGGATATTCTCCCTATCTTAAGAAAACTATTGTCCATGTGGAAAGGTATCCCCGCTTTGGGCAAATAGTCCGAAATTGATCCGAAGATTTACATAGCCCCTAGAGACCGTTCTTATCCAAGAATGCCGATATGGTCTTGTTTACCAAATCCGGTTCAGTGGCGTAGGAATTATGCTTGCAGACTGAAAAGGTCACGAATTCAGAACCTTGTATTTCTTTATGCATGAACTCGTTCATCGAGGCGCTGGATTCGTCAAATTCCCCTCTTAGAATAAGGGTCGGTACCTCAATATCCTGCAGTTTGGAAGTGACGTCATAGTCCTTGAGTTCGCCACTGCCTAAGGCCTCTCCCTTTCCCCATAGCCTTTCATAGATGGACACATTGGTTTTGGGAAATCTCTTTCTTGCATATTTGAAGTTGATAACGCCTTTGACATGCTCTTTTTCGTGCTGCTTCATCAACTTTGAGATGTCCTTTTCATTGCCGCTTTCAAAGATTTCACGGATTCTGGCCTGTTCATTCTTTGTTTTGCCTTCTAGCAAAAATTCCAAACACCCATCATTCCACATCTTGGTGCTCGGCAGCGTGGAGAAAAGAATCAGTGACCTTAGACCTTCAGGGTCTTTAGCAAAGATATAAAGAAAGGCAAGCATGCCGCCCCAGGAATGTCCCAAAAGGGAAAATTCCTTAAGTCCGAAATAGGAGATCAGATTATCCAATTCCTGAATATATGTTTGCGCATGTATGCGGGATTGGACTTCTTTATCCACTTTGGAATACCCACAGCCTAGTTGGTCATAGAAGATGATGGGACGCTTGGCTTTAGACAAGGCGGAAAGAGGTTCCTTAAGCTTATGGCAATTGCCACCAGGACCACCGTGAAGACAGATAAGTGGAACGCTGTTTCCGTCAATCTCGCCATAGACATAGGCTTTGGTAAACGCGCCTTCAAAAGGAATGGATACTCGTTTCATAGGCTAACTATACACCAAGAGCAATGACGGAATTACAGAAAGCAAAATGGGCAAAATCTCTATGATAACGAACAAAAACCCTGCAAAAGCCGTATAATCAAGTAAGAAATGGAACCGATGCAACAGTATGTGGCCCTATATCGGGCACTTAGGTCATTGTCCGAAAAGGATTATGTCCAGGACCTTGACCGTTTTCTGGATAGCATGCATCCCCAAATGATCTTTATGGGCCAAGGCGATGATATCTATATGAGTTTTATTGGCCTACAGAAAGAGACTCCTTTTCCCTACCCATTAGCGTTGTCTTTTCTAAAAAGAGAAGCTCCGGAAAAAGTCATCTCCATGTTCTTGGATCGGTTTCCTACCACAGAGGATTATGAAGCGTTCATTCAATGCAACCCTCAGGATTGATATTTGAGTTTTGCAGTTACGCGAATTCACTTAACAGTCTGATTGAATAGATCCGATTCCAATCCCAGACGGATATAAAAAAGTCTGGCCCACCCCGATAGAGCAAGATGGACTTTTTTCTTCGTGAATGCCTGACACAACAAAAGTGAATCGTATCACGCAAATGTTTTTTCTTTGCAAGTTGTGAATTGCTACCCGATCTTTGAAATGAAATGTTTCTAGGTCATACCCCTAGCGAACGAACAACACCAACGATGGAATAGCTCTGCCTGGAGAAAAACCAAATCAAACTTTTTAAGAGAAATGGCATTGCTCACTAATTTAGTAGACTGTTTGCCATTCGTACCATTCGTCAAACTGGACCCATTCAGTGAATTCAAAGTAGTCAATTACATTTTTCTAAAGCCTCTTTTTTTCGTTGCATCATGTTTCTAGGTTGTGTTTTTCGCTCCATTGTTTGAAAATTAAGCTATGTTCCAAAGGAAAATTACCGATAGTCTCTTAGCTTGGAGCAAAAGGCACAAACGTTTTCCTATTCTTTTAAAAGGATCGAGAGGTGTTGGAAAGACAGAAACAGTATTGGAATTTTGTAAGTCACAGTATCCAAACGTTCTCTATTTCGACATGAATTCCAACGAATCTCTTAGGGATATATTCAATGGTGATATGGACATCGACCGTATTGTCGACGCCCTTTCTTATTACGCTAAAGGACAACCTATAATCCCTGGGAAAACCGTCCTTATATTCGATGAAATCAAGGATTGTCCCAATGTTAGGACCTCATTCAAGTATTTTTCTTTGGATCGCCGTTATGATGTTATAGCTATTTCTTCTTTCTCTGGACTGGGAGCCTATGACAAAAACAACCAAGGTTTTGTCTCAGACTATCAGAAGGAAATGACAATGCATCCAATGGATTTCGAAGAATTCCTTTGGGCATCTTCAATCAACCCCAGACAAACAGAAAACCTACGTCTCTGCATGCAAAATGAAGAGCCTGTACCTGAATATCTCCATCAAGAAATGCTACGCCTCTATCGCATGTATATGTTAGTTGGGGGCATGCCGGAGGCCGTCGAAACCTTTATTCAAACCCGAGATCTTGATAGCGTCCTTGCCTATCAGAATAAGGTTCTAGACCAGCTTAGATCCGGGTTCGGATATAGGCTTTTGAAAGACGGAAAACCCAAACTTAATCCTTCATTCCAGCTGGCTACTACTTCCGTATTTGATTCAATCGATGCCAATTTATCCAAAACCTACGGTAAGTTTGGCTTCAAACAATTTGAATTTGACAATAGGACCGTCCATGAGGCCGTTACCTGGCTTTTGGACAGCATGGCCATCAATGTGTCTTACAATCTGCAATCCCTTGAAATACCTTTGGAAGACCAGAAACTACCCAAACTTTTCAAACTATATTTCCAAGATATCGGTCTATTCTCCTCAACTCTTAATGAGTTGCACAGGCAAGCTGTCTCAAGGGGAGATACTTACCACTCCGGAGTGTCTATTTTCGACCACGTGGTAAGCGATGCCTTTTCCAAATCCGGGAAGAATCTTTATTACTTCAGAAGACCTACCGGTTTGGAGATAGATTTCGTTGCTGAATACCAAGGCAAAACAACTCTGATACAGTCAAAACCAAGAAACGGCAATTACAAATCCCTAAGGACCATCCTTGAAGACGGTAAGTATCAGGTAGATTCGGCCATAAGAATTGGGGAAAAGAACCTTGCAAGGAACGGAAAGATCCTAGATATACCTTATTACTTGGTCCCATTCCTTGCCTGCTGAACCCAAATTCACCGGTTTTTGGCGAATTCATTCGGTAATAAGAGAAGATTTCAAAATAAGGGGTTCAATCCAACAGTTCTTTTTCCTCAGGGTGCTTTTCAAACCAAACCGAGGAATAGGAGCAGACCGGACGGATTTTGTAGTTCTCTTGCTTGGCAACCTTGACCGCTTCATCCATAAGCACAGCAGCTAAGCCCTTGCCTCTTTGGGACTCGTCCACAAAGGTATGTTCCAAGAACATGACTCCTTGATCCAAGGACCAAGAGATGAATCCGACTTCTGTCCCGTTTTCAATCAGACGGATCGAGTTTCCTTTTCTTACCTTTTCCATATCGGAAATGTAGCTTATGAAAAAAGAAAACTCCAATGTATTGCTCCAAGCCATTAATTGATTTCATTTATTCGACAACCAACAGTGTTTATAAAACCGGATCAATTACACCAATATAACATGCTTAAGGAGTAGATAGCCCGGTGATGATCTTAAGCATAAAAATACCATCCAAACAAAGCGGCAGAGAAAATCTGCCAATACAAAGAAGGCAACCAAAATGAGGAATTTTGCCTAAAAGTAATGCCTGAATAATCTAACAAGAAATAAAACCCCGAGACGATCGGGGCTTTTTGCATTTTGTGGTGACCCAGTCGTGAGCAGTTAGAATACGAAACAATGGCAATTCCAATGAGCAAAAAAGGGGTTAAACAACGCTTTTGGTATTGTTTTTGAGATTCTCGCATACTGGAAAGTCAATTTTTCGTACTCAAAGCCGCATTCCGGGAAAGGACATTGGCACAAGAAGACAAAGTTCATGCCGAATCATTAAATTAATTCCTTCTTTCCCTCTTGGACATAGCTGGATGAACCGCAGTGATGGGAAATCAGGGACGAATATGGGCTGGTGCCCGGCTTGTTATAGTCTTTTTGGTTAACCTTTTTCTTAAAGAAAAAGGAATAACCTAGACTCTTTTGTAATGGTATCCGTATTTTCTTATGGCCCATAAGGGCCGTAGATAAGATGGAACCTATAATTTCTGCGCCGGCTGGCGCAGCGATCTAAGGCATAGCAACCTCTGGCGATTGCCCGCAACCCTTGGCAAAAGTATAAACAATTCAACCCGGCTGCAGTGTCTCCGGGCCGTGGCTTGAGGGAAACCCCACCGGGTCTATCTATGATAGTCTCCGCAACCAGGGCCGCAGGATGCGTAATAGGACTTGGGGGGACGCCCCTTGCCCCGGTACTTGGGTTCCGTTTTTTATTCGTCATCAAGCCATCTCAGCGCCCTGTCGATGGCTTTTTTGTTTACCAAGTGATTTGCTGAATAATCTATTTGGCTCAAATCTACATTCTCATGCGGATTTCCGTGCAGCCCGCTCGCCCTTGGCAAATCGCAATCCTTGTCCTTCTTTGGGGTTTGGGTTTTTAGACAATTTTACGTAATTTTTTCCCAGTCTCTTTTTTGCTTTGCAGACCATCTGTAATAATCCTTTGGTCTATGGGTAATGACATAACCAGTGGCATCCTTTCTTTTATTGCGCATCATAATCGCTGGATCTCTTGCTTTTTTATGGAATCTAATCTTTTTCTTCATATCTTGACCTTACTTTAAATAAATGCGACTATTTGTTTACCGACCGGTGTCGAACCGCCCGAAAGGGGGGATCCGGCGGTGTTTTTTGTTACTCCCGATAGAAGTGTGGACAGGTGGAAAGCGGCCGTTCCGCACAAGAATAGACAGACCCTTTTTATTCCCTTAGATAAAACATCGTCCCTAACGGGCCGGTCCTGGCTAGTAGCCTATCGGTTCCATAGCGAAGGCACTCCCATGCCTCCCCTCCCTCGAAATCGATGGCCACGAAACCCGAGTCTTCTCTATAGCTGAAAGACTTGCGCGGCTCCCCGCTGATGCCGAGGGAACCGTCCGTATTCGAAAAGGAAAGGGTTTCCGAAGAGGAAACCCATGTCGTGCCCGCTACGGATTCGACCGACCTATTGAAAACGTTGGCCTTTGCCATCAGAAGAAAGGCAGCCGCAACTGCCGAGGAAATTACGATGGCCACCTTGGCGGCAAGGTTCATGGGTCGTTTCCTTCCTTTCCGTTGTAGTTATCCCTTTTGTTTTGCTCTTTCAACAGTTCCCTCAAGGAGACGTTAGATACCTATAGTCATTTAATTAAAGGACATGGGAAATCGGTCTCGGAGACGATTTCGAAGGCTGTTTTCCCCACAAAAGACACCTAACCTGTCCTCAAAACTGTCCTCAAAAAACGAAAACCCCGACACAATCGGGGCTTTTTTCGATTTGGTGACCCAGCCGGGAATCGAACCCGGGATTCAACCTTGAGAGGGTTGCGTCTTAGCCGCTTGACCACAGGGCCGCGCAGGCTATTAAAGCACCTTTAGAAAGGCTCTTCAAGCCGAATCGTGGTCCGATCCTTGCCTAAGATGGAAATAACCTCAAAGAGGTTGGGCGAATTGCGGCTCCCGGTGATGGCGACCCTGAGAAGGCTAGCGGCATCAGCCATATTGCCTTTGAAGGAATCGGGGTTGGCCTTATATTCCTTGTTGGCGATGGCAAAGCCTTCTTTGGCAGCTATTTCCTTCACGGAATTCCACCAGGTGGCTTCGTCCTCATAGGACATACCATCTGATACCTTCTTCAGGAAGGACTTGATGAAATCGCGGTCGAACTTCTCATCATAAGGCAGTCCGCCTTCCTTGATCTTTAGGAATTCATCATCATAGAAGAAGCGGGTCGAAGCCTCGATATCCGAATATTTGGCATAGTCTTTGCGGGGATTCTGCCTTTCTTTTTCAATATCCAAGACCTTGGAGAAATAGATGGGATCTCGGTTGATTTTCTCCAGCAAAGTGGGCGAATAGGAACTGGCCCAGGCTTTGACCTTCTCAACTAGGGGCATGCCCTTTTCCTTGGCCAAGACCTCTTTGGAGAAGTAATTGAGCTTATCCAAATCAAACAACGCTCCATCCAAGGACATCTTGGAGAAGGAGAACGGGAACTTGTCGAGGTCATAGCCATTTTCGAATGACCATTCCTCGAAGTTGGAGTTGGCAATCGACATCAGATATACCAAAACCGCATGTTCTGGATAACCCTGCTCCATGAAGTAACCGACCGAGGCTTCGGGATCCTTTCGTTTGGAAAGCTTCCTCTTGTTGCCGTGGTCGAGCTTCATGATGACCGGGAGATGGGCGTATCTAGGCGGCTGCCAGCCAAAATCCTTGAATAGCTGCAGATGGATGGGGGTCGAAGGAATCCACTCCTCGCCCCTGGACACCACTGTCGTTCCCATCAGATGGTCGTCCATGACGTGGGCAAAATGATAGGTTGGCAAACCGTCCCTTTTAAGGATGACGATGTCCATGCCGTTATCCTGGAGTTCGATATGTCCCCTGATGAGGTCATCGAAAGAGGTCTTTTGGTTGGGATCGCCCAAGGATTTGTAGCGGATGACATAAGGTTCTCCAGACTTGACCCGGGCCTCAACTTCCTCAAGCGGGAGGTTGCGGTCCCTGGCATAGACGCCATAGTAGCCGGGAAGCACCTTGTTCTCTTCCTGGACTTTCTTGATGGCGGCCAAATCCTCGGGGGTGGCGAAATCGACATAGGCTCTTCCCCTTTCAAGCAAATGCTTGACCCCGATCTTATAAATGTTTTCCCTCAATGACTGACGGTAGGGCCCATACTCACCTTTATCGCCCTCGGGGTAATAGCCCTCGTCAGGGACGATGCCGAAGGAAAGCAGTTGGGAGACGAGTTCCCTATCGCTTCCTTCGATGGTTCTTTTGGTATCGGTGTCTTCAAGGCGGAAGATATAGACTCCATCCGTGCTTTTGGCCAGCACATGGGCAATCATCGCGGTAAAGAGGCTTCCGGTATGCAAAAAGCCGGTCGGAGAGGGGGCAAAGCGGCTAACGACCGCACCCCCTTTGAGCTGCCTTTTCGGGTACTTGGCGAGCAGTTGCTCAAGGCTGGTAGTGACCTCTGGCAGCAGGAGGTCGGCAATGGTTTTGTAGTCTGGCATGGTTTTCCGAGCACTATTCTAACGAAGAGCACTACCCAAAACCATCTTGATTGCAAACTTGAGGGTGTTTATAATGGCGAAGCCCTTCGGGGCAATGCAAGTGTAGTTCAATGGTAGAACATTACCTTGCCAAGGTAAATACGCGGGTCCGATTCCCGTCACTTGCTCCACTTGGCACTCTCCCCCGACCGCGTCGGGGTTTTTCTTACCTCCCCTTTCTAATCTCGCTCTTTAATGCTAGATTTCCCACGTCTTATATATAAAAGGACAAGGCTGACTTCCCCTACTTCAAGCATACGAAGCATCTAGCCAAAGGCATGAATATAGAAGCCATTGCCCATCTGGAGGCCCTGAAATGAAAACCGAAATAATGCTAGCGACCAATAACGAAGGAAAACTCCAGGAGTTCCGCGACATCCTTTCCCCCTTAGGCTATCTGGTCTATTCGCCCAAGGACCTGAATCTGGATTTCGATCCCATCGAAAACGGGAAGGACTTCAGGGAGAACGCTCTCATCAAGGCCAAGGCGGCATCTAAAATCGCCGACTTCCCCGTCATCGCGGATGACTCGGGCCTATGCATCCATGACCTAAATGGTTTCCCGGGCCTTACTACGGCAAGGTATCTCAAGGAAATGGGATCTTTGGATGGGGTTTTGCGGGATATTGGCTCCAGATTGCCTCCCGATTCGAAAAGAGAAGCCACTTTCGAATGTACCATCTGCCTCATCGAACATAAGGGCAATAAACCCCTATTCTTCGAGGGCCATTGCCCAGGCATCCTGCTAAAGGAAAAGCGCGGTGGCCATGGCTTTGGCTATGACCCCATCTTCCATAGCCTGGAACATGACCTAGACTTCGGGACCGCATCCGAAGAGGAAAAGAACAAAGTAAGCCATAGGGGCAAGGCCTTGGCAAAACTAGCCCTTTACCTAGCCATCTAGAATAGTCCGAGCACTCCTAGGTAGGCGAAGCAAAGAAGTAACTCGGCAATCAGATAAGTGAGCATGATGTAAAAATCCGGTCGTTTGCTTTTCAGCTTCTTAAACATGAATAGTCCGATGAGGCAGTCGCTTATCAAAAATAGGGTCGCTCCGAATAGGACAATCAGCCCTTCGAGGGAATAACCGAATTCCATCAAGGCTAGCGATAGGCCGAAATAGCCGCCGAGGATACCGAAATAAAGACCTCCGGCAAAGGAATAGAAAGCCGACTTCTTGGAAGCATAGAAAAGCCCCATCCCGAAGATGGCCGAGAAAAAGATGAAGGAACCGCCTAGATAGTGGACCACCATCTCTATAGTTACTCCCGCGGCGAAAAGCGAAGCGAAGCAATAAAGGATGTGCGAAAGCATGAAAGAGATTCCGCCGAGGAGCAAGTAACCCCTTTTATCCTTGTAGATGATGAAGATATCCCCTAGTAAGGCAAAGGAAAGCCCTACGATATAGAGGATCGACTCCGTCCTCACAAAGACGATGAAAAAACAGGCTGCGATCAGAGCCAATAGGCAAAAGGGCTTGGCGATGCGCCTGGCTTTTTCTATAGGAATGAAGGCAAAGGCGAGTTCAAGGATGCTTACGAGTCCATATAGACCCAATAGCCCGTAGAAATATGGACTAAAGGAAGATATGTCAATCAGCGTCCCGACCATGTTTCCTTTCTTCTTTGGCCCTCTTCTTCGCGGCCTTTTTCTCTAGGAAGGCCTTGTGTTCCGCCAGAGCCTTTTCCTTATAGGCAGCGATGGCTTCCTTCACGCCGATGCGCCTAGGATTGTTGAAAGGAAAAAGGAAGGAAACTTTCTTCTTTAGTTCCTTGCCCTTTTCGGCGAAAGCGACCTTCATCTTTTCCCAGTGCGCGATGAAGTCCTTGGAGGTAATGGCCTTCTTGATCTTGCTGGCCAGATTGACGGACATACAGAAGTCGATGAGATGGATGCCGATGAAGATGCCGATGAATAAGGCGGAGACGGCCCCTCCTGAAGCAAACCAGACGGCGTATTGCATGAACAAGGGATGAAGGAGGGTCACATATATGGCGCTGGCAAGGAGCCAGAAGAAGGAAAACAAAGGACAGATAAGTCCCTGGAAGTTCCCCCACTGCTTGGAATAGTCCCATAGTTTAATGCGCATCCCCTTGACGAAGATGAGTCCGGCTATGTATTCGATGAAGGTAAGCAAGACTCCCAATAGCAATATCAAAAGGGTTTGGTCGAGCCACTGATACCCCGTATCGAAATGCAAAAATTCGCAAAAGAGATAAAACAAAGCAAAGCCAAAGCCATATAAGGGAATGAAGGGACCGTAAAGAAAGCCCGGCTTGATCCATTTTTTGATGGAAACGAAACGCCGGAAGAAGACTTCCCCGACAAAGCCGATGATGCCCCCTAGCAAATACAGGGAGGCGATTTGCAAAAATTGGTCCATACTTGATATAAGGATAGCAAATAAGGAGCAAATCTATGCCTAGCAAACGCTTGGGAGCCCGCAATTGGATTGCCATCATCCTCATCGGATTGGTGGGGCAGCTTAGTTGGGCCATTGAGAACAACTACATCAACCTTTGGGTCTACTCCCAAAGCCAAGATACCCTCTATGTCACCTTGATGACCATCACCAGCGCCCTCGCGGCCACCCTGACCACCCTTTTCATGGGTTGTCTCTCCGACCGGTTTGGCAAGCGCAAGGTCTTCATCGCCGGAGGCTATATTGCCTGGGGCGTTTCCGTCTTCCTGTTTGGCCTTATCAACTACCATAACATGCTCAATCTAGTCGGCCCGGCCATGGCCATCACCATGGTGGGCACCTTCATGGTCCTGGCGGATATCCTGATGACCTTCTTCGGTTCCACCGCAAACGACGCCTGCTTTTCCTCATATCTCACCGATGTTGGGGATTCTAGCAACCGTTCCAAAATCGAATCCGTCAATGCCGTGCTGCCACTATTTGGAAACATTATCATCGTTTTGATCGCCGGGCTGATGGGCTGCGTCTCCTACCTTGATGACGTCGCCTTCCCCGAATCGGCCGATGAACTTTCCGGTCCCTGGTTCTACTTCTTCTTAGTCTTCGGCATCATCATCTTCGTGATGGGCGTCGCTAGCCTCTTCTTATTACCCAAAGACAAAATCGCCCCCAACAAGGATGCCTCTTTTTGGACCAGCCTCACCTATGGCTTCCGTCCCAGCGTGGTAAAGGAAAAGAAGGTCCTCTACATCGCCTTAGTGGCCTTCATGGCCTATAACTGCGCGATCAATTCCTTCATGCCCTACTGGATGATCTATTTCCAGAATCCCTCCACTGCCGGAGGCGTGGGGCTAGAAGGCATGGATTTCTACATCGCGGTCGGTTGCATCTTACTCATCGCTTCCATCATTGCCGTCGTCGGGGGCTTCTTCATGGACAAAATCGGAAGGATGAAAGTCCTTCTTCCGGCCCTGGGGCTTACGGTCTTGGGCTTCTTGCTCATATTCTTCGCCAAGAACATGGCCTTCCTTATCGTCTCGGGCATCATCATGATGAGCGGGTATCTTCTTTCCACCGCGGTGCTCGGGGCCGAAATCAGGGATCTTACCCCCAAGGATAGGGTCGGGCTCTTCCAAGGGGTAAGGATGATATTCGTGGTCCTGATTCCCATGATCATCGGCCCGGCCATCAGCCAATTGACCTTCTCGGTTTCGGCTGCCTATGTCGACTCCTATGGACAAACTGGTTCCCCGGCCCCCAACGGCTACATGTTCCTCGTGGCCTTGGGCTTTGCCCTACTGAGCCTTGCTCCCATCATCTGGCTCCTGTTGACCAAGAAAAAAGAGGCCGAAGCCCCTAAGCAAGCCAATCCCTGCTAAGCCCTATAGGTCACGGGGATAGGTTGCATATCCGAGAAATCGTAATTCCAGTTTTCGCCGAAGGAGAGACATTCTTCTTCGGTTTTGTCGATGGAAATCCCAAGGATGCCGCATTCGGTAAAAGCGGCCGAGCCGATATAGGAAATGCAGGCGGGAAGCTCGAGGATCTTGCTAGTGACATCGGAAAGGAGCATGCCGCAGTTGGAGAAGGCCTCCTTATTGATGGAAACGGATCCCAATGAGTCCAAATCCGGCATCGTAAGCGCGTCGCAGTGACGGAAGGCGTAGCTTTCGATTGCTAAGTTGCCGGTGCCGAGGAAAGACACGCTGGAGAGGGAAGTACAGAATTCGAAGGAAGCCTCGGCGATGGTCCTGCTAGCGATCTCTTCATAGGTGATGGAGGTTAGGCCAACCATGTTCCTAAAGGCATTGAAATGGACATTGGAAATCCAGCTGGAGATGGTAAAGGTGAAGGAATACTCGGCGCCTTTGAGGCTATTGAAGGCCGAACCTACGCTTGTGACATCCAGGTCGTTGCCCGCCCTATTGGTGGCAAGGCTATGGACATTCTCTTTGAAGTAGTCCGTCCAATCAGCGCTGACGGGAGCCGCCTCGCTCGGGGCATTGGAAGGGAAGGTAAGGCTTATATCTGAAAGTTCATAGTAATATCCGCTTGAGAGGCTGCCCTTAATATCGAAGGAGGATACGATTTGGGTATCATCATAGAAGAAGCCAGCGGCCGTATTCCCGTAATCGGTAAAGGATGGATGGTCCTTTCCAAAGCAGGGATAAAGGATCAGGGGACGGGTGATGCTGGAAACATCGACCTTTTGATAAATAAGGCTTTCGCTGGAAAGTTCCGTATAGTCCAAGAAGGTGTGGCCGCTCAGGCTGGGGTCTTTGACATAAAGGGGTTCCCCGTATTCGACTTCATAGACCGTTTCGGTGATGCTTTCTGAGGAATAATCGTCGACGATGGTGACTTCCACCAAGGACTTGGACTCAGACAAACTGACGGCAACATCAACGTCCCCTCCGATCTTCCTAAGGTAGGCATCGTCATAAAGGAAATCGATGACATAGCCCTCGCTTAGCTGATAGCCCACATCCTGGATGGCCAAACTGGAAACGACCGTATCCTCGGACATAAGCTCCGAGGTGACATTTACCACCACGCCATAGGTACCATCTGATGTTTCTTGATAGGTAAAGCCAAGGCTCACGGCCGAGCCGAATTCGATGCCGTTTTCCAAAGTCGCACTCCTAAGGTTGCCTTCCCCGTCGGTGATGGAGACGGTCAGGTCATATTTCTCGGGAACCGTATCGGAGAAGATGGCTTCCAAGTCGAACTCAAAGGAATTGGCCAAATCCCCCAAGTGGAACCAGCCCAGTTCGTTTGAATCTTTGACATTGAGGCAAAGCCATAGTGGGTATAGGAAAGTACCGTCTTCTCCCTTAGAGGAAAAATCGACATAAAATCCCCCGGCTATATCGCCGCTTGCCAAAGTGGGATTGCCTTCTCCTTCGCGGTAAGCGGTGGCCAAGTAGACGCCTTCCACATAGCCGGCCCGGGTATCTTCTATAACACCATAGCCAAGGAAGTCGCTGGTGTAGCCCGGATCAAGGTAGCCGGTCGGCTTATCGTCGGTCCCCCCGCCTAGATTGGCCCCGGGGTAATCGATGTGCTGGGTGGTTCCGCTTTGCCCATAGGCTTCTAGGTCCTTCACGGTAATCGGGGTATTGCCGATGATAGTGCGGGTAGTCTCCCCGCTTTCACTAACGGTAGTCCTTCTAAGGTAATTGGCTCCGTCTTTGAAGGTAACCTTGAATTCATAGAAGGCATCATCGAATACAGGGGTGGCCGAGCAATCGGCCAAGACATTGTTGGGATCGACCTTGGTCCCTGAGATATCGATGCTGGAAGAACTCGAAGCGGATTCGTCGGAAATGAGTGTTCCATCGGGATAATTACCGTAATCCCAACCCTCGAATGAGCGGTAGGCCCCCACCTCGGGAATGATGCCCGAGAGGTCTATTTCATCATAGGTAACCGTGGTTCCGGAACTATCGCTGACGGGTCGGTAATAGGTGGGTGATCCCGGCACGACATAGTCGATGCCCACCAGTTTGGCCCCATTTGGATTGTTGTCGTAATAGGAGACGACGGCAAAACGGCTAGGGTCGGTGGCCGTCGAACAGGAAACAAGACCTACACCACCTAGCACAGCTAGACACAAAGCAAAGATTCGGCGGGCATTTGCCATGCCAATATTATCCATGCATCCATTTGGGCCTTCAAACCTTTTCTATCTAAGAAAAGGCACATTGAATGACTACCCTAGATGGGTTATAGTTATCACCGCTTAAGTAAGGAAATCTACATGAAAACCCGCAATGTCAGCAAAATCCTAGGCCTATTGGCCTTCGTCCTCGGAGTCATCTCCGTTCTACTATGGTTCGGTCCGGCCTTTGATTCGGACGGACAACCCGGCAGCCTCTTCCAATTCGCCTTTGCGATCGAAGACCGCGGCTATGAGGCTAACCCCTATCTCATCATCGCCTTCGCTATCCTGGTGCTTGGCTCCCTCTCTTGCCTGGGCATCGGCTCATTCAAAGGCAAGGGTGCCATCACTTTGGGAGTCATCTCCGTCCTGCTTCTTCTAGCCGGCGGCGTGCTCACCTTGCTGGTGAAGACCTTCTTCATGCTCAATAACCCCAATCCCACTCCGTGGACCGACGGGGGCCTAGGCACCGGCACCATCTGCTCGGCCGTGTTCGCCTTCATCGGGGTCATCTTCGCCTTCTTGGGTTCAAGGTCGGCCTCCCATAAGGAATAAGACAAAAACAAACAAAAGGACAGGGACTACGGTCCCTTTTCTTTTATCCTGAATATCCTCTTGAGATATAGGCCTCAAGGACCTTCTTGGCGCAGCCCTCGGCGTCCTTTTCGATTTCCTTGCCCCAGAACCTCAAGACGATATAGCCCTGCCTTTTTAGTTCTTCGTTTACTTCCTTGTCGCGCTCGATGTTGCGGGCGATCTTCTTGAGCCAGTATTCCTTGTTCCACTTCAGCTTCTTGGAGGCTTCCTCGAAGTCCTTGCCATGCCAGAATTCCGAATCGCAGAAGACGGCAACCTTGTATTTCTTGCTGCTTAGATCGGGATGGCCATAGACGTATTTGGAATTCAAACGATAGGAAAGCCCGAGGGCGCGTACGGCCTTGCGGAGCTTGATTTCGATCTTGGTGTCCTTGCCCTTGATCCTGCTCATGGTGAAGCTGACCGACTGGGGATCTAGATGGTTCATGCTGACGGGAAGCACTATAATTTGGACCATGAGAATCCGCAAGGGAACACTCGAAGATCTAGAGGCCCTAACCAAGCTCCTGTGCCGGGTGGAAGCCGATGCCTATTATAATGACGACGACTTCTATTCCCTCTCCTCCCCTTCTAGGGAAGAACTATCTCAGGAACTTGAAGAAGGCCGCAATGTCCTGCTATATGAAAACAGGCGGATTTTAGCCTATTTCTCCTACACTTATGACATGATGGAAGCCTTCTTTCCTAGTAAAGGAAGACAAATGGATATCGAAGATCTGCTGGAGACCATCAATTACGTAAGCGATGGCTATGTCATCGTCAAAAGGCTGGCAGTCGATCCTTCCTATAAGAATAGGGGCTATGGCCTATTGCTGCTCAATTCCATGAGCGAGCGCTTCCGCGACAAGGTATTGCTCGGGTATGCCTATAATAAATCCAAGGACCTGATCGATATATATGAGGCCAAGGGCTTCAAAAACCATGGGCCGTATTCCTTCAAGCTGCTTGATAAGCCCGAGGGCGAATACTATCTATTCAGCAAACGCTACTAGGCGAACTGGGCGCTATAGAGTTCTTTGTAGAAGCCGCCTTTGTCCATGAGTTCTTCATGGTTGCCCATCTCGATGATTTCCCCGTCCTTCATGACGACGATGAGGTCGCTGGAGACAATGGTGGAAAGCCGGTGGGCCACGACGATGGAGGTACGCCCTTCCATGAAGTCGTCAAAGCCCTTCTTGAGCAAGGATTCGGTATATAGGTCGACGTTGGAAGTCGCCTCGTCGAGGATGACGATGTCCGGGGAGGCCACCATGGCCCGGGCCAGACAGATGAGCTGCTTCTCCCCTCCCGAGAGAGCCGAGGTATCGCTAATCGGGGTATCGTAGCCCTGAGGCAGGCGCCTGATAAAAGCATCGGCCTTGGCCAATTTGGCCGAGGCGATTATCTCCTCGTCGCTGGCCCCTTTCTTCCCGAAAGCGATGTTCTCTTTGACCGTGCCATGGAAGATCCAGGGATCCTGCAGGACGGCCGAGACCCTGCGGCGGAGGTTCTTCTTGGTAAGATCCAAAGTGGAGGTCTCATTTATTTCCACCTGCCCGGACTGGGGATCATAGAACCTAAGCAAGAGGTTGATGAGGGTGGTCTTCCCGCAGCCGGTCGGACCCACGAGGGCGATCTTGTGCTTGGGATAGATTTCCAGATCGAAGTCCTTGATGACCTTGCGGCTAGATTCATAGCCGAAATCCAGATGGTTGAAATAGACGTTTTCGATGTCACCTTCTAGGTCCTTCTTGCCCTCATCGGGATCGGGAGTCAGGCTCACGGTATCCGCGATGCGGCCCAACGAGGCGATGGCGTAGCCCATCTCGCTATAGACGTCGGCCACCTCGTTGAAGGGAGCCATGTAGGAATTGGCGTAGGTCAAAAAGGAAGACAATCCGCCGATGGTGAAGGTCACCCCGATGTCGAGCCCGGAGATGAGCAAGGCCGCCCCCGAAAGGATGACCGCGGCATAGATGAAATTATTGACCAAACGGGTGGAGGGATTGACCAAGGAGGCCATCATCATGGCCTTGAAGTTGGAGTCCCTTAGCTCCTCGGCGCTTTGGATGAATTCCTCTTTCCTTTCCTCGTGGGCCCCGAGGGTGCGGATGGAGACGGAATTGTTCATCTCTTCCTTCATGAAGCCGCCGATGCGGGAAGTGCGCTCAGCCTGCCTCTTGAAATATTTGGAATTGTTCTTGGAAATGGCTCTGCTGACGATGACCGATAAGGGGGTAAGGACCACGACTAAGATGGCCAGTAGGTAATTGACATAAAGCATGAAGGCCAGGGTAAACATGATGGCGATGATCCCGTCATAGATGGCAGCGGCCCCGGAGAGCAGGCCGTTTTTGACGTTTTCGGTATCCCCGACCAAGCGGTAGACCATCTGCCCTTTCTCTTGGGTATCCAGATAGGATAGGGGCGCCTTGGACAACGAACGGAAGATCGACTGACGCATCTCATGGACGATGGCCTCACCGAGATATGAGACATAGAAATCAAAGAGATAGCGGAACAAGGACCCGATAACCACAAGGGCGGCCATCACATAGACATAGATGAGGACCCCATCCGTATTTCCCTCTACCATCAGGTCGATGGCCCGTCCGGCCAAGAAGGGTACCGAAAGCCTCGAACCAGCCGAGACGAAAGCGAATGCCAGGGATAGGAAGACCTGGGCCTTATGTCCCTTTAGGAAGGGCATTAACTTCTTGATGCTTTTCATATTGCGGCCCTCTGCGTATCGTAAATCTCCTTATAAAGGAGACAGCTCTTCAAGAGTTCGTCGTGCTTGCCCTCGGCCACGATATGGCCGTCATCGAAGACGTAGATGCGGTCGCAGCCGATCAGGCTCGAAGTTCTTTGGCTGACCATGATTAGGGCCGTGCCTTCCATCTTTGATAAATTCTCCCTGACCTTTTTCTCAGAGAGATAGTCGAGGGCGCTAAGGCAATCATCGAGTACCAAGACATCCTTATGTCCGATGAAGGCCCGCGAGAGCTGAAGCCTCTGCTTCTGCCCGCCCGAGAGGTTGGCCCCGCCTTCGCTGATGGGATGATTGAGCCCATCCTGGTATTTGGACACGAATTCATAGGCCAAGGATTTCTTCATGGCCTGAACTAGTTCGTCGTCATCCACATCTTTTTTACCAATGATCAGGTTATCCCTGATGGTGCCTTTATATAGGGCCGGTTTTTGCAAAACGATGCCGCTTTTGCGGCGAAGTTCCTCTTCGGACAGCGAATTTAAGTTCCTTCCCTCAAAGAAGATTTCCCCTTTGGTGGGATGAAGCAGCCTTTCGATCAAGAAGGCCATCGTCGACTTGCCCGAACCGGTGCCGCCGATGAAGCCGACCTTCTCCCCGGGCATGATCTTCAGCGAAATGCCATCGAGGCAGAGGTGGTCGAGGTCCCCGTCATAGGCAAAGCCGACATCCTTGAATTCGATGAGGGGTGCCCCTTCGATGATGCCTTCGGATTGTTTGGGATAGCTATCCCCTTCTAGGGCAAAGAAGGAATCGACCCTCTTTTTGGAGGCAAAGGCCTTGTTGAGCGAATTGACCAGCCTCGAGAACATGGTAAGGGAGGCTAGAGTCGCGGTGATATAGCCCATCAAGGAGACGATTTCCCCGGTGGTCAATACCCCTTCGTGGACATAGAGGTTTCCGAAATAGATGATGAGCACCAAGCCCAGGAACAAAAAGAAGATGCTAAGAGGGTTCAGGAATGCGTTCAAAGCCCCAAGGGAAACATTCCTCTTGCGGTAGTTCTCGCTTTTGCTATCGAAGGCATTGACCTCTTCCTTTTCCCTATCGTAGGCCCGGATGGGACGGAAGCCGGAGAAGGTATCCGAAGCCCTCGAAGCCATCTCGTCGAGACCCCCTTGGATGGAGGCATATTTCCGCGGCGAGAGATAGACCACGGTCAGTTGGACAATGACGATGAGGACCAAGGCCACCGAGAAGATGATCCCGGCCACCCAATGGATCACAAAGGAAAGCACCATCGAACCGATGATGATGAAGGGGGAGCGGATGAGTAACCTCATCCCCATGGCCACCCCGGTCTGGATATTGTAGGAATCCGAGGAGAAAAGGTTGAGGATCTTGTCCTTTCCGAATTTCTCAAGCTGGGCTTCCCCTAGGGTCTGTTCCTTGTCGTACATGGCCCGCTTGAGGTCATAGCCGTAGTCGCTGGAGACCCTCGAGGCCAGATATTGGGTGATCATGGTGCAGCCAAAGCCGACGATGGCAAAGCCAAATAGGGCCAAGGAAAGCCAGATGACCAGTTTCCAATCGCTACTAGCGATACCCTCGTCGATGATGTAACGGACCACGAAGGGGGTAAGAAGCTCAAAGGTACATTCAACGGCCTTGAACAAGGGGGCGATGATGACCTTGGTGCGGTATTTCTTCAAGGGGGTGAAAGCGTTCATATCAGGCAAGGGGTTTCTTGGGCCCTTCCTTCTTTATTTCCTCTTTTTCTTCTTCGGTTTCCTCTTCGCTAGGGGCATCGGTTTCATAAAAGAAGACGGTCATCGGGTCATAGCGTTCTTCGTTTTTCTCACCGCTTAGGATGATGCAGTCCTTGAAGGTGCCCTTGACGGTATCGAAATGCCCGGCCCTCACGTATTTGGCCATCTCCACTCCGGAGAAGGTCCAGCGGATCGGTCCTTCGACAAAGTCGCAGAACAAGGACTGGGTATCGATGATGAGCGGGGCCTGCTTGCTCCCGCACATGGTAAAGGAAATAGTGGATTCGTCCTCGTTATAGACGGCATCGAGGAAGTGCTTGGGCAGCCCGTCGGGATTGGCCTTCACGAAAGGGGCTTCGTCGCCATATTGGAAGGAGGCATAGAAGGTGGATTCATCAAAGATGGGGTCGGCGGTTTTGTAGCCTTGGTGGCGGGCCACCTCTTCGAGGCGCTTCTCAAGTTCGTCCTTTTCGCCGAAGAAGAGGAAGGAATCCGGATCGCTCTCTTTTTGGAAACGGAAGGCCAGATCGGCGATCAAATAGAAATGCAGGGCCCCTTCATAGTCCCCTTCGCTTTCGTAGGAATTGCCGATCCTGAAGCAGATAGCCCCGATATCGCGGGCATCCGAGCCCCTGCTGGCGTAGAACCAGGGATACTGTTCGGCGAACAAGGTATAAAGGATCTGCATGCCTAGATAGGTGTCTTGTTTTACCCCCATCCCATGGTAGTAGCAGTCAGAAATGAAGATCCTCGCCATGGTGCCGCCTAGGGCCGCGGCCTTGCAGAAGTCCATGAAGGCTTCTTCGCGCATTTTCTTTTCGTGCTTGCTGTCTTCGTCGGCCAAAAGCATCCCGATGAAGCCACGGTGGGTCAAAGCCCCGGGATCGCCCCAGAGGCATTTTCTGGATAGGTGCTTGTGGGCTTCGTGGAGGTCGGGCTTTAGGAAGTCGGCGCCGCCGGCATAGAGCAATCCGAGCCTAAAGGCGGCTTCCGGCTCTTCCTGCTCTTCCAGCATCTCCAGGTACCTGATGGCCAGGTCTTCGTTGCCCTTCTTTTTGGAAATCTTGCCGCCGAAGTAGCGTTCCAGATAGGTGTACATTGCATCGGGATGGGTCTTCATGAAGTCGAGCCCATAGATGGAAAGGTTGGCTTCCCTTAGTTCTTCATGGCTGAGTAGATATCCGGTCGCATCCCCCAATACCGCGGGCATCCCGCATCTAGGGCATAGGGCGGTCACTTCCGTATCCGAGGTGTTCCAGTCGGAAACCTCGCGGGCCGAAAAATGGCTGCGGCAGAAAACGCAGCAGGCTTCTTGGGAGGAGACGATGTCCACTTCGTTGTTTTTCAGTTTGGAATTGATGTCCGATATGGTCTTTTTGTCCAATGGCATGGCGAGATTTTACCAAGAGGTACCTAGAATATAAAGAGCATGGGGCATAGCCCCAACAGGATTTGTCCGATAAGCAAAAGCCTCCTAGAGGCCAGAGGGTGATAGGCGCTTAATAAATAGGAAAGGACCACGAGGATATAGGGAATGGCGAAGGCGAAGCCATAGTAGCAATAGACCCCCTCGCTTCCGTGGTCATAAAGGCAGGTGGCGGAAGATAGGATCAAGAACAGGATGTTGATCCAGATCCCGAAGGTCCTTACATAGTTCCAAGCCTTTGAAGCCACTTCTCCCCATTTGTTTTCCCTAAAGAAGGCAATGACCACCCCATAGGAAGCCACCGCCATGGAAAGGACAAAGAAGAGGGAATGGGGTTCGAAGAACTTCAAAGAGGCAAAGGCCAATAGGAAGACGGCGGAGAGATTGAAGAATTGGAAAAAGAAGAATTCGCCCGCTTTCTTCCAAGGCTCTTTGTCCTTGTATCGCCCTAGGGCCAATAGAAGCATCCCCGCGCCAAGTGAGAAACCGGCTCCGAAGAGCATTCCCCTTTCCAAAGTCGGCTCCATGAGGGCCAAAGCGGAGAAGACTATAGCGAGCAGTCCGCATAAAGCGGACACGAGGCAACTGAGCAGGCGATAATTCATTACCAACTTCCCCTGACTAACTATATTATTTTGTTAGCCTCATGAAAAAGATAATCTCCGAATATAGCCTAGTTGACCTCCTGGTTCTTCCCATACTGGGGATTTTGCTCATCATCGTCGGTAGCTTTATTGACTTCAACGCCTCCCAAGCGCTCTATCAAGGGGAGAACTTTTTCACTACCTTCGTCTCATTGATCGGAAAGCTTCCGATGTACCTGGCCATCGCCCTATCCGGCATCTATTTCCTATTGGCCCTATGGAAGGACGGCCGTAAGCCCGTCAGGATCGTCTCCTATTGCTGTCTCATCCTCCCGCTAGGGGCGGGCGCGGTATATGGCTATGATGACCTATCCGATCTAACAGATACCGCCCTTGGCATCATCCTTGGCATAGTCATAGTAGCGGCCATCTCGGCCTTGTTCTTTTGGCTACTTTGGAAAAAAGACAACCGATTATTCATGCAAAAGGCCATTGTTTTGCTCATTTGTGCGGTTTTTACCTTCCTGATCGTCTATTTCCTGAAGCAAGGGTCCGGACGCCCCCGCTACTACTTTGTCTTAGAAGAGCTCAATGAAAGCGGAAATAACCTCTTCCTCAATTGGTGGGAATACGGAAGCAACATCAGGGCCAACTATCCCGATGTGGCCAGCCGCGCCTTCGAATCCTTCCCATCGGGCCACGCCGCCGGAGCGGCCTGCCTGAGCTTGCTTCCCGTTTTCATGGATAGTTTCAATAGGCCGAAGGGAAAAGCCAAACGGTTCTTCTATGACCTATATCCCATATATGTCTTCCTCTTCGTGGCCATGGTCGTCCTTGGCCGCCTGCTTGATGGCTCGCACTATCTAAGCGACCTCGGCTTCGGCATTTTGTTTGGCAGCCTTCCCGTCGAAATCATCCTGCTGACGTTGAAACTGCAGAGTCCCAAGGATGCGGAATAAGACCTATCTGGCCTATAGGGGCCAGCCACCCCGCAATAGCAAAAGAGAACGCATACCCGAGCTGGATTTCATCAGGGGCTTTGCCATCTTCATGATGATCCTCGACCATCTCCGCTATGACATGGCAAACCTGCCCAGCACCCTCAGGAGCATAGGCGGCAACTGGATGGAAATATACCCAAAGATTTCCGATCTCTCGGGCTGGTGCGACGACCTTTACTACACTGAGTGGTATACGATAGCCCACTATAGCTTCGTGATCCTCTTCTTTTTGGTTTCCGGCATCTGCGTGAATTTCTCGAGGAACCATTGGCAGAGGTCCCTCTTCCTCGCGGCGGTGGCCTATGCCATAACCGCCTTCCTATTTGCCTTCTCAAGGTATCTAGGGATGAATACCCTCAACATTTACATGGGCGTCCTCAACGTATTTGCCCTAGCCCATGTCGTCTATAGCCTCAAGTACACCTTTTTGAAGGGATATATCTCGGACTTCTGGTTCGCCGGGGTCTTTTTGGTCATCGCCATTGCCTTCTATAACCCCAATCCGGTCAACATCAGCTCCTATGACCCCTTGTATGTCTTGGATCACTACTTCGACCTGGTATTCGGCCAGGCCAAGGCCGGACTGGACTATTTCTATCCCATTCCCTTCATCGCCGTTTTGTTCTTCGGGGCTGATCTAGGAAAGCTCATTTACAAAAAGAAAAAGAGCTACCTACCATTTCTCAAATACGCCGAACCCTTCCCCTTTTTGGGGCGCCGCTCATTGGAAGTTTACATAATCCATCAACCTGTCCTCATCCTTGTTCTTACAATCATGGTATTATCCATGGGCTATAACCCGTTATGAAAAGCATCTACGCCCATCTACTAGACACCCTGAGGGAACATCCCAACCGCACGGCCGTCCGTTTTGAAAGCAAGACCCTTTCCTACAAGGGCCTCAACCAGAGGATCCAGGAATGTGCCGCCAAACTCGTGAAGCTGGGAGTCAATAAGGGCGATGTGGTCGCCGTCAACGTCCCCAACTGCCTAGAGGCCGTGGAACTGTTGTTCGCCATCAACTACCTGGGCGCGGTGGCCTATTTCATCCACCCGCTTACGCCTAGTGGACAGATGGTCGAATTCCTAGAAGAAACAAACTGCCACCTCCTTTTCTGTCTGAGCCTAAAAAGCGAGGAATACACCCTTGCCCTAGGTCAAAAGGCCAAGGTCATTTCCATCAACCCCTACCGAAGGGTCAATTTCATCAAGGCCTTCGCCCTTGACCACATGTCCAAATGCAAGCAGACGGAGAAGATCGATTACCATCATCTATCCAAAGCCGAATCGATTCCCGAATATGCCGCCTATGAGGAAAAAGGCGCGGCCATCTATCTGAATACCGGCGGTACCTCCGGCAACTCCAAGGTCACCGTTTTGTCCAACGAGGCCGTCAGCTATCTTTCCTTGCTTGGCTATAGCATCATGAATGTCGAAGACGGCAAGGGCATCAAGATCCTGACCGCCATCCCGATGTTCCATGGCTTCGGATTGGCCATGGGGGTGCTTACTCCCCTTCTTTGCGGTGCGCAAAGCGTATTGATGCTGAAGTTCTCCTCCAAGGAGGCCATCAGATTGCTAAAAGCCAATAACGCCAACGTCATCATCGGGGTCCCGGCCCTATATAACGCCATCCTTAACAACCCTGCCTTTAAAGGTGAGGCCGCCAGCAACATCATCGTCTCCTTCATCGGCGGGGACTGCGTGCCCGATTCACTCATCAACAAGTGGGACCGCACCATCCGCACCCAAGGCGGAGGCAGCCATCTCCATCAGGGATACGGCCTCACCGAGACGGTCACCGTCTGCCACGTCAATACCGATAGAGCCTATAAGATCGGCTCGGTCGGTAAGCCATTAGAAGGAATCAAACAGCTGATCCTTGATCCCATTACGCACGAAGTGCTCCCCGTTGGAGAGGAAGGCGAAATCGCCATCGCCGGGCCGACCTTGATGAATGGGTATCTAGGAGGGGGCGACGAAGACCTCTTCGTTATGGTCGACGATGAAAAATACCTCCTTAGCAAGGATCTAGGCTATATCGACGAGGACGGCTTCCTTTATTTCCGCAGCCGCCTCAAGCGGGTGGCCAAGGTCAACGGGGTGGGCGTCTGCCCGGGCGATCTGGAAAAGCTGGCCATGTCCAATCCCGACATCCATGAAGCCTTCTCCTGGGCGGTCGATGACAAGAGGTTCGGGCAGATCCTGATGCTGGCCGTAGTCCGTTCCAAGACCTCGGACAGGAGCTATGAGGAAATCGAATTTGCCATCCAGCGCGCCATAAAACAGAAGCTTCCGGTCTACTATAAGCCCCGCCGCATCATCTTCGTCGATGCCCTGCCCCGCACAGCGGTCGGCAAAGTCGACGTCACTAAATTCCCGAGCAAAGATACAAGATAGCCCCAAAGTGGTAAACTTTTGGGGAAATGAAAAAACCCAAGCGTTACGAGGTACTGGACCGCCCTTCTTACCATAGCGGGGAAACGGGCGACACATACGGTGGAACACTGTTCATTTCCTTTGTGCTTTGCCTACTTGCCATAGCCTTCTACTTCTTGGCTTATGTCAGTCCGATTGCCCTACATGAGGCCATCCTCATCAAGGAACAGGGCGGAGTCTCCACCTTTGAGGAATTCAGCCAGCTGGTCGGAACCGGGATTTTGTCCTTGGTGGGCTGCTATCTTGGCTACTATGTAAGCGCGGCGGCGGGCTATATCCTACTAGGGCTATTGGGGCTAGGGCTCCTATTCACCCTAATAGCCACCATACTCTGCTTGGTTTCCTTCAGATCCTATCGGAAAGGAGACATCGTTTTTGCGGGGATATTCCTTTTCCTTGCCCTCTTGTTCTTGATACTATGCGGGTTCAAGGGATGGCTATACCTCGATAGTTTCGTATTATGAAAGTCGGCATTTCCAAACAATTCATCGATCTGCTTTCGCAGTCCAAGGGGCACGCCCTAAGCGACCAAAGGGCCAAAGCCCGGCTCTTGGGCGACGCCTTCAACATCCTCTTCATGATCCCGGGATACGAAAACGGCAGGCGCCACAATTTCCAAAACGGCTATGAGGTCTATATGGGCCCGGGCTCCAGCCGCATCATCGTCTATGTATCCTCCAAGGAAAGGATCATCGTGAAGGCTGATAAGCACGATACCCTATACGATGGGGCCAGCTACCTCGTGGCCGAGAAGCCGGAGGCCTATGTCTATGCCGAACTTTCCGAGCTCGCGGCCCAAGGCTTTGCCCCCAAGCATGAAGATAAGCTCCTCGATGCCTTGCTTTCATTCGGCTTCCCCTATCCCTTCGTCATGCTGCTGGATAGGTTGGATGAAGGAATCAGAAGCCAAATCGTATTGAAGGAAAAAATCGACGGGGCCCTTGAAGTCCAAGCCAAACTCGAAAAAGCCAGGAAGGAAGCCACCAGGCTATATTCCCAATCGGTGGCCATGGCCTCGTTCCAGGAAAAGGAAAACGCGGCCCAGAAGGCCCGTGCCAAGCTCTTGGCCCAGCAGAAAGAAGAAGAGAAGAAGATCGAAGTCACCATCATCGAGCCCGTCGAAGAGGTTATTGTCCAGACTCCGGCCAAGAAGGAAGAACCCTCCAAGGCCCTGCCCATCCAAAAAACCAAGGAAGAAAAGATCGTGGTCGACCCGGCCGCTTTGGAAAGGGCGATCCTTCGTTCCTTGGAAGAGAATTACAAAAAGCAAATCGAGAAATATAGCAAGATCAAAAAGGTGCCGCTGCGCCACGCGATACTTGCACCCAACGAATTCATCATCAAGTACACCGACCTCGGCGACTTGTTCAAGAAACTCGAAAGAAGGGTCCGCCGCTCGGGCTTAAAGCAATCGCGCGAAGGCTGGCTCATCCTTTTGGCCACCACGGTGCCCGAAGACCTCTATGATATTCTGGATAGCCATTATCCGGGCAAGGTCAAATACACCGATGATCCCAAGAAGGGAAAACTCGAGACGGCCATCATCATCAAGAAGGCCAAACCCGAGGACATCGAAGAAGCCGATCCGGGAGTCAAGAAGGTCAAGACCAAGACCAAGCAATTCGAAGCCACCATCAGGGAATCTCTCGAGCAAGACGACGAGCTTCCCGACTTCCTGAAGTTCTTCCTAGACGAGGACGAGGAGGAAATCGAAAGTTCCTTCTTCGAAGAGGAAGAGGAAACTGCCCCCATCGAAATAGGGCCCAGCCATCCCAAGCATTGGCACTGCTACGTCTGCGGGAAGAAGAAGCTCTACCACGATGAGCCGGCCAAGACCATTACCCTCACCAACGGCAAAACGGCCTACCTATGCAAGAAACACAAGAATGCCCTCTAATCAAGGAGGGCTTTTTTGACTGACATGGGATCGATGTTTTCATAGGTTAGGGTATCGACCAGGCCTTTGTATCTTTCCAATTGCTCAAGGTTTTCAATGGTGTAGCAATTTAGGATTCCGCCCTTTTTGCGGTATTTCTGCACGGATTTTTCTTCAATCAGGGGCAATTCGACATCAAGGGTTTCGAAAAATCCCTTCAGCATCAGGATGGATTTTACCTTGGTGGTCACCAGCAATCCCCTGACATAGCCCTTCCCAAAGGCCCATAAGGCCCTGGGGTCGAAGGAGATGACCATGACGTTTTCCCTATGTGTAATGTTGCTATCAAGATAATGCCTAAGGGCCTTGCCGATCTTCCTAGCCCAGGCTCCCCTGCCTTTGATTTCCTCGGGGACCTTGATTTCCACGACCATGGGCACCTCCCCATGGTTTAGGGCAATGACCTCCTCCAAACTGGGAATGGGCGAGCCATCGGGCAAGCGATGCTTACGGATTTCCTCAAAGGTCAGTTCCTCGATGAACCCCTCTTCCTTGGTCATCCTCCTAAGATCGGAATCATGGATGACTACAAAACGGCCGTCTTTACTTAGATGGACATCGAATTCAAAGGCCAGGCCTTTGCCTATGGCATTATTAAAGGCCCTGAGGCTATTTTCGGGCGCTAGCGCATCATGCAGTCCCCGGTGGGCCACCCCTTCCATGATGGCCCTAGGCATATCCTTCCTTTTGGCTTTCATCTTCAAGATTGTTGTCCTAGAAAAGTTATTTGAAAAGGCCCGGTTTCCCGAGCCTATATATCAGTTGAGGGGTCCTAGGACCGGGAGCAAGGCTCCCTTGATGGTATTTTCCTTGGACTCGCGCCCGTACTTATCAACGCTGGCGGCATCGCGCAGCTCATGGGTCAAACAGCAGGGTCCTCCGATACAGCCGTTGAAGCAGGCCATGCCTTCGATGAAGTTGCCCTGGAGTGTATGGTTCTTCATCTGCATCAGGGCCGTGCGGCATCCGTCAAGTCCGGAGACGTTGACCGGTTTGTAATCAAAGTCCTCGATGCCCCTTTCCTTGAGGGCCTGGGCCACCGCGTCGCGAAGTCCGCCCGAGCGGGCAAAGATACGACCGAAGTAGGAGGCATTGTCCAAAGGCTTTTCTTCCAAAGTGGGCAGATCGATCTGATAGGCATCGATCAGGGCCTGGAGTTCTTCGAATGTGATGATGCAGTCGACATAGGGAGCGTTCTTGTTGGGCTCGAACTGCTCCATCTTCTTGGCGATGCAGGGACCGCAGAAGATGGTCTTGCAATCCGGATCGTTCTGCTTGAGCCACTGGGCAATCCTGGCCATCGGCGAGAGATTGTGGCTGATCTTTTCCTTGAGTTCGGGGAAGGAGGTTTCGATGTAGTGGACGAAGGCCGGGCAGCAGGAAGAGGTGAGTTCCCCTTTCTCGGCGAGCTCCTTGGCTTCGTCATAGGCGGTCATGTCGGCGCCGAGGGCGGCTTCCACGACTTCGTGGGCCCCGAGCAACTTGATGCCGGTGACGACCTGGCCGAGCTTGGCATAGTGGAATTGGCTGGAAATGGACGGGGCCACGATCATGTAGGCCTTGCATTTGCCGGCTTTGCAATCCTTGAGGATGTCGATGCAGTTTAGGATATAGGACTTATCGACGATGGCGCCGAAGGGACAGGCATAGGAGCAGGCCCCGCAGCGGGTGCACTTGCCCTCGTCGATTTCGGCGATGCCGTCGGGCCTAGCGTGGATGGCCTTGATCTTGCAGGAGGCCTCGCAGGGGCGGACCCTCTTGATGATGGCCTGATAGGGGCAGTTTTTGGCGCACATCCCGCACTGGACGCATTGGCTCTTGTCGATATGGGCATGAAGTTCCGGCCCGAAGCTGATGCACTTCTTGGGGCAGTTCTGGGCGCAGCGGTGGGCCAAGCATCCGCGGCAGGCATCGGTGACTTCCATCCCGCCGATCGGGCACTGATCGCAGGCCGCGTCGATGATTTCGAGCATGTTGGGGTTGTTTTTGTCCCCGCCCATCGCAATTTTGACGCGCTCGGCGGCGATGGCCCTTTCCTTATAGATGCAACAGCGCATCGTGGGCTTGGGACCCGGGGCAATGCGCTTGGGGATATCCACGATATCCTCCATCAGGGTGCCCCTATCGTAGGAAATCGCCACTTCCTTGAGAACCCGGTATTTGAGTTCCTGCACTTTGGTATCGAATTTCGGCTGTACCATGTTTAGTCTCCTTAGAAATAGGCAACCTTGACCCTCTTGCCCATGAGTTTGAGCTTCGAGCTGAGCTTCTCGACGATCTGCATCTTCATATTGAAGCCGATATCATAGCGCGGGTCCTGATGGGCCGCGTTGATCGCACATCCGACATAGAAATCGATGTCGGTGGCTTCTTCGAAGAGCATCTTGGCGATGCGGCTGGCCCCATCCTGGCGGTAGGCCCACTCGAAGTATTTGTTGTTTTGTCCCAGATAGTCGTCGGCTAGGGACAAGACCCGGTTGAGGGTGATGACCCCCTCTGTGGTCAGATCCACCCCTTCGATGGTCGAAGTGGGTGGGATTTCCCGGTCTTCATAGACCAGGCTTGGCAAGACCGGCTTGCCCAGGAAATTGGAGGCAATCTTCGCGGTCGTGCCCCCGCAGACTATATGCTTCCCTTTTTTTGAAAAAAAGAGGGAAAGCATTTTGGTGTCGTCTTCTTTGTGGGTCGGAGGCCCGATGGCGATGCTCACCTGGCTTCTCTTCCTCAGTTTGATGGCGGCCGAGGTGGTGTCGTCGCCGGGATGGCCGTTATAGAGGTCATTGCAGCGGCTGACCACCATGGTCGCGAGGATTTTGGCGGTGAAGGAGGGAGCGTATAGCCCTTCCAGGTAATTGACGATTTCCTTGCGTCCCCAGCCGAAGTTCAGGGTCTCCCCGACCCCGGCATAAATGCAGCCATCCGACATCGCTAGGATCGAATCCCCGGGATATAGACGGGTCTCGGCGGTCATGATTTCCTTACCATCGGTTAGGGTTTTGCGGTAAACGAGGGGGAATTCACGGCCTTCGCGAAGTAGGACCGGCAAGGGATTGTCATAGTTATAGACATAGGCCCTATCCCCGTCCTTGACCAAGATTACGGTAAAGGTGCAATAGGCGATATTGCCCCTATCCTTGGCCACCGGAAGGGAGGCCACGAGGGCATCGACGCACTCCTCGATGGAAAGCCCGGAGGAGACCATCGAGCTAAGGATGGTCGAGGTCAAGGTGGACAAGACCGCGGCCTTGACCCCCGAGCCTAGCCCATCGGCCAATACCAAGACCTGGGTATCCCCTTCGTCGAGGTATTGGACATGGTCCCCGCAGAGCTCCTCGCCCTTTTTGTTCAAAGAGAGGTAGCCCGCTTCAAGGACGCAGTCTTCATTCATCGCCACGGCCTTTCTCCAAAGCCGCCTTCAGCTTGTTGAGGGCGACCTTGGTATCGGCGGCCGATTCGCCTAATAATAGGGCGATTTCCTGGACCGCCTTCATGTGCTTGGCAACGACTTCGTCGGCGATGGCGACGGTTTCCTTGGTCTTCTCGTCGGTGGCGATGCGGCGCTTCCTGGCTTCGGTCACGTCGCGGTAGATGCCGATGAGAATGTGGTATTCCTTGTCGTGGGTGATTGTGAGTTCCGTAAAGCGTCCATAGTCGCTTAGGTATTCTCGCTTGTTGATGATCGGCGTCCCGTTTAGGGCCAATACGAAGGGTTCGGGATTGAGGATTGAAGCCAAATTGGAATGGATGAGGACGGAGGTGTCCTTGATGTTGAGCAATTCCCCCATCTTGGGGTTGACCAGCTGCAGGGTCAGATCCTCGCTGGCGACGATGATGCCGTTATTGGAGGAGCTGACGATGGAATTGGAGAAGGAGCGGGCCTTGCCCATCAGATAAGGCAGGCACATTTCCAGATTGGCCTTGCCGGTGATGACGGCCTTGGCCTTCTCGCGGCAGGTCTTATAGCCGCAGCAGGCGCAGTTGAGCTCGTCGGCCTTTGAGGATTTGCCGATCTCGTGAAGGACGTGCCTTATCTCTTCTTCCGAGGGTTCGGCTTCGATGACCCCGAGGGGGCGGAATTCCTTCTTGATGGATAAAGCGGTCTCCTCTTTGGCCTCGAAGTCTTCCTTCCCGGCCGAGCGGACGGTATCCAAATAGGCTTTCAAAGAGGGCCGTTTGGCATCAATGGCCGGGCCGTTGATGCAGCTGCCGGTGCAGCCGCTCATCTCGATGAAGGCCTTGTGGATCTTGCCCTCCTTGATTCCGTCGAGGGCGTGGCGGACTTCGTCCATCCCCGAAATCGGAAGATAGACATAATCACTATTCGGGCGGTCCATGGTCTTTAGGATTCCCCCGTCGGTGGGGAAAACCCTGGCCTTGGATTTGGTAAGGGGCTTAGCCTCTTCGGCTTCGACGGCAATGCCGTCTTCCTCGAGCATCTTCTTCAGCTCAAGGAAGGTCAGCACGCAGTCGTCATAGCCCTTATAGACATCGATCTCGTCTTTCTTGGAGATGCAGGGCCCGATGAAGATTACTGTATGGCCGGGCTTCCTTTCCTTGATGTCCCTAGCGTGGGCCAGCATCGGGGAAAGGTAGGGTGCGAGGCAGCCGATCAGCTCCGGATAGTATTTCTCCACGGTGAGGTTGACCGAGTGGCAGCAGGTGGAAATGATCACGTCCTTCTCGGCTTTGGCTACTTCCTCGTCATAAAGCCTTTTGACGATGGTAGCCCCGATGGCAGTCTCTTCGGCGTCCTCGAAACCGAGCTGGATGAGAGCCCGCTTCAAAGAAGCAAAAGAGGCCTCCGGGAAGGCCGAAAGGTAGGATGGGGCCACCGAAGCGACGCAGTGGCCTGATTGGATCAGGCTCCTGGCCGCTCCGATGTCGTTTCTGATCTTCTTGGCGCCTTGGGGGCAAGCCAAATAGCAACGGCCGCAATAGACGCAGCCGTCCTGGATGATGCGCGCGACCGAATCGCGAAAGGCGATCGACTTGGTCGGACACACCCGGATGCACTTGTAGCAGCTTCGGCAGTCAAGCGCCTCGCTGACCAAAGGGTAAGCCACTTTTCCTCATCTCCTTGAAAATGGGAACCGCTATAGGAGCGGGAGGACTTCTTTTTCGAAGACCTCCCGGCAATTGGCGGTGGTAACCCCGGTCACGATCTTGTCCTCGACCTTGATGGAGACGCCGGCAAAGCCGCACTTGCCGAGGCAGAATGCCGCGGACAGCTTCACGGTGTCTCCCAAGCCGCGGTCGGCTACCTCCTTCTGAAAGGCTCCGATGACATCATAGGAGTCCTTCAGGTGGCAGCTCGAACCGACACAGATGGCGACGGTTACCATGTTAGTTTCCCTTATAGGCGTTGCGCATGATTTGGATCATATCGGGGATCAGGGGCACCTTGGGGTTGGCCGGGGTGCACTGGTCCTCGTAGGCCGCATATGCGAGTTCTTCGAGGTGGGATTCCCACTGCTTCTCATCGGGGACGAGGGAGCAGAAGTTCATGTCGATGCCGATTTCCTTGCCTAAGGCAAGCACGGCATCGGCGAGGGCCTTGACGCCTTCTTCCGGAGTGGAATGGGGCAAGCCCAGGGTCTTGGCGATGGCCTGGTATTTGCGGTCGCATTCGTACTCTTCGTACTTGGGCCAGATAGAGAGCTTGCTGGGCACGGTGCCGTTATAGCGGATGACGTGCGGGAGCAAGATGGCGCAGGTGCGGCCGTGGACGGTGTGGAATTCGGCACCGATCTTGTGGGCCATGGAGTGGGCGATGCCAAGGAAGGCGTTGGCAAAGGCCATGCCGGCGATGGAGGCAGCATTGTGCATCTTTTCGCGGGCCTTGGGATCGCTCTTGCCGTTTTTGACGCAGCGGGGCAGATATTCGAAGACCAGACGGATGGCTTCCAGGGCTAGGCCGTCGGTGTAATCGCTGGCCATGACCGAGGTGTAGGCCTCGATGGCGTGGGTGAGCACGTCCATGCCGGTTTCGGCGGTCGACTTGGCAGGCAGGAAGGTAGTGAACTCCGGATCGACGATGGCGATGGTCGGAGTAAGGCTATAGTCGGTCAGCGGGTACTTCTTGAAGTTGGCCTTGTCGGAAATGACGGCGAAGGGGGTAACTTCGGACCCGGTGCCGGAAGTGGTCGGGATGCAGATGAGCTTGGTCTTCTGACCGAGTTCGGGATATTTGAAGGCGCGCTTGCGGATATCCATGAACTTCTGCTTGAGGTCGTCGAAGTTGACTTCGGGGTGTTCATAGAACAGCCACATGACCTTGGCCGCGTCCATCGGGGAGCCGCCGCCGAGGGCAATGATTGTATCGGGCTGGAACTGCTGCATCAGGGCCACGCCGCGCTTGACGGTCGTGATGTCCGGATCGGGTTCGACTTCGCTGAAGAGCTGGTAGGTCACCTTGTTGCGGCGCTGGTTGAGCTCGTCGATGATCTTGTTGAGGAAGCCGAGCTCGACCATGGAGCGGTCGGTGACGATGAAGACCTTGCCGACCTCTTTGGCCGAGCGCAGGTACTGGATGGAATTGCGTTCGAAATAGATCTTGCGCGGTACTTTGAACCACTGCATGGTGTTTCTCCTTTTGCCGACTTGCTTGATGTTCAGTAGATTGATGGCCGAAACGTTTCCGGCGACCGAGTTATGCCCGTATGAGCCGCAGCCCAAGGTGAGCGAAGGCAGGAAGGAGTTATAGACGTTGCCGATGCCGCCGAAGGTGGTCGGCTGGTTCCAAAGCACGCGGATGGCCTTGACGGTATCGCCGAACTTATCGGCCATTTCCTGGTCATGGCAGTGGATGCCGGCGGAGTGTCCGAGGCCGCCGAATTCGAGCATGGCTTCCGAGAGCCTGGTGCCCTCTTCGATGCCCTTGACCTTATAGATGGCAAGGACCGGCGAGAGCTTTTCGCGGGACATCGGTTCCTTGGGTCCGACTTCCTTGCATTCCACGACGAGAATGGAGGTATTGGCCGGGACTTCGAAGCCGGAGTTGCGGGCGATTTCCACGCTGGACATGCCGGCGACGGCGGCGTTGAGCCTCGCGTTTTCGACGCCTTCTTCGCCCTTGGAAACCCCGAACATGTACTTCTCGAGCTTGCGGGCTTCCTCCGCGGTAGCGATGTGGGCATGGAATTTCTTGAGGTAGCTAACCACGTCCTTGTAAATCGGCTCGTCGACGAAGATGGCCGATTCGGAAGCGCAGATCATGCCGTTGTCGAAGTTCTTGGAAATGAGGACGTCGTTGACGGCCCTTTCCACTTCGGCGGAACGGTCGATGTAGCACGGGACGTTGCCGGCCCCGACGCCGAGGGCGGGTTTGCCGCAGCTATAGGCGGCATTGACCATGGCGTTGCCGCCGGTCGCCAGGATGGTGGCGATGCCCGGGTGCTTCATCAAGGCGCTGGTGGCATCCATGCTGGGGTGCTCGACCCATTGGATGCAGTTTTCCGGAGCCCCGGCAGCCACGGCGGCGTCACGCATGACGATGGCGGCAGCCTTGGAGCATTCCTGGGCCTTGGGATGGAAGGCAAAGACGATCGGGTTGCGGGTCTTGATGCAGATGAGCGACTTGAAGATGACCGTCGAGGTCGGGTTGGTGACCGGGGTGATGCCGCAGACCACGCCGACGGGTTCGGCGATGCGGGTGATGCCGGTGACCGGATTGGAATCGATGATGCCGACGGTCTTCAGATGCCTCATGTTGTTTACCACGTATTCGCAGGCAAACAGGTTCTTGGTGGCCTTGTCTTCGAAGCAGCCCCTCTTGGTCTCTTCGATGGCCTTGCGGGCCAAAATGCCGTGGTGATCGAGGCCGGCTACCGACATCTTGGCGACTATGTAGTCAATTTTTTCCTGGTCGAAGCTGGCAAATTCGTCAAGGGCCTTCAAACCCTTTTTGACCAGGGCGTCCACTTCGGCCTGAGCAGCCTCGGCCGGGGTGAGTTTTTTCTCTTCCATCTTAATCCTCCTTCAGGATATCCCTGATGCGGTGAGAGAGGACCGCAAGGGAACTAGCGAGATTGACGTCTTCGACGAAGACGCCCGCCGGAGCCGCTATGTGGGTCGGAGCAAAGTTCCAGATTCCGACCGCACCCCCGGCGATGGCCTTGTCCGCTACGCTTTGGGCGTGGGATGCAGGCACGCAGATGATGGCGATATGGGCATTGAGGCGGGGCATCATTTCCTCTAGGCGCGACACATCCATGATGGCCTTGCCATTGATTTCGATTCCGATCTTATCGCTGGAGGAATCGAAAGCGGCGATGATGTCCAACCCCATGTCGGCAAAACCCGGATAGTCTAAAAGGGCCTGGCCCATGCGGCCGACCCCGATGAGGACTGCGGTCGTCGAATCGCGGTAGCCCAGAAACGTCTCGATGTCGTCAATGAGTCCCTGCACTTCGCGTCCCCTGCCGGGTACACCGGAGTTGTTGGTGACTGCAGCCAAATCCTTTTTGACCTGCTCCTCATTATAACCTAGTCTAGAGGCTATCAGTCTACTGGAAGCAAAAGCGCGGCCCTCGTTGCGGAGTTCCTTGAGGATCTTCAGGTAAATCGGGTAACGCGTCAGTTGGTTCTGGGAGAATGACTTTGTCATAGCAACTCGGTAATTTTTTACCGAAAACAAATATATACCACAGGTATAGGCTATGCAACAAAAATCGGTAAATAAATCCCGATTATTTTACCGGTGTAATGAAGAAGCGCCCGTAGACCTGCACCAATTCGGTCACCTGGATGAAGGAAGACGGGTCTTCGGTCTGGATGACCGAGATGGCATCCTTTAGCTCATAGGAAGAGACGACCATGGTAATAATGTACTTGTCGGCGTGGGAATAGGCACCCTGGGCCCGGACTATGGTCGCGGCATGGGGAAATACCTCTATTAGATAAGAGGCAAGGTCTTCCCTGGCCGTCACTATTTCGATCTTGGTCTTCTTGTTGCGGATGTTGATGGTATCCACCACTATTTGGCTGACCATTATATAAAGGACGGTGAAGAACAAAGAAGCAAAGGCCACGATGACCTCATTGTAGGCCCAGCCGGCCTTGGTCGCGGTAAGAAGGAAGAAGGCCAAGGCCACGGTGCCGTTTAGCATCATCGCGTATTTCCCGGTCAGGGTGGATTTCTTCAAAGCGATGTAATAGGCGATGACGTCGATTCCGCCGGGGGAGAGGTCGAACTTGAAGGCGATCGCGGTCGATAGTCCGGTCAGGACGCCGGCGAATAGGGCCCGGGCCAGCATGCCTCCGTTCTGGTTGATGAAGTCCACGAAGGATGAGAGCCACTCGATGGGAAGCGAGCCCAAAAGGGAAGTCAAAATGGATACCGAGGCGACATTGATGAGGGTAAAGATGGTGAACCTCTTGGAAATGCCGACCCAGGAAAGGATCAGGATGGGGATATTGAGGACAAAGTAGAGAATCGAATAGGCGACGGCGTGGTTGATTTCCACCATCGGGAAAAGCAACTCCAAGGCCAGGGTCAATGTTTGGCTGACGCCGGACATGCCACCGGAAACGATGGGATCGAGGGTCGCGCCATCGACGGGGGCCGAGGGAGCAAGGAAGCAGACATAGCCAAAGGCAAAGCAGAATGCCGAAAGGGTCGACATCAGTATTGCCACCGTATTTTCGTAGATTCCCTTGGCTACTGGGTGTCCGGCTAGGAACACCTGCACCTTGTCATTTACATGCCTTTTCTTGCCCATGCGGACTGATTATAAGGATTCGCTTCCGTGAGCGTTAGAGAATTCGTGAACGAATATAGAGATATTGCCAATGTGGCAAAGATAGGGTTAAGGAAGGCGCGATGATGGAGAGTGAAAACCCCTACATAGACCAAAGTCGTTGCCCTTCGTTCTCTCCGCGGCAAGATGGACCAAGGACGGATTGGAAGGAAGGCACCGCCAACGTTGATTAGAAGACTAAAACCAAGAAGAAAGCCAATTCAAAATCAAGCCGAATAACAGCAATTCCAAGTTGGTTTTGCGGGGTTAAAGCTCAATCCGTGAGGTTTTTGCCACATATGTTGAAAGCCCGCCAATGGCCAAAGCTGAGCAAAATCGTCCAACTTTTTGTTGGAAAGCAAGGATGCCGTTTATAGAATATTGCCGGTCTTAAGGCACTCGGGCAGATGTCCTTCCCTTAAGGGAAAAGGGGCCAAATGGCTTCTTGTCACCCTTATAGGGTAGTGATATTATTAGCCCGCTGTTCACAACAGACACGCATTTCGGAGCAAACCAAATGATAATCATCAAATCGATAGGCGCATTCTTCGCAAGGATATGGAGATGGATCAAGGAAACGGCCTGGGTCCAGCCCCTTTTGATCGTTGGGGCGGTCTTCGCCGTCATCTTCTCGATCCCCTCTTTGACCTCATGGATTAACTCCATGGCTTCTTCCGGGGACGGTTCCTTCTATTCTGATGCCCGCAGGGCCAAGACCCTCGAAGGCGAAACCCGCTGGGCCGCCGAAGATAGCGACGACCCCTACTTCTCCGTCGCGGATTCGATGACCGACCTCCTGGCCGCCGCCATCAACGAAACCGATAACGAAGCAGCGGTTGCCGCCGTCAAGGAAGAGTTCGGCACCAAGTTCTTCCTCCTCTATGTGGGTGAAAACTGCGAAGCCTGCCTCAATGACGAAGGCGGATTCGAAACCCTTTACGACAATTGGAAGACCAACTTCATCCCCACCGATGGCCGCGACCTGAACATCTACACCATCGACTCCGATGAAATCAGCAACAACGACGAAGACTACGAAAAGACCCCCTACGATACCGCCTTCAAGCGCTATCTCGATAACTGGGCCGATGACTTCTTCGAGCCGCTAGGCAGCTACCTCTATGAAACCACCCCCTACAGGGTCAACGCCTCGATCGAGGATTCCGAATACACCTGGTTCAGCAATGCCGAAGTCCAGGGCGATTCCATCTTCTCGACCCCGGTCACCATCCTATTCGACTTCTCCGATGAGGCCATCGCCGAAGAACGCGTGGCCGAAGCCGTGTTCACCAGCCTGACCGGCGACGGGAACTACGAGAAGGCCGACTTCCTACTGAAGATGTGGAACCATCTCGACAGCGATATCCAGAATATCTTCTCGAACGATTACCGCACCTCTTCCAACTAATTGCCCGCCTCGGGTTATAATCAAAGCATGAAGAAGGGACCAGCATTCCGGATCGAAGGAAACAAAGCCGTGCATTTGGTCTACGGCAAGGATTCTTCGGTTGAAGGAATCGAAACGGTGCCTTCTTTTTCTATCTGTGATGGCAACTCTCTAGCGATTGCCACCACTACCGATCCGGTGATCATGCTGGTTACCCCCGATAAGCTCTCAATCGGCAGATACACCGATGAAGAACTGCTGAACAAGAAAGCCTATGAGGATTTCAAAAGCTTAGTAAAAGATCCCGAGCAGTGCGAGGTCCACATCTATGCCGGGACCGTATTTGCTTCCCGCCCCATCAAGGAGGGAGAACTCGATGCCTTGAGGTCGATTGGGTTGCTCGAGGCCAGCAAGATTTCCCAAGGGAAGACCTACCTTGACCTACCGGTATTGAGCCTACTTCAGATGCGCCTGCTTGGCATCGATATGAAAAACATCTATCTGGACCGGATAGACCCCAGAAATGAAAACTCCCTCTTCGTCGAGGGAGGGACCAACATAGTCCAGATTCTCAGGAAGGCCTAAAGGCCTTTTTTCTTTAGGTAAGGTAGGACCGCCTTAGGGACCAGCGCCGAGACATCGACTCCGGAATGGGCCATGGATACCACCGAGGAGGAAGAGATGAAGCTTTCCTCTTTCCTAGCCATGAAGAAGACCATGTCAATGGAAGGGTCGATGAATTCGTTGGCGGCCGCGAGGGAGAATTCGTATTCGAAGTCGGTCACGGCCCTAAGCCCGCGGACGATGTGGTTGGCCCCGTGCTTCACGCAGTATTCAACGGTCAGCCCATCGGTATAATCCACTTCCACCCCAGCCATTCCGGCGGTGGATTCCTTCATCATCTCCAGCCTTTCCTGAACGGAGAAGTTGGAAGTCTTCTCGGGATTGACCGCGAGCAGCAAGATGACCTCATCGAAGGCCTTGAGGGCCCGCTTGAGGATTTCCAGGTGCCCGTTGGTAAGGGGGTCGAAGGACCCGGGGTAGACGGCTTTCTTCATATGACTAGCACAAGTATATAGGTTCTTCCGTAGCGGTAGGTCTTCGAAAATGAGAAATCTCCTTCCACCTTAGGCGGTTCCTCTTCGTATTCGAGCATCAGCTTGCTTCCCGGATGGACCAGCCCGTTTTGAAGTATGAGGGATACCGCTTTGGCATAGAATCCTTTTTCCTTATAGGGAGGGTCGATATAGACCAAGTCGAAAACCTTCCCCTTTTTCGATAGTTCGATGATGGCCTTTTCATAATCGAGGTTAAGGAGTTCCACATCGAAGCCCCCCGCGTTCCTTTTGATGACGGCAAAGGCCCCTTTGTCCTTTTCGTTAATGGCCACGTAAGAGGCACCCCTGCTATAGGCTTCCAGGGCGATGGCTCCGGAGCCGGCGAACAAGTCGAGGACCTTCGCCTCCATGATGGAGGGCCCATAGATATCGAAAACGGCTTCCCGTACCCGGTTTTTGGTGGGCACGGTCACCCCATCGGGCACTTCGAGCTTCTTGCCCCGGTATTTGCCGCCGAAGATATTGATCATCGGCTATAAAGCCCTCCGAAGACCAAGTCGGATATCTCCCGGCTTAAGTCATTCCACTGATTCAAGGCCTTGAGGTATTCGGCCGCGCTAGGCTGGGTATAAAGTTTCTCTTTTATAGAAGATAGTTCCTTTAGCAAGGCCGCGGTTGTCTTTTGCTCAAGCCCGGGTTCATTGAGCCTATCCTGGATTTGCTTGAACTGCTTGGACAAATCAAGGCAATCCGGATCACGTTCCATTTTCTTCTCCAGTTCCAAAAGCCTCAGATAGCGGGCGTCTTGCTTCATGGCCTTGGCTAGGCTAATGCATTCCTCGATGAGCGGCATGGCATCATATTCTAAGATAAAGGCAGGACAAGGTGTTAGAATCCTAGCATGCTCAAGATCGTCAAGGACAACGTACCCTCGCTTAGGGCCAAATCCAAGGAAGTGGACCTGCCATTGGATGAAAAGACCCTAGCCACCATCAAGGAAATGATGGAATACCTCAAGCTCACGCAAGACGATGAATTCCGCAGTTCCCACCCCTCGATTAGGGAAGGCATCGGCCTAGCCGCCCCCCAGATCGGCAAGAACCTGAGGATGTTGGTCATCTATTATCCCAAAGGGGAAGGACAGTTCGTCGAACACGCCTTGGTGAATCCCAAGATCGTTTCCAGATCGCTCAAGAAATGCTACCTCGAATCCGGGGAAGGCTGCCTATCGGTGGAAGAATCACACGAAGGCTATGCATACCGGGCCTACCGCATCCAGGTCAAAGCCTATGACGCCCTAAAAGGCGAAGACGTCATCATCAAGGCCCAGGGATTCGACGCGATCGTCCTCCAGCATGAGATCGACCATCTCGACGGCATCCTCTTCTATGACCGCATCGACAAGAAGAATCCTTTCAAAAAGGAAGTGGGCGCCGTTTCCATCTAGGTAAGCGCTTTTACATGCCCTCGTGGTCTTTTTTTGCTACTATATCTGTGCAAATCTATTTCCATAGATAAAGCTCAGGAAAGGAAAAAGGCTTCCTTATGAATTCACCAGTAAACATCTTCGCCTTGGGCGGACTCGGGGAAGTAGGCAAGAACACCTACGCCTTCGAGACCGACAAATCGCTGATTTTGGTCGATGCCGGCGTCCGTTTCCCCGAAGCCAACCTCCCTGGCGTCGATTACGTAATACCTGATTACACCTATCTGAAGAACAACCGGGCCAAGTTCAAGGCCCTATTCATCACCCACGGCCACGAAGACCATATCGGGGGCATCCCCTTTTTGGCCCGTTCGGTCTCCATCCCCGTCATCTATGCCCCGAAACTAGCCTGTGCCCTCATCAAGCACAAGCTCGAGGACGCGAGGATCAAAGAACCCATCAAAATCGTGGAAATCGATTCGGATTCCGTTATCAAGATCGCCGATGATTTCACCGTCTCCTTCTTCAGGGTCACCCACTCGATCCCCGATGCCTATGGGGTATGCATCGACACCAAGCAGGGACGCATCATCGAAACCGGCGACTTCAAGATCGACCTCACTCCGGTCGGTCCCCAGTTTGAAATCGGCAAACTCTCCGCCCTTGGCCAACAGGGCGTCGATCTGCTGATGTCGGATTCCACCAACGCGGAACTCGAAGGCTACACCCCTTCGGAAACCGCGGTCCGGCGCGGGGTTGAGGAAATCTTCGAAAAGGCCCATAGCCGCGTCATCGTTTCCACCTTCTCCAGCAACATCAACCGCATCCAGCAGGTGGTCGAAGTGGCCATCGAACACGGAAGGAAGGTCTGTATCCTCGGGCGCAGCATGGTCAATGTCGTCTCCATCGCCAGGCAATACGGCTACATCAAGATCCCCGATGCCTCCTTGATCGATGACGAGGACGTCAAGAACCACAAGCCCTCGGAAATCTGCATCCTCTGCACCGGTAGCCAAGGCGAGTCCATGGCCGCCCTATCGCGCATCGCTAGGGGCGAACACAAGGTCAAAATCATGCCGGGGGACACCATCATCTTCTCTTCCAACCCCATTCCCGGAAACGGGGCCTTGGTCGATCGCCTCGTCAACGATCTGGTAAAGCAGGGTGCCGACGTCAAACAAAACTCCTTGGCCTTCTCGCTTCACTCCTCGGGCCACCCCTCGAGGCAGGAGCTAAGGCTGATGCTAAGGCTGGTCAACCCCAAGTACTTCATGCCCTGCCATGGCGAATACCGGATGCTGCGCCTACATGGCGAGCTGGCGGAAGCCCTTGGCATCCCCCACGAAAACATCTTCGTAAACGACAATGGGGACGTTTTGACTCTGGATAACCATGTGATTACTCGTTCGGGCCATATCCCCGCAGAACACGTATATATTGACGGAAATGACCTCGACGGGCTCTCATCCGCGGTCATCCGCGATAGGGAAATTCTCAAAAACGACGGCATGGTGGCCGTGCTGATGACCATCGATACCAAGAAGTCCTCGGTCATCGTCCCGCCCATCGTCTACGCCCGCGGTTTCTCGGCCTCCATCGATACCCATGTGGTCCGCCACGCCCAGATGACCGCTGAGGAAGCCTTGAAGAACGTGATGCCCAACCACCCCTCCTTCAACGAAATCAAGAACGTCATCAAGACGGCGGTGGGCAAATACATCTACCGCAAAACTGCCCGTTCCCCGATGATCATCCCGGTCATCATGAACATCGAAGGACAATGCTGATTTTGGCTTCCGCATCCCCTAGGAGAAAGGAATTGCTATCCAAACTGGTTCCTTCTTTCAAGGTCGAAGCCGCCAACATCGACGAGAAGGTCCTCGACGGGCTGCCCGCCCACGAGCTTCCTTTAGAAGAAAGCAGGCTAAAAGCCTATGACGTCTATTCGAGGCACCCGGAAGACGAAATCCTCTCGGCCGATACGGTCGTGATACTCGAGGGCGAAATCCTGGGCAAGCCCAAGGACGAGGAAGAGGCCTTTAGGATGCTGATGAAGCAGTCCGGCAAAACCCAGACGGTCCTAACCGGCTATACCTATATAGGCAAGGGCAAGGAAATTTCCCGCTCCATCGCCAGCAAGGTCACCTTTAGGAAGCTAAGCGAGGAAGAGGCCTGGGATTATATAAGAAAAGCCCGGCCGCTAGATAAGGCCGGGGCTTATGGGATCCAAGACGAAGGAACCCCGGTCGAGAGCCTAGAAGGCAGTTTCGACAACGTGATGGGACTTCCTACGGAAGACCTCAGGAAACACGTATTCAGGAATTGAAGATGCGGCCCTCCCATTCCAGGGCCGCTTTTTCGATGACCACGGTGAGTTTGTTGCCAGAGAGAATATAGGGAGGGAAACCGGCCTGGTCGAGGCCTTCCTTTTGAATTTTGGATACATCATCGAGGACGATGATGAGCCTAGAGCCCTTGGCTTCATGGCTAAGGACGTTGTCGCTGCCCCCTAGGGCCCTAAGGATGTCGGATTCGCTCACCCCGACCTTGATGGGTTCCCTTTTCTTCTGTTTGGGGACCTTGACCTTTTTGGCTTTCTTGACGGTTGCGTCTTTCCTTCTTCTTAGATATACGAATAGCCCTAGGGCCAAGACGGCCAGGATTATGGCCCCCGCCACCGAAAGAGGAATGATCAGATCGCCGGTGTTTACGCCTTCAAGTATCTTTGCCATGGTGGAAATACTCCGTTTCGTTTAGGTTATAATACAAGAGTTGAGGACGAAAATATGTCAAATGCCATCGAAATCGAAGCCAAAGCCCTGATCGACAAGGACAGCTACCATAAGGTCATGGGCCTTTTCAAGGGCGCGGTCCCCTATTCCCAGACCAACTATTACATCGATAACGAAGAATCGGAACTGAAGAAGGAAGGCATTGCCCTACGCATCAGGCGCAGGGACGGGAAGCTGCAGATGACCCTGAAGACTCCCCTTAGCCAAGGCCTTCTGGAGAAGAACGAGGATCTGGCTGAATGGGAGTTCGTGGATTTCGAGACCAAGGGCGATTTCCCCGAAAATGACCTCAAGCGCTTCCTTACCATGCTAGACATCGATGCCGAAAGCCTGCGCATCATCACCAGCCTGACCACCAAGCGCGTGGACATTAAATACAAAGGCGGGCTCCTATCCATCGACGAGAATTACTATTCGGGGCGCTATGACTACGAAATCGAGCTCGAATACAACAACATGAAGGATGCCGAAAGGCTCCTCAAGGAACTTCTTGACGATAACAAGATCCCCTACACCCTCACCAACAAAACGAAAACGGCCCGGGCCCTGGAAGCCGTCGGCCGTTAGTCATTCGGTTTTTCTTCTTTGTTGATTTTGATTTTTCCTTCCTGGTCGAGGCTTTTCAGGCATCTTCCATAGGAGGGGCAGTTTTCCGGCGAGCACACCGACTCGGCCAATAAACGGGCCCGGGGAATGAAGGTTGATATCTCTTCTTCGTTGTACCCCGTCTGGATGCGGTGGTCATCCATGATGATGGGGCGCTTTAGCACCGAGGGATTGGCCTTGATGAAGCCGATCAGTTCGGAAATGGTCATCGAATCGAAATCGATGTCATTGTCGAGGACGATCTTGCTGCGGTTGGAGATGATGTCGTCGGTCCCGTTTTCGCTTTTGGCGATGATTTCGAGGATGTCCTTCTCGGAAAGCTTTTTGGAAAAGATGTCCTTGGATTCATAAGGAATATTCTGGTCATCGAACCACTTTTTGACCTTCCGGCAGGAAGCACACGAATTGGAGACGTAGATTTTGATCATGGTTTGCTTGGGGCTTTATCTTCTTCCATCGAAAGGGATATTTCAACAAAGTCCAAAGGCTTTTAAAGCGGCGGATTCTCGTTTTCGGCATAGTCATCCCTTTTTTGCGGGGATATCGCAAAATAGGCTTGTTTATGAAGCTTCCCCTTTAGGGAAATACTTATCCAACGTTTTACAATAGACACACCAATTCGAATCGTCTATTTGGCAAATCCGTGGTTTACTTAGGGGCTATGAGAAAAAACGCAATCGTTCTCGGCGCCCTGATCGCCGTCCCCACCCTAGTACTGGGTTCCATCTTGCTTGGGAACTTTTTACCGACAATAGGTCTGACCGCACCGACCAAGAGCTGCGCCGGTATCGTGTTTGGCACGGAAGCCTCCGGCAGCCTCTCTGAAACTAATTTCTCAACCGATACCTTTGATGGAGTAAACAGCTATTGCACATCCGTATCGGTAGCAAACCTTGAAGGTGAGAGTGCATATTGGAATACCGGATATGCAATGAGGCTAGGTTCATCTAAGAAAACCGGTTCGATTACCATTACTTTTTCCCAGAACTACTTAATCAAGGAAGTCAGGGTCTTAGCCTCTCTTTATGGTTCTGATACCGGCAGCAAAATCAAGGTTACCAGCAGCGCCAATACGACCGGGTCCTCCCAAACCATTACCAATTCGGAAACGCCGAACTACAACTACAATCCCAGCGAACCAAACGGGCAATCCTCAACCGGAAATTACCTCTATGAGGACATGGATAACGGAAGCGGCACTTATTCCAATTGGCTCAAACTGGAAACAACCGGAAAAAGCAAGAAAAGGGTCTATATCTATAAATTGGTTATAACCCTTAACGCTTCTGACTCCTCCACTTCTTCCAGCTGGTCGTCCCAGTCTTCAAGTTCGTCCAGTTCATCCAGTTCCTCATCCACTACCCCAAGCGGAACCGGATATTCGAAACAGGAAATCAAATATAGCCTCTCTACCAATCCCGAATGGGGAATATTCGGCTCCTCCGGAATGTCATTCGCCCCGGTCAATAACCCCGATATGCTAGTCCTTCCGGTCATTTTCTCCAGTACCGGCAAGTCTTACAGCGAGGCTGGCCTGCAAATGATAGAAGATGCCTATACGTCTGCCACATTGCAGGAGGATGCGTTCTATTCGGTCAAGGAATTTTATCGGACTTCCAGCTATGGGGCTTTGGACATCGATGTCCACATTGCCGAACCGTTTACCACTAACTATACCCCTTCGACCTTTGAATCCCAGTGGAAATCTTCTCCGCTAAATGAATCAACATCCGAAGATGACCCGATCATCAACATCATCGATGAATATCTGGACACCATAGATACAAACACTTTGGAATCCTACGACTCTAACAATGACGGTTATATCGACTCGGTCCACGTCATTTATCTGACAAAGGACAATCCTGACACCGACATCTGGTGGCACTACACCTATGCCGATTACTATGGCGCCGCTAAATATAGAAGCGTCAAACCCGGTCTATATTTCTTCTCGAACTTTGAGTCGGGGATGAACAATGGTATCTATGGTACTTACCCTGACACCCATACCGTAATCCATGAAACCGGCCACATCCTCGGATTGGATGATTACTATAGCTACGATAGCGGCGACAGTGCTTGCCCGGCCGGATGCGTCGACATGATGGATTTCAACATCGGTGACCACGGAGCCTATTCCAAAATGTTATTGGGTTGGACCGATCCCTATGTCGTCGATGGCACGAGCAACAGCTTCGAAATTACCCTAAAGCCTTTCGAATCTTCCGGCGATTGCATCGTAATTGCCAATCCCACCGAAGACCCCTTCAACTCTACCGCTTGGGACGAATATATCGTTCTTAGCTACTACACCCCGACCGGAATCAACTCCATCGACGCGGATGGATATGCCGAATGGGGAAATGCCGGTTATGGCTACAACAAAGGAGGCACCTATGCTACCTCCGGGCTACAAGCCTTCCATGTAGACTCAAGGGCGGCCTATTACCAGAACAATAGATACTACTATTACGAAACGGAGAGCGATTTTGCCAACTACGGCTCATCATTTGAAATGATCTTTGCCTCAAACACTCCTTCGTATAGCTATGAAATAACATCTACTGGCGATTATAAGAGCAGCAACAACCGCCTCCTGAAGGCCATCAATGCCGATGGAGTCTCGCGCTTCGACAATGGCGGCACCAGAACCTTCGGCAATCCCAACGTCCTATTCGGAATAGGCGATTCCTATTCTTCTTCCGACGGACCCACCAAGTTCAATGACGGCACCAAGATCAACTACGACTTCACCGTCACCGCCATGGACGCTAACGGAATCACCATTCGGTTCACTGCCAATTAAACCGAAATTTTACCTTCGGACAACAATCTTTGCTAGCAATCTTTTCCCTTTTGGATAAACTATGGCGCATGAAAAAATCAGTTTTGTTTGTCTTAGGGGGCATCGGGCTGGTTGCTCTAACCTCCTGCACTATCTTCGCTTTCCCCGGTTCTTCTACCGGTGAATCGACCATTTCCTCAGACTCCTCGAGCCATGGCTCAGACAGCTCGTCCGATTCTTCATCTAGCTCCTCGTCTTCCAGTTCTTCATCTAGTTCTTCGTCTAGCTCATCATCTACTTCTTCTTCGAGTACCACTCCGAGTGAAAAGGGTTACTACAAGGCGGAAGGTACCGACTTCACCCTGGCGACCCATCGTGAAATGGGGGTCTTCGGTTCGGGTTCGACCTGCCCTTCGGTGGGCTCTCCGGCCGTCATGGTCATTCCCCTATACTTCACCAACACGGGGGATTTCTCAGAGGAAGAGCTCGCCAACATCGAACTGGCCTATAAGGGCGAAAACCTCGAAGACAATGCCTTCTATTCCTTGGAAAAGTACTATCGCCTCTCCTCCGGCGGGGCTTTGGACATGAACTGCCAGATCCTAGATCCGGTCCGCATCAATATGACCGATTCTGCCTGGGCCCGCCAAAGCTCGCCCATCGACGACCTGATACAGGACTGCATCTCCAATCTTGATAACCCCGAGGACTTTGACTATGACGGGGACAAGAGAATCGATGCCATCCACATCATCTACAAGACCACCCAAACCCTGGATTGGGGAGGCTTCTGGTGGCATTACACGACCTACACCAACGTCAGGGGTAGCAACGGCTACCAAGGCGGTACCTACTTCTTCTCCAACTACGAAGACGGGATGATGAACCGAGCCTATGGGAACTACCCCGATAGCCACACCATCATCCATGAAACCGGTCATGCCCTAGGCCTAAATGACTACTACTCCTATGACAACAATGACAATGATTGCCCGGCCGGATGCGTCGACATGATGGATTATAACTATGGCGACCACTGTGCCTATTCCAAGATGCTCCTAGGCTGGAACACCACGCCCTATGTCATCGATGGCACCAGCGACGATTTCCAGATTACCCTCAAGCCTTACTCCACCTCCGGCGAGTTCATCTTGTTAAAAGGCGAGGGTGATGACTGGAATGGTACCCCGTGGGACGAATACATCACCCTTAGCTACTACACCGTCGAAGGCGGGGTCAATGACCGTGATGCCGAGGGCTATTCCCAACGTGGGCACGCCTATCGGGTCGACGGCCTTCAGGCTTTCCACGTAGACTCAAGGGTCTACAGCGTATATTCGGTCACTTCTAGCTATTTGGTATCCACCGGTAGCTATGCCACCGAGATCGAAGAATCCATGATGGGCTATTACTGGGGCACCGCCGCCAGCAACACCCCCTCCCAATCCATCGAATTCGAATCCCAGACCGAAGTCTCGGATGCCAGCTACTATTCCGACAACCGCCTCTTGAGTGCCATCTCCGCTGACGGAAGGACCAACTTCGCCTATAACCCCGGGCGCGACTCCATCCTCTTCGGAATCGGCGATACATATTCTTCCTCTACCGGCCCTTCTAGTTTCAACGAAGGATATGACCTCGGCTATGACTTCGAGGTCACTTCCATGAACGAAGAGGGCATCACCATCCATTTCACGGCGATTTGATGGGGAAATTACCCATGGGACTAGCCAATTTACCTTGATAAAGGTAAGTTATCGCTATGTTCAAACACCGTTTCTTATTCCTCCTAGGCCTGGTCATGGTATCGGGCCCTTCTTCATGCGGGAATCTATATTCATCCTCTAGCTCAGCCTCATCCAGGGGACCGACCCCGGGATATTACAAGGAAGAACTCAAATACTCCTTGGCCGATAACCCCAAATGGGGCATCTTCGGGGCCATCAACGACATGGGACATGTGCCGGTGGGTACTCCCGACGTGCTCATCCTTCCGGTGGTCTTTAGTGACATCGACAAGGAATTCGACCAAACCAAGATGGATTCCATCCATGAGGCCTATACCGGCGAAAAACTCGAAGACAATGCCTTCTATTCGCTCAAGGAATTCTATTCGGTTTCCAGCTATGGCAAGCTCGACATCGACGTCCACTTCGCCGATCCTTTCCGCACCAGCATGACCACCTCGGAATTCGAGACCCTGTTCAAGCTCTCCCCGCCGGCGGGAGTGACCCTGGAAACTGATCCCATCATCACCATCATCGACGAATACCTCGACACCATAAGCGAGGCCGAGCTTGCCGAACTCGACAATGACAATAACGGCTACATCGATTCGGTCCACCTCATCTATCTGACCAAGGACAATGCCGACACCAACATCTGGTGGCACTTCACCTACGGGGACTTCTATAAGGCAAGCAAACAAAGAAGCAAAAGGCCCGGCATCTATTTCTTTTCCAACTACGAAACCGGGATGCATAACGGACGCTATGAGGGCTATCCCGATTCCCATACCATCATCCATGAATACGGACATACCCTAGGCCTAGCCGACTACTATTCCTATGACGACACCATGGCCATGTATGCCGGAGCGGTCGACATGATGGACCTCAACATCGGCGACCACACTGCCTATTCGAAGATGATGGGCTGGATCGATCCCTATGTAGTCGACGGCACCAAGGAAAACTTTGAGATCACCATCAAGCCCTTCGAGGAATCTGGGGACTGCATCGTGATGGGAAATCCAAGCAAAGACCCCTTCAACGACACGGTTTTCGACGAATACATAATCCTCAGCTACTATACTCCGACCGGCATCAACGGAAGGGATGCGGGCGGCTATGCCGAATGGACGGGACACGGCTTCAACAAGCTCGGCGGTACCTATCAGAATAGCGGCCTGCAGGCCTTCCACGTCGATTCGAGGACCGTCTATTACAATTTCACTGGCTACGAATTCTTCGAAACCTACCAGGACATCCTCGACCACGGCGACTACTATGCGGGGATGGCCGCTTCCAATACCCCTTCAAGGAGCTTCAGGCTCGAAGACGGGCAACCCGTCATCGGGGAAGGCGAATTGCTCTACACCGCCATCTGCGCGGATGGGGTGCAGCGTTTTGGACCCGGCATGGGCTCCGTCGACAAATTCAACGATCCCGACATCCTCTTCGAAGTGGGCGACAAATATTCGGAATCTACCGGACCCAAGAACCTCAATGACGGCAACCCCGTGTCCTATGATTTCGAGGTCGTTTCCATGGATGAGGAGGGAATCACCCTCTCCTTCAGTGCCGTCTAAGAGAAATATTGCTGGAATATGGTCTATATAGACCATTATCATAATCACCATGAAGAAGAAATTTCTTTTGCCTACGATACTGCTATCGACTCTCGTACTAACCTCCTGCGCCGGCTATCCCTCCGATAGTTCCGCCACGGAATCTTCTTCCTCCTCTTCCTCCTCATCCTCATCCTCAAACGAAGAGAAGACCGGTTATAGGAAGCTCGAACTCACCGATACCCTAGCCGATAATACGGAATACGGGGTATTCGAGAAATCTAGCCAGTGCCCCACTACCGGAAATCCCGACATTTTGGTCATCCCCCTATATTTTGCCGATATGACCAACGGCTTTACTTCCAGCCAAATTGCCAAGATCGAAGAAGCCTATACTTCGACTGATCTCGAGGCCAAGGGTGCCTTTCCTTCTTTGAGGGAATATTACTACGAATCATCCTATGGGAAATTGGACTTCGACATCACCATCGCCGAGCCCTACCAGTGCAACTACACCTGCGACGAATTGAATGCCGACCACAATAGAGTCATTCCCAACATCATGTATGAATACTTCCTTTCGTTGCCCGAGGACATCTCTTCGCAATACGATAGCGACAATGACGGCTATGTGGATTCGATACACCTGATCTACCAGACCAACTATAGCGTCGGATCGGGGATGCCCTGGTGGCACTGGACCTCGGCCATCTATCCGACCGGCACTTCCGGACTCGATGCCGAACCCTGCACCTTCTTCTTCTCGGGCTATGTGGGCCTTGAAGATACCTACGGCAGCATTCCGGATACCCACACCATCATCCATGAATGCGGGCATTCGTTGGGTTTACCTGACTTCTATGACTATTCCTACGGCGCCTGCCCCGCCGGGATCGTCGACATGATGGACTACAACATCGGCGATCATGGACCCTTCAACAAGATGCTTTTGGGGTGGACCGATCCCTACATCGTCGATGGCTCGAAAAACGATTTCGAAATCACTCTCAGACCCTTCTATTCGACCGGGGATACCTTGGTCATCTATCCGGACGACTTCTATAACGGTTCCCCGATGGACGAATACCTGGTCTTTTCCTACTACGTCCCCGAAGGCATCAGCGGCATCGATAGCGAGGGCTATGGCGGCATGAAGTTCCTCGGCTATGACGAAAAAGGCGGGACCTATTCCACTTATGGCTTACAGGGTTTCCACGTCGATGCGAGGGTGGCCTACCGCGAAGAATCATCCAACGGAAAATATACCTACCACTACTATGAATCCACCAGTGACTGGGTCCTCCACCGCGATGACTTCTTCTACATGCTGGCCAGCAACACCCCGGCCTATACCTATTCGATAGAGGGCACCAGCCTGACCACCGGAAACGGATATAACCTCATCGAGGCCATATCTGCCGACGGGGTTGACTATTTCAGCGATCTGAGGACCGCCATGGACAATTTCAACAAGCCCTCCATCCTCTTCCAGGAAGGCGATACATTAGGCGAATCTACCGTTAGCGACCGCTTCAATAACGATGGCTATCTGAATTGGGACTTCGAAATCGTGGAAATGGACGAAAACGGCATCACCCTGCACTTCAGCATGCTCTAAAAAGAGAAGGACAAAAGCAATATAATCTAGCCATGCCAACCATACTCTCAGGAATCAAGCCAACAGGCCAGCTCACCCTAGGCAACTACATCGGGGCCCTCTCCCGTTTCAAGGAATACCAGGACGAAGGCGAAGTCTATATCTTCATCGCCGACCTCCACGCCTTGACCCTACCCATCGAATCCAAGGTACTAAAGGAAAATTCCATCGATATTGCCTGTTTTTACCTAGCTTCGGGCTTAGACCCTGAGAAGAGTGCGATCTTCCTGCAGTCGCATGTCTCCGAGCATGCCGAACTCAACGCCATCATGCAGAACTACCTCTACATGGGGGAGTTGCGCCGCATGACCCAGTTCAAGGAAAAGAGCCTGTCCATGAAGGACGAAGCCATCGGGTTAGGACTATTCGCCTATCCGGTCCTGATGGCCTCCGACATATTGCTTTACCAAAGCGATGAGGTTCCCGTCGGGGAAGACCAGAGGCAGCATGTCGAGCTTACGCGCGATCTAGTCACCAGGTTCAACCACCGCTACGGGGAGATACTGAGGATGCCAAAGGCGGTCACCCCCAAGACCGGAGCCAGGATCATGTCCTTGTCCGATCCTAGCAAGAAGATGTCCAAGTCCGATCCCGAGGGCGACATCTTCCTCAAAGATCCCATGAACATCGTGAGAAAGAAAATCATGTCGGCGGTTACCGACTGCGGAAGCGAAGTCACCCTCGACCCCATCGGGAAACCGGGTATAGCCAATCTCCTGAATATCTATGCCGCCCTATCGCACATCAGCCAGGAGGAAGCCGCGAAGGTTTTTGGCGGCTACCGCTATGGCGATTTCAAGAAGGCCGTGGCCGAGAAGGTGGTCGAAGTCCTAGAGCCCTTCCAAAACGAATATCTCCGCATAAAGGAGTCCAAGGAATATATCGGGGTGCTTAAAAGCGGCGAAGAGAAAGCCCGACGTAAAGCCCGCAAAACCCTAACCAAAGTGCAGAAAGCCGTTGGCTTATTGACCTTCTGATGCTACTGGCCATCGACGTAGACGGAACCCTGCTTAGGTCGGATTTGACCATCTCTAGATATACCCATCAAGTCCTAAAAGGACTAATCGATGATGGCCATAAGATCGTTTTGTGCTCGGGCAGGCCGCCCCGCTCGATGCTCCCCTTTTATGAGGCCTTGGGGCTAGATACCCCTCTTATTTCCTACAATGGGGCCCTGGTCTATATCCCTGGCAATCCTTCCTTTGAACCGATCAAGGCCACGATTGATAAAGAATTCGTAAAAGAACTTTTTGCTAGGACCAGGGGCATGGTCACCTCCATGGTCGCCGAGTCCGAGTTTGCGTCCTATACCCTTAGGCACGATAGCTACCTCGACCATTACTTTCCCTATAAGGGAATGAAATACATAGAAGGTCCTTTGGACGAAACCCTAGATGAGGATCCCTACATCGTCCTAATGAGGCATGTCCATAAATACGACGATGAAATAAATAGGCTAGCCACCAGGGAGAATATCCTCCACCGCCACTGGAGGAACTCCTTCTATAGCGAGCTCTATATCCAAGGACATGATAAGGGAGCGGGCTTGCAGTATATCCAAGATCGACTCGGGATATCCAAGGAAGAAACCCTGGCCTTCGGGGATTCGGATAACGATATACCCATGCTCTTAAATGCCAAACAAGGCTATCTGATGAAAAACCACAAAGGGCTAAACAACCACGAGGGTTTCATCCTAACGAAAAGGACCAACGACCAGGATGGGTTGGCCCTGACTTTGAAGGAGATATTCGGTTAGTCCTCTACCCCTAGGGTAGACTTCAGGTCGTTCACGAATTTTGAGGCGAGGGCATCGGGATCGCCTTTTTCTTTGGAAACTATCTCGACATAGAACTTGACCTTGGGTTCGGTGCCGGAGGGACGGATGGCGGCCCAGGAACCGTCTTCGAGGATGAGCTTGACCACCTGCGACTTGGGCAATGTAAGCTTTCCGATCTTTCCGCCTTCCTTATAGGTAGAGGTCTCATAGTCTTCGACTCTGACGACCTTCTTGCCGGAGATTTCCTCAGGCGGATTCTCATGGAGTTTTTCCATCAGGGCATTCATGGAAGCCGAACCGCTTGGTCCGACGAACATCTTGGATGATTGCCTAGCGATGTGGTAGCCATATTTTTGCATCACGTCTTCGAGGGCCTCGCCGAGGTTTTCGCCCCTAAGGTGATGGAACAGGGCCATTTCGCAATATAGCAAGATGGCCTGGATGCCGTCTTTGTCCCTGACGAAGGGGGCGGGAAGGCATCCATAGGATTCCTCATACCCGAAGACATATTCGGGCGAGCCTTTTGCCTTTTCGGCCCTAGCGATGGCATCGCCGATGAACTTGAAACCGGTAAGCAATGATTCGACCTTGACCCCATAGGATTCGGCAATCTTGGCCCCGAGCCTAGAGGTGACGATGGTGTCATAGAGAATCCCGTTTTCGGGAAGCGATCCAAGCTTCTTTTTTTCAGAGAGCAGGTAATCGATGAGCAAGGCCGCCGATTCGTTTCCGGTGAGCAATCGGTAACTCCCCTGCCTATCCTTGTAGGCTAGGCCTACCCTATCGCCGTCGGGATCGGTCATGCAGATGAGCTCGGCATTGACCTTCTTGGCGAGCTTTATGGGCTCTTCATAGGCCCTGGGGTCTTCGGGATTGGGGGATTTGGTGGCCCCGAAATCGGGATCGTGGACGCATTGCTCGGCCACGGGGGTGCCTTCATAGCCGCAGTCCTTAAAGACCCGCATGGCATTTTCATAGCTGGCCCCGTGCTGGGGGGTATAGACGATGGCGAAGCCCTTCTTATCGAGTTCGGGATGGACCTGGATGGCTTCGCATGCCCGGACGTAATCATCGTCGATTTTGTGGTCAAGGATGATGGTTTTGCCGGGATTTTCGTCCTTTTGGTAGCTGACGCTTAGCTCATCGGGGTACTTGGCGATTTCCTTGAGTACCGGGGCAATCTTCTCGGGAACCAATTGGCAGCCGGTCTCGTCATAGACCTTGTAGCCGTTATATTCCTTGGGATTGTGGCTGGCAGTGATCATGACCCCTCCGACGCAATGCAGATATCTGACCGCATAGGAGAGTTCGGGGGTAGGCCTTAGGTCATCGAAGAGATAGGCCTTAAGTCCGAGTTCGTTGAAAAGCTTGGCGGACTCCAGGGCGAATTCGCGGGACATGTGGCGGTTATCATGGCTGATGACGATGCCTTTTTCCCTAGCGTCGCTGAATTTTTCCTTGAGGACGTTGGCGAAGGCTAGAGCGGCGCGTTTGACCGTAAAGATGTTCATCCTATTGGTGCCAGGGCCCAAGACCCCGCGCATTCCGGCGGTCCCGAATTCTATCGATTTATAGAAGGCATCGTCGAAGTTTTCCTTCGGCATCGCCTTGATGATTTGCTTGTCCTTGTCACTGACGGCGGGTGAGTTTAGCCACCTCGCGGAGTTTTCCTTGATCTGATCCATGTGCGAATTATACCAAAGCCTTGAATTGGCTAGGAATGTCTATGCCTATACTTTTTCCTTCAAGATTCTCCAAAGGAGAAGCCAGCTTGCCGAAATAGAGGCGATAGGCAACTAGCCATTGGGATGATAGGCCATAGCGATCCCTGACTTCCTTATTGAGGGCAAAGTCCCCGTATTTCGGGTCCCCGACAACCGGATGGCCGATGTAGGCCATATGGACCCTGATCTGGTGGGTCCTACCGGTATGTAGGGTGATGGAAACCAGGGTATTGCCATTGATTTCTTTTACCGGTTCGTATTCGGTAAGGGCATAGGCTCCCCCGTCCTTGATGGGCGTAACCTTGACCAGACCCATCTTGGGGTCCTTCTTCAAAGGGGCTTCGACCCGGCCTTTTTCCTTGATCTCGCCTTTCACCAAAGCCAGGTATTCCTTCTTGATTCCCTTCCTTTCTTTGAAGGCATCTTCCAAAACCGAGAGGGCCTTATTGTTTTTGGCGTAGACTACCAAGCCTGCCGTATTGCGGTCGAGCCTATGGGCCGGGGAAGGCGAAAAGGCATCGCCCTCATGGTATTCCCCCTTGTATAGCAGGTATTCCCTGACCGCCTGGGTCAGGGTCTTCCTTTTCTCGTTGATGTCCCCATAGACCAATAAACCGGCCGGCTTATCGATTATGAGGATGTTTTCGTCTTCGTAGGCAACGGGATAAGGCAACTCTTTGGCGGACAAGGGCTTGGGCTTATTGAAATCCTCAAGCTGGGAATCGCTGACATAAAGGCGCACCACATCCCCTGCCTTTAGGACATGGTCCTTCTTGACCCAGTGTCCATTGACCTTGACGTCCTTGAGCCTAAAGAGCTTATAGATGAAGGACAAAGGAGCCTCGCTTAGGTACTTGCGGACGAACTTCTCGGCCTTCATTCCCTCCGAGGCCTTGGAGATGGTTACTTCTTTCACGGGTTGGATTATAACATCAATGGGCCTTGCCCATGGCCCATAAGGGACGACTTGGGCCTAACAAGGGCCCATAATGCCTCCGGCTTGGACGAAAGCGATTGCAGTTTGGCTTTCTACCTCCTATAATCGCCCTTGCCCACGGAGGAATACCCAAGTGGCTGAAGGGGCGGGCTTGGAAAGCTCGTAGGCT
>CASGDR010000002.1 GCA_949300345.1 uncultured bacterium
CTCCATCGTCATCGCCCATAGGCTATCCACCATCGTCCATAGCGACCGCATCTTGGTCATGCAGGGCGGAAGCATCATCGAAGACGGCAACCACGCTAGCCTCATGAAGCAAAAGGGACATTACTATGAACTATATACAAATCAGTTCAAGGAACTCTCGATTTCCAGCCAGCTGAGCCTAAAGGATACCCTATAGAAAAAGGCCCGCTATAGGCGGACCTTTTCTTATTTCCTTATAGGTCGTGGAAGAGTTTGAAGTCCAGATATAGGACCAAGAGGTTGAGCCCGGCCAAGAGGGCCGCGGCTAGCATCACCAAGATGTCCCCCGCAATCCCAAAGGCGATCGCGAAGGCAAGGTTCACGCATGATGAGACCAGATAGGTGAAGAAGGCCCTTTTTTCGGTCTTATCGAAGTTCTTGGAGGCTCCCCACACCAGGAAGAGGACGGCGAAGACCCCTAGGGCAATGGAGTATATGATCCCCATGATCGAAGAGGCCAGATTGATTTCATCAAAGCCTAGGACCAAGGAATAAGCGCCCGTGGTCTTACCATAGAACATGGGGATGAATAGGACCATCAGGATAAGCAATAGGAAGAAGGCGGCTACCCCGAAATGGAAGTAGCGGACCTGCCGGTATTCGGCGGCCTTGAAATATTCCTTTTCGGGAGCGTCTTCTCCCCTATCGATGCGGGGCATCAGTAATGGTTCTCCTGCCTAAGGTAATTGACGGCAAGCTTACTGAGGTAGGCGGTGATGGCCTCGTCCATGTTGTAGCCTAGGGTAAATAGCAGTCTCACATAGGCCTCCATGGCGTAGGTCCAATGCTCCTTATCGTAATGCTCATAGAGCTCGCCGATGGAGCGATAGACCTCGTGGAAGCCCCTGGTGGGGTTTTCATAAGGGAGCAAGGCCGGCCCTTCATAGGCGGCCTCAGCGATATCGATGGCGACCCCCAAAGAGAGCAGGAAATGCATTCCGTCGGCATATTCGTCGAGGATCTTCTCCTTGCTGCCCGGGCCCCTATCGGACCAGTATTTGAAGCAGCGCGTCTCATTGGCCAATTCCCCCACTTCCACATAAAGGGCCAGAAAGCGCCTTTGTTTGGTAGAGGCATAGTCGACCCCGTGACGGAGATGGATATCTTCGTCTAGGGCCTTCTGTTTGGCAAGATAGGGAGTCAGATCGAAATGCATTATTCCTCGCTTACCTCGTAGTGGCTTAGATGCCAGATGTCGCGGTTATAGTCATCGATGGTCCTATCGGAGGTGAAGTTGCCCGAAGAGGCGATGTTGGCAAGGCACATCCTCGCCCAGCCGCGGCGGTCCTGGTATAGCTCGTCGGCCCTAGCGTGGGCTTTGACGTAGCTATCGAAGTCCTTGAGGATGAAGTATTGGTCCCCGTGCATGACCTCATCGAAGATGAGCCTGAAGCGGTCGCCCTTGGCCCAGGGCCCGGAAGTCAATGAATCGAGGATATTCTTGATGCGCGGATCGGAGTTATAGACATCCCAGGGGTTGTAGTCGCCCTTATCATAGTGGGCTTGGACCTCGTCGGCTTCCATCCCGAAGATGACCTCGTTTTCCTTGCCGGCGAACTGGGCGATTTCGATGTTGGCCCCGTCCATGGTGCCTAGAGTCACCGCCCCGTTCATCATGAACTTCATGTTGGAGGTACCCGAGGCTTCCTTACCGGCGGTGGAAATCTGCTCGGAGATGTCGGCGGCCGGGATGATCTTCTCGGCTAGGCTTACCCCGTAGTTTTCCACGAAGAAGATCTTCACGAACTTGGAGAAGCCCGGATCGTTGTTGACCACTTCCTGGACCGAAAGGATCAGCTCGATGATGCGCTTGGCGTATTCATAGCTGGGCGCGGCCTTGGCCCCGAAGATGAAGGTGTGCGGGGTAATCTTGAAGGAAGAGGGATTTTCCTTGTATTTCTGATACAGGAACATGATGTGGAAGACATTCATGAGCTGCCTCTTGTAGGCGTGCAGCCTCTTGATCTGCACGTCGAAGATGGAGTTGGGGTCGATACTGATTCCCCCATACTCCTTGGCGAACTTGGCGAAGTCCTTCTTGTTTTCGTATTTGACCTTCAGGAAAGCGTCCTGCAGGGTCTTGGAATCGATGTATTGCTTCAGTTCGGAAATCTTGCTGAAGTCCTTGATCCAGCCATCCCCTATCTTGGAGCTGATGAGGTTAGAGAGCCTCTCATCGCAATAGGCCAGCCAGCGGCGGTGGGTAACCCCGTTGGTCTTGTTGTTGAACTTCTCGGGGAAGAGCTTGTAGAAGCTATGGAAGGTGTATTCCTTGAGGATGTCGCTATGGATTTTGGCGACCCCGTTGACCGAATAGCCGGCATAGATGGCCAGGTTGGTCATGTGTATCTGCCCGTCCTTGATGATGCTCATCTGGTAGCGTTCCAGTTCGGGCACGCCCTTTTCGACCATGTATTGGTTGAAGCGGCGGTTGATCTCTTCGATGATCATGTAGACGCGGGGCACGAGGTGCTGGACATATTGGACCGGCCACCTCTCGAGGGCCTCGGGCATGACCGTGTGGTTGGTAAAGGCGATGGAGTGGGTAACCTCTTCCCAGGCCTCGTCCCAGCCAAAGCCGTATTCGTCCATCAATAGCCTCATCATCTCGGGAATCGAGAGGATGGGGTGGGTATCGTTGAGCTGGAAGCCATAGAGCTTGCTGAAGCCCTTCAGGCTCTTGTAGCGGCGAAGATGGGCCAGCATCGTCGACTGCAAGCCGGCCGAGACCAGGAAGTACTGCTGGCGCAAACGCAGGATCTTGCCGTGCTCAGTCGAATCATCCGGATATAGGCCGAAGCAGAGCTCCTTGAGGGTCGATAGGTATTGTTCGAAGGATAAATCCTTGGGCAAATTGGATTCGCTAGGCTCGGCCGACCAAAGGCGCAGGATGTTGGCCACCCCGTTCCTATAGCCCGGGACCCAGACGTCGTAAGGCACCGCGCGGACGCAGGTGGCGCCCACGGTGCGGAGGGCATATTCCCCATTGGGCTTGAGGTAGGTTTCCGGGGAACCCCCGAATTTGACCTCGACGGCGTGCTTGGGCATCCTGACCTCGAAGACGAAGCCGTTGGATAGCCACTGGTCGGGAAGTTCGACCTGCTTGCCGTTTAGGAACCTCTGGCGGAAGAAGCCGTATTCATAGCGGATGGTGTTGCCCTGGAGGGGGATGCCCCTACTGGCGGCCGAATCCAGGAAGCAGGCGGCTAGGCGGCCTAGGCCCCCGTTTCCTAGCCCGGCGTCGGATTCCATCTCTTCCAACGAATGGATGTCGATCCCTAGATCGGCAAGGCCGTCCTTGGCGATCTTATAGATGCCGAGGTTCATCATGTTGTTGACCAGAATGCGGCCGATGAGGAATTCCATCGAGAAATAGATGACCTGGCGCCTCTTCTTGGCATCGATGTCGTTGCGGCAGTTGCGCCAGTAGTAGCCGGCGTAGTCGCGGACCATCTCGCCGAGGATGTCATATTGCTCGGTGAGGTGGGAATCGCTGACGTCGCGCCCGTATTTCTCGCTCAGGCGACGCTCGAACTCCTGTTTGAAATCCAATTTGTTGTTGAACATATATAAAATCTCCTTGTAGAAATCGAAATTACTTGGTTTTGGCGGTCTTTTTCACCGACCGTTTTTTGGTAGAGGCGGCCTTCTTGACCGGGGCCTTTTTGGCCGCGGGCTTCTTAATAGTGGCCTTCTTGGCTACTTCCTTGGGCTCTTCCTCTACCTTGGGCTTTTCACGCTTTTCGATGCGGCGCTTGAAGATGCAGGCCGCAAAGCCCCCTAGCTTGATGGAAATGTGGTAGGGCCTATTTTCCGGGGCGCCGGGATAGGCTTGGCAGGGAAGGCCGTTGTACTGGTTCCATCCCCCATAGACGTCCTTGTCGGAATTGAAGATCTCGTCATAGATGCCGTCCCTTAGGCAGCCGACCTCATAGCCGTCATACCAATTGCCGGTCATGTTGAAGACGAAGAGCAAGTCGCTATCGCCATACTCGCGCTGGAAGGCAAAGACGCTTTGGTCGGCATTGTCGACCATGGTCCAGCCGAAGCGGGCCGGGTTATGCTCTTCCACATGCATCGCCGGCTCGGCGCGGTAGATGAGGTTGAGGTCTCTGACCAAGCGCTTGACCGAGTCGTGCTTGGGATAGCTAAGCAGATTCCAGGGAAGCGACTTCTGCTCGTTCCATTCGTCGAAGGAGGCCAGTTCGTTGCCCATGAAGGACAGTTTCTTGCCCGGATGCCCGTATTGGTAGGTATACAGGTTCCTAAGCTGGGCGAACTTGGTGTCATAGTCCCCCCAGAGCTTGTTGATGATGGTCCCCTTTCCATGGACGACTTCGTCGTGGCTAAGGGGAAGCAAAAAGTTCTCGGAGTAGAAATAGGCCATCGAGAAGGTGAGCTTGTTATGCTCCCACTTCTTGTAGATCGGGTCCTTGGAATAGTACTTGAGGGTATCGTTCATCCAGCCGAGGTCCCACTTGTAGTCAAAGCCCAGGCCTCCGTATTCCAAGGGCTTGGTGACCCCCTGGAAGTCGGTGGAGTCCTCGGCGATCATCATGACGCTGGGATGGCGGTAATGGATCTTGCCGTTGAGGCGTCTGATGAATTCGGTGGCCCCGGTATTTTCCCCGTTGTTCTTGTTGCCGTCCCAATAGACGATGTTGCTGACCGCATCGATGCGGATCCCATCGAAATGGAAATAGTCCAGGAAGAAGTTCATGGCGCTCATCAGGAAGGAGCGGACCGGGTCTTTTCCTAGATCGAACTGGGCGCTTCCCCAGGGCGAGATGGTGTGGCTGGGATCGCTATATTCATAGAGGCAGCTACCATCGTATTCCCTCAAGGCATAGTAGTCGGTCGCGAAGTGGACCGGGGCAAAGTCGAGGATGACCCCGAAGCCGGCCTGGTGGAGCCTATCGACGAAGCTCATCAGCTGGAAGGGATTGCCGTATCGCGAATCGACGCTATAGAAGCCGGTGGCCTGATAGCCCCAGCTGCCGTCGAAGGGATATTGGACGATCGGCATGATCTCGACGTGGGTGTAGCCGGTTTCCATCAGATAGGGAATCAGGACGTCGGCCACTTCCTCATAGGAAAGATAACGGCCGTCCCTTTGCCCCACCCAGGACCCGAGATGGATCTCATAGATGGACATCGGACGGTCGAAGTTGCGGTCGCGGTTTTTCAGCCACTCCTCATCATGCCAGATGAAGCCCTCGATGTTGAAAAGCCTCGAGCAGGTCTGGGGGCGGTACTCGCTATAGAAGGCAAAGGGGTCGGCCTTGTCGACGTATTCCCCCCTGGCGTTGCGGAAATGGTACTTGTAGGACTGATAGTCGTGAAGCCCGGGGATGAAGGTTTCCCAAGCCCCGCAGTCATCGACCTTGGTGAGCTTGTCGGCCCTGACGTCCCAGCCGTTCCATTCCCCGATCACGGAGACATCGTCGGCCAAAGGCGCATAAAGCCGGAACCAAACCCCTTCTTCTTTTATGGTCTTCTTGCCGACTTTTTTCTCCCTATAGCCGAAATGGGCTCCGAAATAGGTATGGGCATCGATGGTTTGGCCCACCAAAAAATCGTAAAGTACTCCAAATGCCATTAGCAAACACCTCTATTTGAATATACGAGTAGCCTCGCGCTCATGGGCCGATTATAAGCAATCTTTTCCTTCTTTAGAAGGGGTCAGACGGAAATTGGCCCGGCCTGATAGGCATTGTTTTTCATATATCAGGCTAGTAGCCTAGCAAAATCCCGGAACTGGATGGCCCAGCACTCCTCGCTATGGCGGTGGCCCTTATAGACCTTGGCGACCTCCAATTTGCAGCTGGCGTCCTGAAGTAGGCCCTTATAGGTCTCCAATTGCTCGGGGAAGAAATCCTGGCTATCGATGCCCTCCTGCTCGATGGTTTCATTATCCCCGCAGGCGAGGAAGTATTTGGCCTTTGGGTCGCTTCCTAGTTCTTCGAAGCTTTCTATAAAAAGCTCGGGGCCAGGAAAGCCGAAGGCCGGGGAGAAGACCCCGAAAGCCCCGAAGGTGCCCTGGCACTTCAAGGCGGCGTAGGCGGTGATGAAGCCCCCGAGGGAGGAGCCGGCCAGATAGGTATGTTCCTGATCGGGCAAGGTGGGATATAGATAGTCGATCATCGGCTTTAGATAGCCCACCAAAAACTCAAGGTAAAGATCGGCCTTGGGCTCGACGTGGATCACCTCTTCCCCGACCGGCATATCGATCTTGTAGGCATAGTATTCTTCGCTGCGGTAGGGATCGGCGCTATCTAGGCCCACCACGATGATCTTCTTGTTCAGCTTCCTGAGGGTCTTGGTCACCTCCCAGGAGCGTTTCGACCATTGGGATTTACGGACGATGTTCTGCCCGTCATGCATGTAGAGGACGCTATAGCGTTCCCCTTTCTTCATGCCTTTAGGCAGATACACCCTCACCCTTTTGAAGCGGTTGAGCTCCGCGCTATAAAGGTCAAAGACCTTTTCTTTCTCAAAAATCACGGCAATACCTTTATGAAATCGTAGAATTGCTTGGCCCAGTGGCTCTCGGTATGCTCCCCGCCCACATAGTATTTCTTCTTGGCCAAATTGGCCCCGCAGCCTTCAAGCAAGGCGGTATACATCTCATAGTCGCGCCTGAAAAGGTCCCTCATCATGGGGCGGTCCTTGAACTGCTTGTGTTCCATCGAACCGACCGAGACGAAATAGGTCCCCTGCATATCGGTGCCATACTTCTCGAAGTCCTTCCTAAAGAGGTCCTTCATCATCGATAGTGCGGGCGAGAAGACCCCATAGACGGAGAAGACCCCGGGCCTAGTCATCGCGCAGTAGGCGGTGATGCAGCCTCCCAAGGAAGAACCGGCCAGATAGCTATGCTCCCTTTCCGGCAGGGTCTTGAAATTGCCATCGACGTAGGGCTTTACCTCATCGATCAAAAAGGAAAGGTATTCCTTCGAGGTGGATTCCATCCCCTTCATCGAGATGGCGTTTTCGATCTGGTAGGGATAATAATCCCTATTGCGGGGCTGCACGCAGTCGACCCCGACCACGATGACCTCCTTGCCCATCCGCTTTAGGGCCTTGGTCACCTTCCAGGAACGGTGGGAAGCCTCGGCCCGCCTTACGATGTTCTGCCCGTCATGCATGTAGAGCACCGGGTAGCGCTTTTGCCCGTCATAGCCCTTGGGCAGATAAATGCGGATCCTTCTTTTCTCGTTAAGAAAGCGGCTATCGAGATCCGCCACGATTTCCCTATTTCTCAGCATGGCTTTAGTTTAAAGCCCGAAACAATCCCCTAACAAGAAGAAAAGGTTGCTAGTAAAATTCCCTTAGCAAGTGAGGTAAATAGCATGCTGGTAATGGCAGTCAACGCAGGGAGTTCTTCCCTGAAATACAAACTCTACAAGATGCCCGAAGAGGAAGTCCTCTGCGGGGGACTTGCCGAGCGCATCGGGCACGATGATGCGATCTTCAAGATCAAATTCGGCGGGAATGAGGACAAGCAGGTCTTGCCCATCCCCGACCACAAGGAAGCCGTGAGGCTGCTCATCGAAGCCCTGAAGGGACATGGCATCATCAAGAACCTCGAGGACATCGAGGTGGTCAGCCACCGCGTCGTCCAAGGGGGTCCCTACTATTCCCATTCGGTGGTCTTCGACGATAGCGCGGAAGAAAAGATCAAGGAGCTGATCCCCCTTGATCCCCTGCACGCCCCGGCCCATCTTATCGGCTACCACGCCTTCAAGGAATACCTGCCCCACGCCCTAGCGACCGCGGTCTTCGATACGGCCTACCACCAGACCATGGAAAAGGAGGACTATCTTTTCCCGATTCCTTTGGAATACGCCGAGAAATTCAAATGCCGCCGCTTCGGGGCCCACGGCACCTCCCACCAATACCTGATCGAGAAGGCCATCCGCGACTATTTCGGCGGCAAGGCCGAAGGCACGAAGATCATCTGCTGCCACCTCGGCTCGGGAGCCTCCATCACCGCCGCAAAAAACGGCAAATGCGTGGCCACCTCCATGGGCCTTACCCCCCTTGGCGGCATCATGATGGGCACCAGGTGCGGGGACATCGATCCGAGCGTCTGCAACTATCTGGCCGACTGCCTGAAGGTCGATTCGGATGCGGTATATGACATCCTGAACAAGAAATCGGGCTTGCTGGGGATATCCGGGGTTTCCAATGATTCCCGCGACGTCGAAGAAGCCGATTGGGCCGGAAATGAGAATGCCCATTTGGCCTCCAAGCTCTTCGCTAGGCGCACCGCCGACTTCATCGGCCAATACTTCGTCCGCCTCGGCGGGGTCGACCTCATCATCTTCTCGGCCGGGATCGGCGAAAACTCCAGCTATTTCCGCAAGCTCATCCTTGAGGATATCTTAGAGGCCCTGGGACTAGATATCGATGAGAAGAAAAACGAAACCTATATCCGCGGCAAGGAAGGGCTCATCTCCACCCCCGATAGCAAGGTCCGCGTGGCCGTCATCCCCACCGACGAGGAAGTCATGCTCGCTAGGGACGGCTACAAGATCAAGATCAAGGAAGGCAAGCTATGAGCCTAAATCCCATCATCAAGGCCTATGGCCAGCCCTTTAAGGGAGCCTACAAAAAGATCGAACGCTACATAAAGGAAGCCAAGGCCATCGTGGTATACCGCCACATCAAGCCCGACTTCGATGCCCTAGGCACCCAGATGGGCCTAGTCACTTTCCTCAAGGACAATTTCCCCGATAAGGAAATCCGCTTCGTCGGAGATGACCATGTCTCGTTTACTCCCCGCCTCTTCCCGGTATCCGAGCGCCTTCCCGCTTCCTTTTATGAGTCCAAGAAGTTCCTCGCCATCATCGTCGATGTCGGGGACGATAGCAGGATTGCCGATCCCCGCTATAAGGAAGCGGAGCACATCGTCAAATTCGACCATCATCCCTATAAGGAACAGGTCGCCGAAGTCGAGGTCCTAGACCTTGAAGCCGGGGCCGCCAGCGAAATCGTGGTCGACTTCTGCCTCCACTTCAAAGGCACCCGTATTTCCAAGGAGGCGGCCCGCTATTTCTACATCGGCTTGGTGGGCGATACCGGCTGCTTCCGCTACCCCTCGACCTCCATGCACACCCTGACCGTGGCCGGGGAGTTGATGGCCAGCGGCATCGACCACGCCAAAATCATCCGCGAGATGTTCCAAAAGAAGCTCGATGATCTAAGAAGCCAGGCCTATGTCCTCAACCACTTCTATGTCTCCGAACACGGCGTTGCCTACTACACCTTGCCCTCAAGCGTGCAGAAGGAGCTCGACATCACCCCCGAAAGGGGCAAGGAAAACGTCAATATCTTCTCCAACATCGAAGGCATCGGCGCCTGGTGTTCCATCACCGAGGACCCCGACCCCAAGGACTACTGCTGGAGGGTCTCCATCAGAAGCAAGGAGAAGGATATCTCAGGGGTCGCCCAGAAATGGGGCGGAGGCGGACATAAGAATGCCTCCGGGGCGCGGATCGATGACATCAAAGACCTCGACAAGTTCATCGCCGACCTCGATGCCCTATTCGCCTGATACTAGGCAAAAAATTTAATAAGGCCCTACCTCCTATCATCTACCGGTCGGTAGACATGATAACCAAGGCGGGGCCTTTATTATTCTTTATGCAATTTCCGATTTTAATCATAAACCAAATTCAAAATTGCCAAGAATTTTGATGATTGTCGGTGGCTAAAGCCACAAGGAGAACCAGCGTATGAAAAAATCTTTGCCCCTACTTCTAGGCGTGGCCTGCCTAGGGCTTGTGGGCTATAACAACAACGAACAAACTGCCCCTACTTGGGACGAGGCTACCCAAGAGAGGATCAGATAGGCCATGGGGACTTCTTTTTGGATGTGATCTCCTATTGGGGCGAAGGCTATGACTACTATAGCGACATCGCCTCCAACTATGGCAACTACCTATAAAGGGCATAGCCATCCTCGTCGATGACTTCGATGTCTGTGGTCTAGACGAGCTCCTCGCCATCCACGAAGAACACGGTTATGCCTACCACTCAAAGATGTATGGGGTCGATTATCCCTTCCTAGACTACCGCGACCAAAACTATAACCGCGTCAAAGTGACCATGACCGTGAACGATGAGAACATGAACATCCTCACCGAAGGAAGCGGAACCCTTGTAGTCAGTTACGGCGGCGAGAGGTGCTATGACGACTTCGACGTGGCCGAATCCATTGCCAGCAGCCTTCTTTCGATCTTGACCGGGGTCATCACTTTGGAGTTGCCCACGCCCTCCCAGGAAGGCAACCACTATGCCCCCTCGACCTACTATGACCCAGATCTAGATGGGGCCCTAACCACCATGACCGTCTTCAAAGAAGGCGGAAATGCCTATGGCACCGACCTACTATTCGCGGGCTGGAGCCAAGTCGAAGGGGCCGAATACGAGATCTATAGCGATCCGGATAAGACCGTCAAGCTGCTCATCTCGACCTATGAGTATGACACTGTCCCCACCGCTTGCTGGGATATCTACCGCTAGGACCAGATCTAAGAATCAAAGCAAACTCAATCAGCCGCCCTCGGGCGGCTTTTTGCTTGCTTTTTACCTACCAATCGGTCGAAAGATTAATAAGCAATGGTGTGATTGTTTTATGAATAACACCTAGGATTTATCATAAATGGAAAAGCCCCCTACTGGCAGGGATATCGCCGGGCCTGATGGCTCATGCAAATGGCGGTATTGCTAGAAAGGAGGCTTATTGATCAGAGTTCGACTCTATCGAAGTCGCTGGCCGGATGCTTGCAAAGGGGGCAGATGTAGTCGGCCGGGATGGTATCCCCGACGTAGGTATATCCGCAGATGCGGCACCTCCATCCGATTTTCTTGACCTTGGAAGTGCTGGGGATGGCAGAGGGCTTAAGATGGGCAAAGTAGTAGGCATAGGTCAGGGCCCGGCACTTACTAAGGACCCTGGACTCATCGATGGAGGCGATGAAGACCACGTGGTTGCCGCAGTCGAAGCTCTCGTGGACCGAGCAGGTGATATAGGCGCTAGAGGCCTTCTTTAGGACGGTGAGTCCGTTTTTGGCCCGTCCTAGGAACTCTTCCATGCCGATTGTCTTATCGCTGTCGCGTCCGGACTTGAAACCGAAGGCGGTGATGAGGCTATAGGGGGTTTCCTCGGTCAGGACCGAGATATTGAACTTCCCGGTCGACCTGATGGCCTCGGCGGAGTAGTTGGCCTTATTGACCGAAAGCATGACCAGGGGGTGGCCCGGCTCATCGGAAATCTGGAAGAAGGAGTTGTTGATGGAAATATCGTCCCTCCCCTCCTTGTCCTTGCTATGCAGGGTATATAGGCCATAGGTGAGCTTGAACAAGGCGGTGGGATCGGTGAGGGGGATGCTCTCGGGAGCCTTTTCCACCACGGTCGCGGCCACTTCGTCGGCGATGGCATCAAGGGCCGGCAAATCCGTTTCCTTCAGGCGGCTGGAGAAGGTTAGGGTATTCTCCAAGAAGGTGCAGTCATCAAGGTCTTTTAGTATCTCCTTCATGCAGCAGGCGGCATTGGGAGCCCAGGAGCCGTTTTCGAGGATGGCGAAGTTGCGCTTCCTGATCTTATGGTTGGCCAAATCATGGAGGAAGTCCTCCATCTTGACGAAGACCCCGGCATTGTAGGTGGTCGCGGCCAAGACGATGGTCTTGACCCTGAATGATTCGCTTACAAGATAGGAAGAATCGGTCTTGGAAACATCATAGACCACGAGGTTTCTGACGCCTCTTTCGGCGAGCTTGGTAGCCAGGATCTCGGCGCAGTTGGCGGTGCCCCCATAGACCGAGGAGTAGGCGATCATGACCCCGTCGGGATCTTCGGGGGTATAGGAAGCCCAGGCAATGTAGGCATTGATGAGATAGCTCAGGTTGCCGGTATGGATGGGGCCGTGCAGGGGGCAGATGGTCTTGATTTCGATGTTGGAGGCCTTCTTGAGGACGGAAACGACCTGATCGCCGTACTTCCCGACGATGTTGGTGTAATACCTTCTAGCCTCGTCTAGGAAGCGGGCGTCATAGGTATTTTCATTGGCGAATATCGAACCGCTTAAGGCCCCGAAGGTGCCGAAGGCATCCGCGGAGAAGAGGACCTTTTCGCTGGTCTCATAGGAGAACATGACCTCTGGCCAATGGACCATGGGGGCCATGACGAAGGTAAGGGTGTGCTTTCCAAGTTTGAGGACATCCCCTTCCTTCACGATCAGGAATTCGGCCTTGGTCTCGGGGAAGAAGTTGAGCAAAAACTTCTTGGCCATCGAGGAGGTAACCACGACGGTTTCCGGATGCCTCATCAGCAATTCCCCGATGTTGGCGGCGTGGTCGGGTTCCATGTGGTCTACCACCAGATAGTCAAGCTTCCTTCCGTTAAGCAGGAAGTCGATGTTCTCGAAATAGACGTCCGAGACCGAAGAGTCGACGGTATCAAGGACGCAGGTCTTCTCGTCGAGATAGATGTAGGAGTTATAGGAAACCCCGTTGGCTAGTGGATAGACATTCTCGAATAGGGCGATCCTACGGTCGGAAGCCCCGATGTAGTAGAAGCCCTCGGAAATCTTGGTTACGTTATGCATGCTATTCTCCTTAAACGCTGGCTATATTCTAAGGTTCTTGGACCTGATTTTTAAAGTCATATGCAGGTATGCGCATATGAAAACCGCCCCCGTGGGGAGGCGGTCGGACTAATCGAGGGCGAACTGCGAATTGTAGAGGGCGTAGTAGAAGCCTTGCTTGGCAAGCAGCTCCTCGTGCCTCCCCTGCTCGATGACGTTTCCGTCCTTGAGCACCAAAATGAGGTCGGAGTTCTTGATGGTGGATAGACGGTGGGCGATGACGAAGCTCGTGCGGTTTTCGGTGAGCCTATCCATGGCTTCCTGGATGAGTTCCTCGGTCCTCGTATCGACGTTGGAGGTCGCCTCGTCGAGGATCATAAGGGGCGCATCTTCGGCCATGGCGCGGGCGATGGTAAATAGCTGCTTCTGCCCCACCGAGATGGCTTCCTCGTCTTCGATGACATAGTCAAGCCCGCCCGGAAGGGTGGCCACATAGTGGGCCAGATTGGCTTCGTTTAATATCTCCATGATCTTCTCGTCAGGCACGTCCTTGATGCCATAGGCCACGTTTTCCCTGATGGTCCCTTCGAAGACCCAGGTATCCTGAAGCACCATGGCAAATAGGTCGTGGACCTCACTGCGCTTCATCTTGGCGATATCGTGCCCATCGACCTTGATGGAGCCTCCGTTTAGCTCATAGAAGCGCATGAGCAGGTTGACGATGGTGGTCTTGCCGGCTCCGGTGGGCCCGACGATGGCGACCTTCATGCCCGGTTCGACGTGGCAGGTAAAGTCATGGATGATGGTCCTATCCGGGTCATAGCCGAATCTGACATGCTCGAAGTCCACCTCGCCCTTGACCCCGGCAAGATGGCCGTGTTCGTCCCTAGCAAAGACGTCGGGGACATATGAATCATCGGATAGTTCGGGTTCCTTTAGTAGGTCTTCGACCCGCTTGGCCGAGGCCGAGGCCATCTGCAGGGTGTTGGAGGCCTGCCCGATCTGGCTAAGGGGCGACTGGAAGAGGTTGGCATAGACGAGGAACACCGTGATGGTGCCAAAGCTTACCCCGAAGCCCCCATTGTTCATCAGTAAGCCTCCGACCAGACATACGGCGGCGTAGACCAGATAGGAAATGAAGGAGTTGATGGGCATCATGCTCCCGCCATAGATCTGGGCGGTGAACATGGTCTTGTCGAGCCTGTTGTTGGCCTCGTTGAACTCCGAGAGGGTCGAATCCTCAGCCACGAAGGCCTTGATGACGAACTGTCCGGAGAACTGCTCCTCGACGATGGCGTTGACCTCGCCTAGCTCCTCCTGCCTGGCATTGAACTGGGGCACCGCGAGCTTGGTCACAATGAGCAAGAATATGATCATGAAGGGAAGGGAGGCCAGTACGGTTAGGGCCATGGCCCAAGAGGTGATGAACATGGCGATCAATACCCCGATAAGCATGAATATGCCGGATATGACCATGGAGATGCCTTGGTTGAGGGAGGTACCGATCTGGTCGACGTCGTTGGTAAGGACCGAGAGGGTATCCCCATACTGGGTCGAATCGAAGTACTTCAGCGGCATGGCGTTGATCTTTCTTACCACCTGGCTCCTAAGGTCATGGCCAAAGAGCTGGGAGACCCTCGCCAAGAGGAAGTTGGTGAGGAATTGGCAAACCCCCTGCCCGAGGTAGAAGCCCACGAGGATAAAGCCCAATTGGTTGATGTAATATAGATCGATGCTTCTGGTCTGGGCATTGTCGGCGATATGGTCGGTCAGCTTGCCTAGATAGTTGGGGGCTAGTATCGAAAGAAGGGTGGAACCGATAAGGAATAGGGCGGCCAATATGACCTGGGGAAGATAGGCCTTGGCGTACTTCATCAGCCTAGCCAAAGCCCCGTAGCTTCTTTCTTCCTTGGCGTTGGCGGTTTTGCTCATCGGGGCGATCTTGCTCATAGTCCGAGTTCCTCCTTGCTAAGCTGGCTGAGGGCGATGTCGCGATATAGGGGGCAGTTCTCCAACAGTTCCCGGTGGGTGCCCATACCTACCTGCTTGCCTTCGTTAAGGACCACGATGGTATCGGCATCCATGATGGTGCCGATGCGCTGGGCCACGATGAATTTGGTGGCGTCCTTCTCCTCTTTGGCGAGGTTTTCCCTGACCTCGCGGTCGGTCTTGTAGTCCAAAGCGCTGAAGGAGTCATCGAATATGTAGAACTCCGGCTCGATGGCCACGGCCCTAGCGATGCATAGCCTCTGGCGCTGGCCGCCGGAGACGTTCTTGCCGCCCTGGCTGATCCTGGCCTCATAGCCGCCGTCCATCTGGTTGATGAACTCATCGGCCTTAGCGATCTTGGCGGCCCGCTTGGTCTTCTCTTGGCTTAAGCCCGGGACCCCGAGGGCGATGTTCTTGTTGACCGAACCAGAGAAAAGCACGCCCTTCTGGGGGACATAGCCGAAGCGCTTGCGAAGCTCGGAAGAGTCCATGTCCTTGACGTTGACCCCGTCGACGAGGACCTCCCCTTCGGTCACGTCATATAAGCGTAGTAAAAGGTTGACTAAGGAGGATTTGCCCGAGCCGGTAGGCCCGATGAAGGCCACGGTCTGGGCCTTATCGGCAGTAAAGCTGATGTCTTCGAGCACGCATTCGGCGGCGTCGGGATAGCGGAAGCTGACATGGTCAAAGACCAGTTTCCCCTCCCTCTTCGGATTCCTAGGATGCTCGGGCTCCTTGATGGAGGACTGGGTCATGAGGACCTCGTTGATCCTCTTGGCGGAAACCGAGGCCCTGGGCCAAAGGACGAACATCATTAATAGCATCACGAAGCTCATGATGACTTGGCTGCCTAGCATCATGAAGGAGGTGACCGTCGCATAGTCGGTGGACCCGGCCTGGATGAGGGAAGCCCCGACCCAATAGATGGCAAGTGAGAGTCCGCTCATGATGACGGCCATGGTCGGAGAAAGGATGGATATCATCTCGGAGGTAAAGAGGTTGGCTTTTGTGAGTTCCTCGTTCGCGGCTTCGGATTTCTCGATCTGATAGCCCTCGGAGTTATAGGCCCTGACCACCCGGATGCCGGTGAGGTTCTCGCGGACCACGAGGTTGAGCTTATCGATGAGCTTCTGCATGGATTTGAAGCGCGGGATGACTAGCACCATCACGATGCCGATCGAAAGGATGAGGGCAAAGATGAAAAGCCCGGTAACCACCGTCAATTGCCAGCTCGCTGCCTGGATCTTGCATAGGGCCCAGATGACGGTGATGGGGGCGGCTAGGACCATGCGGATGACCATGATGTTGGCCATCTGGACCTGGCTGACGTCGTTGGTGGACCTGGTAATCAGGCTCGCGGTGGAAAAGGAATTGATTTCCGCTAGGGAGAAGGAGGCGACTTTCTCAGATAGCTCGCGCCTTATCCTAGTGGCCTGGTCGGCGGCCACGCGGGAAGAGAGCACGGATATGACCATCTGCGCCGCGGCGATGCCGAAGGCCGCCAGTACCATCATCCCGGCGTTTAACCAGATGTCCCCGGTCGAGGATATGGCGATATCGAATATCATCTCGATATCCGAGGTCGCTAGGCCCATGGGCGAGAGGACATCGATAAGCCAATCAAGGCCGTTTTCGGCGATGGTTGCAAAACCCCCTAATGAGGTTATTAAGGCACTGAGCTCATCCCCCAATTGGGCGGGGTTGTTATGGTAATTGAGATAGGTGATCGACCTGATGATGTTGCTGACATAGTCGGTCATGGTCATGGTGCAGTAGACCTGAAGGATCGTAAATCCCAAAATCAGGCCGACGAGGAACCAGTCCCTCTTGGTGAATTTGCTATAGAGTTTGAACATCGGGTTCCTCCTTGTACTCCATGCAGTGGAATGTATTCTCTGACATATAATATGTCAAAACATAAAGCCAATCAAAGGGCTGGGAAAACCGAAAACGGCGATGTTTCCTTGCCGGATTCCGGTTATAGGAATGTCGGATCTCCTTGGATGTTTAAATTCGGTTTATTTTTCATTCCGCCCTTTGGTAGTCCTTAACATCACCCGAATATAAACCGCATTCCGACAAAAGGGGCTCCATTGTGGAATTCAATAGACTTTTGTCTATTAAGTGATTGAATTTCTGCTTCTTGTTTGAAACGATAGGTAGCGATGAGTTACGTATCCGCCAAAAACGCCTGCCGCTACTTCGGCGAGGCCTCAACCCTAGTCAAAGCCCTCGATGAAATATCCTTTGATATCGATAAGGGCACTTTCACGGTCATCCTGGGTCCCTCGGGGGCCGGCAAGACCACCTTGCTCAATGTCTTGGGCGGCATGGACTCGCTTACCGCGGGCGAGATCATCGTCGGAGACCGCCATCTGGCGGGCCTAACCAGGCGCGAACTTACCGTCTATAGAAGGCAAGACGTCGGCTTCGTGTTCCAGTTCTATAACCTCATGCCCAACCTTACGGCTAGGGAAAACGTGGAACTGGCCACCGAAATCTGCCCCGATGCCCTCGATATCTCAGAGACCCTTGAGGCCGTAGGCCTAAAGGAAAGGATGAACTATTTCCCCGCCCAGCTATCCGGCGGCGAACAGCAAAGGGTTTCGATCGCCAGGGCCATTGCCAAAAACCCCAAGATCTTGCTTTGCGATGAGCCGACCGGGGCCTTGGACTACCAGACCGGAAAACTGGTCTTGGCCTTATTATCGAAGATGGCCCGCGAACACGGGCAGACCGTCATCGTGGTCACCCATAACGCCGCCATCGCCGACATGGCCGATACCGTCTTCCGCATCAAAAACGGCACCATCGAGGAAAGGATCGTCCATAAAGATCCCGTCCCGGCCGAGGAGCTGGAGTGGTGAAGATCAGGCGCGCCTATTACAAAACCTGCCTCAAGCTCTTCCGCAAGGAATGGGTCCGTTTTCTCTTGCTCGTGGGAGTCAACCTCGTGGGCGTCGGGGTCATGTCGGGCCTTGGTCCGATCTGCGATACCCTCAAGCAGTCCTTCAGCGAAAAGATGGCCTCGGCCAACGCCCCCGACCTCATCGGGATGTGTTCCTCCGAAGAGGGCTATACCGACGAGCTGATGGAGCAGATAAGATCGGTCGACGGGGTGGAAGAGGCCAATGCCTATATCACCCTCCCCTACGGGGACGGCCGCTACTACTTCCAATATTATTGCTATGACGATTATTCGGCCATCGACCAGGCCAAGCCCACCCTATTAGAGGGCCGCTTCCCGGAAAACGAATACGAAATCGCCGTGGAAGCCCCAGGCAATAGCCTTGATACCTATAAGATCGGGGATACGGTCAGGGTCGAATACGAGACCAGCGTCGTCACCGGCGGCACCCTGCCCGGATTCGATGTCGAGATCCCCTTCAACATCGTCACCGGCTCCAGCCATGACTACACCGTGGTCGGCATCGTCGAAAGCGCGATGTACTCCAATAAGACCCAATACCCCTCCTTGCTTGATCCCGATTCCAATATGTCGGGCATCTATTACATGCACTCCTCTTTCAAGGAGATGGATGTGAATATCACCATCACCTTGCCCGTCATCGGGGACATCGTGATAAGTAAGACCACGGCTACGCTTCCCTATAACGCGGTATCCATCAACATCACCGGAATAGCGGGGGCCAACATCTATGAAAGCGACTACCTCGATAGGGTCGATGCCCTAAAGGCAGAACTATCCGATTTACTGGGCGAAGACACGACGTTTTTGACCCTGCAGGAAAACGCCGGGGTCGTCTCCCTTAGCGAATATGCCGATAAGGTCATGGCCCTAAGCTACATCGTCTCGGCCTTCTTCATCGTAATTGTTATTCTGGTCATAACCACCACCCTGGCTAGGCTGGTGGAAGAGGAAAGGCCCATCATCGCCTGCTACCGCTCCAACGGGGTGGGCTCGGGCCACATCGCCATGAAATATGCCCTATTTGCCATCCTTTCGATCACCATCGGGGCGGTGCTTGGATACCTGCTGATGGGCGAATGGCTCATATATTTCATCTATTCGGCCTTCTCCACGAGCTACTACATGCCCCCGATGACGGGCGTGAAGTTCATGGCCTTCGGGATTGTCGCCACCCTCATCACCGTCGGGGCGGCCCTGGTGGCCACCATCTTGGTGCTCATCAAATCGCTAAGGGAATCCCCAGCCAACCTCTTGCTTCCCAAGGCTCCGACCCCGGGCAAGAAGATCCTCCTCGAGAGGATCGGCCCCATCTGGAGGCGCCTATCCTTCTCCTTCAAGAGCATGTTCCGCAATGTCTTCCGCCACCCCATCAGAAGCGTCCTTACCATCGTTTCGGTAATCGGCTCGACGGCTTTGCTTTTCGCCGGCTGGGGCGTGGTCTGCGCCTCCAGCTTCGGGGATTTGCCCCCGGGTAGCGAGATGGTCGGGGTCATCGGCGGGGTCATCGTCCTCGTGGCTGCGGCCCTTTGTCTACTGGTCCTAACCAACATCATGAACATCCAAGTGGGCGAAAAGACCAGGGAAATCGCCACTTTGGAGGTGCTTGGCTACACCGATAAGGAGGTGGCCATGTACATCTACCGCGAGGTGGACTTCCTCGTCATCATCTCCACCTTGTGCGGGCTTCCCTGCGGCTATGGCTTTACCCTATTTGTCTTCGGCTATGTGGGACTCGGCTCCAGCGAGGACATCATGTGGTGGGTCTATTTCCTCATCATCGCCATCGAAATGATCATGATGTGCCTATCCAACCTGATGCTATATCCCAAGATCAGGCGCATCGACATGAACGCCTCGCTCAAAGCCATCGAATAAGCCATGTTATTTGGCTTATAATCTAAAGGTGCCCTACTTTCCATTGCATGTAAGAAGCGCTTTCTCCTTCCTGAGGAGTTCTTTGGTGCCCTCTAGTATCGCTAGGGCCGCCGAAAGGCTCTCCTATAAGAGGGTCGGGCTAAGCGATGGGCTTTCCTTATCGGCCTATGCCCCTTTTTACCATGCCTGCATTTGTAAGGGCATCACCCCCTATTTCGGGATGGATATAGCCGTGCAGGGTACGCCCCTGGCCCTATATATCGCAAACGAGGAAGGCTACCGTAGCCTGCTGGCCATCTATTACCTGGCCCAGAAAAGGGCCCTGACACCCGAGGATTTCAAATCCTGCAAGGGCCTATATGCCGTCCTTGATGGACATAGCCTTGATGAATCGCATTTGTTGGATAAGGACTACCCGATGTTCCTATATCGCCTAAGCGGTTGCTTCATGGGTTTTTATGTGGGTATCCCCTATCTCCCCAAAGAGCCCGAGAAGGTAAGTAAGATCAGGGAATTCGCCGCTTTGCATTCCTATAAGGCCATCGCCTTCCCGCTTATCTGCTATGAAAAGGAAGACGACCAGCTGACCCTAGATATCCTTAGGGCCATCGAGGAAAACACCAAGATCGATCAGGAGCATAAGCAAGAAAAGGGCTTCATGTACTTCCTAAGCAAGGAAGAAGCCGAGGCTTATTTCCATAAAGAGGAGATCGATAGCCTGGAGGAAATAGCCGCAAAACTAAGCTTCGATTATCCCCAAAAGCGCGGGGCCTTATACCGCCATAAGGAGAATCCGGAGGGCCTAAGCTCTACCAAATATCTCCGTAAACTCGCCCTGGAAGGACTCCAAAAGAAAAATCCCAACTACGACCAAAGATATGCCAAAAGGCTCGACTATGAGCTATCCATCATCGAAAAGATGGGCTTTTGCGACTATTTCCTTACAGTGGCCGACTATGTGCATTACGCCAAGACCCACGATATCACCGTGGGCCCGGGCCGCGGCTCGGCCGGGGGCTCCTTGGTTTCCTATGCCCTTGATATCGTCGAGGTCGATCCCATCAGGTTCTCCTTGCTTTTCGAGAGGTTCCTCAATCCCGAAAGGACCTCGATGCCCGACATCGACGTCGACTTCAATGACCAAAAGCGCGACCGCCTCATCGCCTATCTTAAGGACAAGTATGGGGAAGAAAGGGTCGCCAACGTCTTGACCACCGTCTATATCGGGGCCAGGCAATCCCTGCATGATATAAGGCGGGTCTATGACTTGCCCGAAAGGGACCTGGCCCTGCTATCAAGGGCCATAAGCGACCCCAATGCCAGTCTGAGGGAAAACTACAAAAACTCCCCTTCTTTTAGAAGGCTGGTGGACTCCGATCGCTTCTATTTGGATTTCGTGAAGCTAGCCACCCGCATCGAAGGCTTGCCCCGCCAGGCCGGACTTCATGCCGCCGGGGTGGTCATCGACGATGCCCCGCTAAGCGAGGTCCTGCCCACGAAGATCGAACCGGGAACCGGGCTCGTCGCCTGCTTGGAGAAGGCATATCTGGAGGAACAGGGCTTCCTGAAGATGGACATTTTGGGTTTAAGGAACCTCTCTTTGGTGGACGCTTGCCTCGATCTATATGAAAAGCATACGGGCAAGAAGGTCTCCTTCTATGAGATACCCTTCGATGAAGAAGGGGCCATCGCCTTGGTAAGATCAGGGGAAACCTATGGGCTATTCCAGCTTGAATCCCCCGGCATGAGGAAGACGGTCCGCATGGTCAAGCCCACCAGCTTCCTCGACGTGGCCGCCATCATCGCCCTCTTCCGTCCCGGACCCATGGAGCAGATTCCCAACTTCGCCAGGCGCAAGGCCGGGCAAGAGAGGATCAGCTACCCCTCCCCTGAGCTCAGCGACATCCTCAAGGAGACCTATGGCATCATCGTCTATCAGGAGCAGATCATGCAGATCGCGACCCTATATGCCGGCTTCTCCCCTGCTAAGGCCGACATGTTCCGCAAGGCCATCTCCAAGAAGGATCCCATCAAGATCGCGGCCTTAGAAAAAGACTTCAAGGAAGGGGCCATTGCCCTAGGCCATAGCAAGGAAAATGCCGACTCGGTCTATTCCTTGATCTATAAGTTTGCCTCCTATGGCTTCAACAAGTCCCACGCGGTGGCCTACGCCATGCTATCGACGAGGATGGCCTACATGAAGAAGCACATGGCCGGGGAATTCTATTCGGCCGTCCTTTCCAACTACTCCCTTGACGACAAGAAGTTCAAGGATGCCCTGCGCGAGGCCAAAAGCCACGGATACCGCTTGCTTTGCCCGGATATCAACCGCTCGATCCGCATCATCGAAAACCATGGTAAGGACCTGATTCTCTCCCTTGGCTACATCAAGAAGCTAAATGGCCGCCTGATCGAAGGCATCTTGCTAGAAAGGGAGGAAAACGGACCCTATCAGGACTTGTTTGACTTCACCCTTAGGGTCAAGAAGTACGGGCTGAATACCCAAGCCCTGATCCGTCTGATCGATGCCGGGGCCCTGGATTGCTTCGGACTTAACCGCACCACCCTTAGGGGCGCGGCCTTCTCCTCTTTGGAGTATGCCGAGATGCTGATGGGCGAATCCGGCAATGCGATCTTGCTCGACTTGGGTTTAGAAAAGCCCCTCATCGAGATGAGGGATGAAGACCAGGCCGCCTCCTTAGCGGCCGAGCGGGAAGCCCTAGGGGCCTATATTTCGGCTTCTCCTTTGGAGAAATACTCCATGGATATATCTAGGGAACACGCCCTTCCCATAGAAGAGGCCTATGATGCCTATGGTGATTTCTTGACCCGCGGCATCGTCTCTTCCCTCGACTTCAAGATCACCAAGACCGGAGAGCAGATGGCCTTTTTGGAAATCTATGACGAGAACTCCTCGATGCGCTTCAGCTTGTTTAGCGAGGTGCTCGATAAATCGCGTCAGGTCCTAAGTATCGGTAATTCCGTGCTCATCCGCGCCCATAAGGAAAATAGAAAGGGAAGCCCGAGCTACACCGCCGGCTTCATCAGGGAACTAAAGGAAAATGGCTAAGCTATACATCATCGACGGGAACTCGCTTCTATTCCGTGCCTACTACGCGACTTCCTATAAAGGCAACATCATGACCACATCCAAAGGCGAACCCACCAACGCCCTATTCGCCTTTTCCAACATGCTCAACAAGATATTGCTCAGGCTCGAGCAGGGCGATGCCCTCTTCGTGGGCTTTGATGCCGACGGGCACACCTTCAGGAAAGCGGAATTCAAGAACTACAAAGCCAACCGCAAGCCCGCGCCCCAGGAACTCATCGCCCAGTTTGCCCCGACCCGGGAATTGCTCGATAGCCTTTCCATCCTCCATTATGAGCAACATGGGATCGAGGCCGATGACATCTGCGGGACTTTGGCCAAAAAAGGCAAAAAGGAAGGCTTCAAGGTCCATATATTTACCTCGGACAAGGACTACCTGCAGCTGATCGAAGAAGGAATAGAGGTCGAAATCCTCAAGAAGGGCCTAAGCGAGACCCAGATCATCAATGAAAAGAACATGGTGGAACTCTTTGGCTTTCCGCCCCTAAGGATGATCGATTACAAGGCCCTGGCCGGGGATAGTTCCGACAATCTTCCCGGCATCCCCGGCATCGGGGAAAAGAAGGCCGTTTCCCTGATCCAGGAATACGGCTCCTTCGAGGACATCGTAAGGGCCGCGCCCAATATCAAGGGCGCCACCGGAGCGAAGATCATCGAAAATGCCGAGCTGGGCCGGGAATGCTATAAGCTGGCCACCATCCTCACCGATGAGGTGCTGCCCTTCTCCCCTAGCGACTGCCTATATCACGGCTATGACCCCATCAGGATCGATGCCTTCTGTAGACGCTATGAACTCAAAAGCCTACTAGGAAACTTGCCCTCGAATTGGAAGAAGAATAACGCCGATGAAGGCCTATCTTTCGAAGAAGTAGAGGCTATTCCCGAAGAGGCTCTTAAGGCCTCTGATGCCTACATCTATCTAGAAGCCAAAGAGGGCGAATATCACCTTAATAAGCCCCTTGGCGCCTCCATTTATATCGATGGGCGGCTCTATCATATCTCTGCAGAATCCCTGCTTAATGATGAAAAATTCCTGGATTTCCTTGCAGATCCCGCCTCAAATGTCCACGCCTATAGCGGTAAGCCCCTGGTCTATTTCCTTGCTAGGAACGGGCATGAGGTAAATGGCTTAAAAGACGATCTGCTCATCGCCTCTTATCTGGCCGATTCCTCATTGAAGGCCAGCCCCGAATCCGTCTATCTATATTTCGGCAAGGATGTCTATAGCGATGATCCTACTACCTCTTCCTTACTTAAGGCCAAGCATCTAATAGAGGCTATTAACAATGCAAGGCAGCAGCTCGCCTCCATCGGGGCCAAGACCCTTTATGAGGAAATCGAAATCCCCCTGGTCAAGGTCCTCGGGGAGATGGAAGCCGAAGGGTTCCCCTTAGATGAAGATAGCCTAACCGGATTAGGCGAGGGCTTTGCTAATAAACGCGATGAGCAAAAAGCCCTCATCGAAGGGGTACTAGGCCCCATCAACCCCAACTCCGCCAAGCAGCTTTCCGCCGCCCTATACGGGGAAAACGGCATCATCAGCAAAAAGCCCGGGGGCTCGACCTCATCGGAGGTTCTTCTTCCCTACCGCGAACGCTTCCCCCTCATCGACTACATCCTTACCTATAGGAAGTACGCTAAACTCTATTCCACCTATGTGGAAGGACTGCTCCCGTATAGGGAAGAAGACGGGAAGATCCATACCTATTTCAACCAGGCCCAGACTTCGACCGGAAGGCTATCTTCAAGCTCCCCCAACCTCCAGAACATCACGGTCAGGGACGAAGAGGGCAAATCGGTGAGGAAGTCCTTCTATTATCCCGACAATACGGAAATCCTCTCGCTGGACTATTCCCAGATCGAACTGAGGGTCTTGGCCCATATGTCGCATTGCAAGGACTATATCGAGGTCTTCAAAAACGACCGCGACGTCCATAGCGAGACCGCTAGGCGACTCTATCCCCTAGAAGAGGTCACCTCCGAGCACCGGCGCAAGGCCAAGGCCGTGAACTTTGCCATCATCTACGGCTCGACCGTCTATGGCCTTTCCGAGCAGATCGGCGGTAGCCTCGAGGAGGCCAAGCGCATCATCGAAGGCTTCTATGGGACCTATCCCGAGATCAAGGATTACCTCGATAAGGTCTACTCCGACGCCTTCCATAAGGGCTATGTCGCCACCTTGTTAGGAAGAAGGCGCTACCTCAAAGACATCAACTCCCCGGTCTATTCGCTAAGAGAAGCCGCCAAGCGGGCGGCCCTAAATGCCCCCATCCAGGGAAGCGCCGCCGATATCCTCAAGCTCGCCATGGTCAAATGCGCCGCCTATATCAAGGAAGAGGCCCCGGAGCTGAAGATGGTGCTGACCATCCATGACGAAATACTTTTCGCCGGGAAGAGGAAGGATCTCGAAAAACACCGCCCCCACCTAGTGGAAATAATGGAAAACGCCTATCCCCTTGAAGTCCCCCTCAAGGTCGAAGGCGGGATCGGAAAGGATTGGGCTAGCGCCAAGGAATAAACCATGCCAGAACTACCGGAAGTAGAAACCGTAAAACGCTACCTCGAACCCCGCCTAAATGGACTCACCTTGGAGCGGATCGAGGTATATAGGGACGCCAATTTCATCGGCGGTTCCGACTCTTTTAAGGTCCTTGAAGGACATAGGATCAATAGGCTTGGACGCAAGGGAAAGTTCCTGCTTTTCTTCTTTGATGAGGGCCACGCCATCATCAGCCACCTGAGGATGGAAGGAAAGTGGTTTTTAAAGCCTAAGCAAGCCCCGCGCGAGAAACACGATATCGCCCGCTTTATCCTCAATGGTGAAGAAGACCTCATCTATAACGATACCCGCAAGTTCGGGATCATGATCTTGGCTGACCAGGCAACCATGTTTGGGGTTGCCCCCCTATCCGAACTTGGAAAAGAACCCTGGGAGCTAAGCAAGGAAGAACTCCTAGAGGGGCTAAGCAAAAGGCATGGCCCCATCAAGGAAGCCCTGCTCGACCAAAGCCTGATTGCCGGGCTTGGCAACATCTACGTGGACGAAACCCTCTTCGCCTCTGGCATCTCCCCGAGGATGGAAGCCTCCAAGACCGATCCAAATCAGGCCGAGGAGATTCTCATCCATTCCAGGGCCATATTGGAAAAGGCCATCTCCCTCGGGGGTTCGACCGTCCATAGCTACCTCTTTGCCCCCGGGGCCAGAGGCAAGATGCAGGATGCCTTGCTCATCTATGGAAAAGAAGGTGAGAAATGCCCCAAATGCGAGACCCCCTTCCGCAAGATCGCCATCAAAGGAAGGGGCACGACCTATTGCCCCATCTGCCAAAGCGATAAGGACCGCCCCTTGGTCTATGCCGTAACCGGCCCCATCGCCGCCGGAAAGTCCACGGTGGCCGACTACCTCAAGGAAAAAGGCTATGAGGTCCTTGATGCCGACGCGCTGGTAGCCGGGGCCTATAAGGATGAAACAATCACCGCAAAACTGGAAAAGGAACTGGGTACTTCCGATAAGAAATCCTTGGCCAAATCAGCTGGCGATCCCCTAATAAGAAAGAAGCTTGAAAATATCCTCCACCCCTATGTCTATGAGCGGATGCTAAATAGAATCCATGCCAAAAAAGGCGGGAAGATCCTCCTAGACATTCCCCTTTGGAAGGGCTCACCCATAGAGGATGAAACCGACTTCCTCATCTTCGTCGGAGCCAAGGAAGAAGTCAGGCGCAAGAGGCTCATCCAAAGGGGCATGGACCCCGATCTATATCTTTCCATCAACGCCAAATACCCCTCGAATATCCTTGCAAAAAAGGCCTCTTTGGCCCTTGATGGTTCCGGAAGTGTTCAGAATCTACGCAATATCCTCGCCGATTGCCCCTATCTTTAATCGTCCATGTCCACATGGACCGCATGGTCTAGGATGAGCGAGGCAAAATCCCTGCCCCCCTTGGGGTCTTTGGCGCTATATAGCCCGGCTAGCCTACTAGGCTCGGCCTTGCTACCGATATAGGTGAACTTCCCCTCCTCGATCCTTGCCTCAAGCAAGGGAGTGTAGATCTTATCCCTGACGATGGAGGTCCTCGCCTCCATGGCAAAGCCATCGATGAAGAGGTGCTCGGCCTTATATAGCTCGAACATCATGTCCTCGTACTTCTGGGGGCTCTTGAAGAAGGCATCCGCCATTTCCTTAAAGCGGCTTGGGGCATCGATATAGGCCACCGTCTCCCCTTTTCTAGCGAGGTTATTGCAATAGGCCGAAAGATGGAAGCTTACGCCCGAATCCTTTTCCCCATAGGTATAAAGGACGGGTTTTTCCTTATTCATGGCCTTGATGCTATAAAGGAAGCGGCGGGACCTATCTTCCTTGAGTCCTAAATCCTGAAGCTTGGCCTCTAGGAAGGCCTCGGGCATGTCATTGAAAAGGAAGCAGTTCTCGAAATCGATTTTCTTCTGGTAATGGGGGCAAGGCATGGAAGTCAGAAGGAGGCTATTGCCGTCCTTTACGATTTCATAGGCGATGCCGGTGTTTACCTTGTGACAACGCTCTAATCCCGGGCAATTGAGGCAGGGCTTTCTATCTTCCAGATAGGTAAGAAGGAGGCCGATATTGTCCTTGACCTCCCCTTTGGTTAGGCCCAGTTCCCTGATCCTAGCTAGGACTTCGGGGGATTGGCTTAGTTCCTTGATGAAAGGATCGGAGTCTATTTCCCCGTATTGGTCTAGGCTTGAGAAATCGAGTTTCCTAGGCTCCATCAGGCCGCCATCTCCTTAATGAGTTCCTCAAGGGAAGGCATGTCGCGGTATTTGTCTTCCGAAGCTTCCTTGGCGGGTTTGGCTTTTTTGGAAGTGGCCTTATAGCGCTTGGAGGTTTCGCTTAGGTAGGACAGAGCCTCATTGGCCGTATTGATGGACTTTCTGACCATGGTGGCGGCTACCCTCTCCATCCAGACCTTGTTCAGGCGCATGTCGTTACGCTGTATGGAAAATAGCACCAAGGCATTCGCGGCCTGATCGGGCAAGCCCATATCCTCAACGATGTGGCGGACGATTTTTGCATCGGCTTCGGCCGGTTCATGGCCCTTCTGCAGGGATTTGAGATAGTCATACCAGCCAAGGGTCGAAATATCCCGGATTTCCCTTTCGGTGCCGGTCATTTCCTTAGGATCATCGGCTTTTCTGGCGCCGGAGAACTGCTTCATCTCCTCGCTTCTTCTGATCAGTTCAACAAAGCGGACCCGATAGCCGAAGGAATTCTTCTTCTCAAAGCAGTCCTCTAGAAGCTCGGCCAGGGTCTCTTCGCTGAGTTTGGTCGAAGCGGCGATCTTCTCGATGCGCTTGATCTCTTTCGGAGAGAGGTCTTCATAGGAAATATTTCCCCTCATGGCCAATAGACCTTTGAAGGATGTCCTATCGAAGAAGCGGTTGGAATTGATGAGCCCGGCGGTGGGATTGATGGCTTGCTGGGCTTCGCTAGGGAAGCAATCTCCATAGGAGGATGTGGTCTCATTAAAACCATCGGGAATGGGGTCTTCTTTAGGAATATAGGATGAGCCGGTGGCCTTCTTATATAGGCCCGATAGGGCCGGGTCGAGGGCAAAGTCATTGCCGCTGACCGGGGAATATAGGACATGGATCATGTACTTGCCGCCCTCGCCCATCTCCCCTTCGTAGGTCCTCACCAGTCCGGCGGCTTCCAAAAACTTCAATGACGCCTTCCATTCATAGACGTTCATCTGGGCTTCCATCAAAATGGCGCTGAGTTCCCTATGCCCCTTCCCGATATAGGAGGACAAGAAGACAAAAACCCCGATGGCGCGGGGCCCGATGGCCCTTACATAGGGGCGGATGGAAGCCTCGGAATAACCAAAGCCCGGCTGGCTTCTTACTTCGATGTAGGTAACGCTTTTGCTTTCCACCCCGCCATTCTAGTCCAAGCAGGGATAATCTTCTATAAAAAGCCCGCTTGCCTATTAAGGCATCTTCTACCTCAATCGCCGGAGGATTGCTATAATGCTTGCGTAACTTCAGAGGTCACACACATATGGTACAGAAAATCGGTATCCTTACTTCGGGCGGCGACGCGCCCGGCATGAACAATGCCATCCGCGCGGTAGTCCGTTCCGGTCTTCGCCACGGCTTGGAAGTCTATGGCATCTATGATGGCTACAAGGGCCTAGTCGAAGGCAACATCGTGAAGATGGACCGCAAGTCGGTTTCCGACATCGTAAACCGCGGCGGCACCATCCTGCGCACTGCCAGGCTCAGGGAATTCAAGGACCCGGCCGTCAGGCAGAAGGGTATCGAACAGCTCAACAAATTCGGGATCGAAGCCCTCGTCGTCATCGGCGGGGACGGCTCCTACATGGGGGCCAAGAAGCTCACCGAAATGGGCATCAACTGCGTCGGTCTTCCCGGCACCATAGATAACGACATCGCTTCCACCGACTACACCATCGGCTTCGACACTTGCCTTAATACCATCTGCGACTGCGTCGACAAGATCCGCGATACCACCGAGTCCCACTGCCGCTGCTCCATCATCGAGGTCATGGGCAACCACTGCGGGGACCTAGCTCTATTCTCCGGCATCGCCGAAGGGGCGGAGATGATCCTTACCCCCGACCACCCCATCCCCGAAGACGAGGTCATCAATTCCTTGAGGAGGATGCGCGAAAAGGACGAGAGCAAGCGCGCCATCCTCATCGTCAGCGAGAAGCTGTTCCCCGACATCAAGGAATTCGCCGACAAAATCGCCCGCGAGACCGGATTCGATACCCGCTATAACGTCCTCGGACACGTCCAAAGGGGCGGGGCGCCAAGCGCTTCCGACCGCGTCTTGGCCGCCCGTATGGGCGCCTATGCCGTGGACTGCCTCCTAGAAGACAAGGGCGGCATCTGCATCGGACTGGTCAACAACAAACTGGTTTCCTATGACATCTATGAAGCCTTGAGCCTGCCCCGCGACAAGCATATTTCCATGCTCAGGCTCATCGAAATCCTCAATTCGTAAGGGAGAACGCCATGCTATTAGTAACATCCAAGAAGACCAAGATCGTCTGCACCATCGGGCCGGCCACCGAAACCGAGGAAATGATCCGCAAGCTCTATAGCGCCGGCATGAACGTCATGAGGGTCAACTTCTCCCATGGCACCCACGAAGAGCAGAAAAAGAAGATCGATATCGCTAGGAAACTGGAAAAAGAAGGGATCTATATCCCCGTCGCTTTGGACACCAAAGGACCCGAAATTCGCACTTCCTACATGGAAAACGGCAAGGTCGATATCCATACCGGCGACATCATCCGCCTAGCCATGGACAAAGACATCATCGGCACCAAGGAGCGGATCGGCGTTTCCTATAGCGGTCTATACGATGACTGCAAGGTCGGCGATTCCATCCTCATCGATGACGGCAATCTCGAACTCAAGGTCATCAAGAAGGACGAGGCCAAGAAGGAACTCGTCTGCCAAGCCCAGAACAACCATCCCATCAAGGACCAAAAAGGCATCAATGCCCCGACCACGGTATTGACCATGCCCTTCATCTCAAAGCAGGACGAGAAAGACCTCAAGTTCGGCTGCGAAAACGACGTGGACTGCATCTTCGCTTCCTTTACCAGAAGGCCCGAAGACGTGATGGCCATCAAGGATGTCCTAAAGAAATACGGCAAGCCCGACATCCCCGTCTTTGCCAAGATCGAAAACCCCGAAGCGGTCGAGAAGATCGCCGATATCATCCGCACCGCCGACGGCGTGATGGTGGCCCGTGGCGATCTAGGCGACGAAATCCCGCCCGAGCAGGTCCCGGTGGTCCAAAAGAGGATCATCAAGCTCTGCCGCCAGATGGGCAAGCCCGTCATCACCGCCACCCAGATGCTCGATTCGATGGTCACCCATCCCCGTCCCACCAGGGCCGAGGTCAGCGATGTGGCCACCGCCATCGACGAGTCTAGCGACTGCGTCATGCTTTCGGCCGAATCGGCCTCGGGCCAATACCCGGTCGAAGCCGTGACCATGCAGGCCAAGATCGCCCAGACCATGGAAAAATACCTCCCCTATGAGCAACTGGCCAAGGAAGCCTATGACACTTCCTGGAGGGAGAATAACGATGCAATCGCCAACTCCATCTGCAACACCGCCCTGCTCATCGGGGCCAAGCTCATCGTCAACTTCACGGTGACCGGACGCAGTTCCACCCGCATTTCCAAGGCCCGTCCCTGCTGCCCCATCGTCTCCATCACCAGCGACCGCACCGCGGCCATGCGCGCGGCCTGGCAGTGGGGCGTCTATTCGGTCCTCATCAAGACTCCGATGCCCGACTTCATCGAAGAGATGGAAGTCTTGGCCCTGAAGATCGCCCGCGACATGGGTTATCCGGCCGGTACCCCCATCATCATCGCCGGCGGTACCCCCACCGGGGCCGGCAAGACCAACTTCATGCGCATCGTCAACGTAAATTCCGTCAAGGACTTCGACTGATGAAGAAGGTACTCTCCCTTGATATCGGCGGCACCAACACCAGGGCCGCCATCTACGATGAAGGCTATAGGCTTTTGGAAGTCGCCGTCCGCCCGACCCCTACCGGCAGCAAGGAAGCCTTTTTGGAGAATATCCGCCGCACCGTAAGCGAAGATCTGACTTCCCTTGAGGGGGTAGTCGCCATCGCCGGAGGCGTGCCAGGGCAGGTAAGAAGCGACGGCTTCGTCTATGCCCTTCCCAATGTCGGGATCAACGACATCCCCTTGGCCGAATACCTAAGCAAGACCTTCTCCATACCCGCCTATATCATCAACGATGCCGAAGCCGCGGCTTTGGCCGAGGCCAACCTCGGGGAACACAAGAGGGCCAAGTCCCTCTTCTTCGTCACCGTCTCCACCGGAGTCGGGGGTGCCCTCACCATCGGCGGGAAGCTGCGCGAAACCTCCTATGAGATAGGCCACACCGTCTTCTACCGCTGGGGCGAATACATCGAATTCGAAAACTACTGCTCCGGAGGCCGGATCAAGAACCTGATCGCTAGGCTAGGGGGGACCTATAAGAACGCCAAAGAGCTCTTCGATGGAGTAAGAAATGGCGAAGAGATTGCCCTAGTCATCAAGAAGGAATGGGTCGAGATGATGGCCGAATGGTTCAACATGGTCCAAAAGGACTATCAGCCCGAGGTCTTTGCCATCACCGGCGGAGTCACCAAATCCCGCGACATGTGGTGGGATGACCTTAAGGCCCTCTGCCCTAACTGCAACCTGCAGCTATGCTCCTTCAAGGAAGAGGCCGGACTCTCCGGCGGCGCGGTCCTCGGATTCCAGAAAGCTACTGAATAAGCATCTTGAAAACCTATGGATGCCCCGCCTTTTAGGCTGGGTTTTTCCTTGTTCAGTGACCCAAACCCTAAGGATCCTTGTATCAAAAGGGCTCACCTAGCCTTCGGCCTTTGCCCTCAACTTTTCAGGCAATAGACGGTCCTTGTCCTTGGTAAGCTTAAGTACCGTTTCGTTTCCGAGCACGCACATGAGTAGGAATAACAAGACGGCATAGGGAAGGGCCAAGAAGGTAAAGGAAGAACCCAGGGCCCCGAAACTCGGGTTGATGACCAAGGTAGCGATGTAACCGCACCCCATCTGCACCGAGACGACGTTGGACGAGAGCTTTTCGCCGAAGCGGTCCGGGGTGGCGTGGATGATGGCGGGATATATGGGAGCGCAGCCTAGTCCGATCAGGACGACGCTGAAGGGGGCGAGGTAATTGTTCAAAGGGGCGCAGGCCATCAGGATCACTCCCAAAAGGACGATCGACTCCCCTAACCTTATCATGTTGCGGTCTTTGACCTTGAGGGACAAAGGACCGCTCAGGAAACGTCCGGCCATGATGCCGAAGAAGAAATACGAGGTCCAGCGGCTGGCCACATCCCCGCTGACGCCCAGGCCGAAAACGCACATCGAGGAGAACCAACTGCCGACCAGCCATTCCGTGGCCGTATAGGCAAAAAAGGCCAATATTCCCATCCAAACCCCTCTGATTTTGAAGGTTTCCAAGAATGAAAGCGGGGCTTTCGAAGCATTTTGCTCCCGGGCCGGCAGCTCTTCCTTGACCCTTTTCCATAAGGGAATCGCAGCGAGGGAAACCAACAGGATGCAGGCCTGGATGCAACCCAGCACCAGAGCCCCTTTCCGCCAGCCGTTTAGATCAGTCAGGAAGAAGGAAACCAGAAAGGGCGAAAGGGTGGCACCGACGCCCCAGAAGGCGTGGAGCCAATTGAGGTGTATGGCCCTATAGTGGAGGGCCACATAGTCATTGAGAGTCGCATCGATGGCCCCGGCCCCGAGCCCAAGCGGGATGCAACTTAGGACCAAGACGGGAAAATTGGGGGCAAGGGAATAACAGATGAGTCCGGTGAGGGTCAATCCGATGGAAAGGACGATGACCCCGGCTTCGGTAAACCATTTGATGAACTTGACCGTCATGAATGCGGAGAAGATGGTGAAAAAGGAAGCGGTGACCGTCAGTATCCCTTGGTAGGATTCGCTGACAAAAAGGGAAGCGCTGATGCTAGGCCAGGCGGCCCCGATGAGTGAATCGGGAAGGCCTAACGAGATGAAAACCAGATAGATGATCAGTAGTAGAAGCACCGACATGGCCAGATGATTTTGCCATAACCAAAGCCAAAAGGAAGGGAAACCTTGCAATCAGATAATTTTCAGAAAGCGCCTCAGAAGAAAACCGAGGAAATGCGGGAAGGTATATATCCCCTCTAAGAAAGAGATGTTGTAGTCGCCGAGCTTTATCGCAAACCGGATGTCTGGGTATTTGGGGTCATCGATGAGTTCGACGGCGCTGAATCGAAAATCTCGGCCATTTGTTTCAAGGTCGAGATATCGGGTTCGACGATCCCTTTTTCCCAACGCGATACGGCCTGGGGGGTGACATTGAGTTTTTCGGCCAACTGCTTTTGGGTCAGCCCACTCTTGTTCCTATGTAAACGAATGCTGTTGCTTATATCCATATTTATTATGGTGCGGTTTCCTCCTGGGCCTATTCTTCCCCAAGCCTCACACTTCGCCAATCTACCATCTGTTGAATTTCCTCAACAATTTGTTTATTCATTGCTTTAATATGATGCGCTTACAAATTCCAAATTGATTACAAACAATTTGTTGAATTTGCGTTTTCATTAGAAACAATCGAAACAAATCAGCTGCTCAAATTAAGATGTAGGCAATTCCAAAGACGGGAATGCCATATTTAAGACCCCTCCTTCTTTGATTTATTTACATTAAGGTATATTAGAGGCAAATGCCAACAAACACTCCTTCAGGGCATTCTCCAAAAGCCACTGGTTTTTGTTTTCTCATCTTTTCCCTTGAACCCTAAAAATAGGGAACTATCCTATAGGTGCGTTGACGGAGACCCTCTATACAGGCACCACTCCCGAGCATCCCGGGACATAACCGGGACGTAGCCCTGCGTTAAAGGCCAGAGAGCGTTTCAAAGAAAAGGAAACGAAGCAAGGTGGGACCGCGCCCTAGGCGCCCTTGCCCGCCTTTTGTTTTATGGAGGAGAGTATGCAAATCACTCTAAAGGGAAGCAAATACGAACTGGAAAAGGGAAGCACCGGCTTTGCTCTTCTTAAGGCGGCCCAGCCCAAGAACAAGAACAAGGTCGTGGCCATTAGGCTCAACGGGGAAATCCAGGAACTAGGAAGGGAACTCCTGGACGGGGAGGTAGAGCTCATTTACCAAGGTAGCCCCGAATCCTACGACGTGCTCAACCACTCCTGCAGCCACCTCATGGCCCAGGCCATCAGCCACCTGTATCCAAACGCCAAGTTCGGGCTAGGACCCTCCATCGAAGAGGGCTTCTATTACGACATCGATTTCGGCGATCAGGTGATCACTGAAGCCGATCTAGCCAAGATCGAAGAAGAGATGCATAGGCTCTCCAAAGCCGACGAGAAGATCATCCGGGAAGATGTCGGGGGCGAGAGGGCCCTGGAGTTCTTCAAAGGCAACGAATACAAGGAAGAACTGATCAAGGAACACGCCAAGGAGGGCGAGCACATCACCATCTACAGGCAAGGCGATTGGTTCGACCTCTGCCGCGGGCCCCACGTGGCCTCCACCGGGCTCATCAAGCACTTCAAACTCCTCTCTTTGGCCGGCGCCTATTGGAGGGGCGATAGCTCCAGAAAGCAGCTCACCCGCATCTACGGCACCGCCTTCTTTGACGCGGAATCCCTGCAAAAGCACCTCGAAATCCTTGAAAAGCGCAAGGAAAACGACCACCGTAGGCTCGGCAAGCAACTCGGCCTATTCATGATCAGCGACTACGGCCCGGGCTTCCCCTTCTTCCTGCCCAAGGGCATGGTCCTAAAAAACACCCTGCTCGAGTATTGGCATGAGGTCCATAAAAGATACGGCTATCACGAAATCGAAACCCCGACCATGCTCAGCAAGGAACTCTGGCTCACCTCGGGGCACTGGGACCACTACAAGGACAA
>CASGDR010000003.1 GCA_949300345.1 uncultured bacterium
CCACGGTATAGACGCCGCTACTGCCTTCCGCGCTGATGGAGGGTTTGTTCCTGCTATTGGAAAATTCCAGGACATATTCGCTCTGGGAGGCGTCGACCAACGCGTCACCGAATCCCTGGAATATGGATAAGGTAACCGCCGCGAAGGCGGCGGACATGGCCAATAGGCCAACGCAGGCAATCTTCTTTTTGTTCGATAGCTCCATAAAAGTACCTCCAGTATTCTGTTTTATAGCATACGCCCCCCCCCTGAGATTTCAAGGTCGTGCCCGCGCACGTGTTAATTAGTAAGTTAAGTTCCCTAAATCAGCGGTTTCGGGAATTTTCTTTCGGAAAGCCCGGGGGAGCCCATAATTATCGTGCCCGGCCTTTCCAGAAAGGAGGCTTTCGAACATGAAGGCCAAAAAGCACAAGCACCTAACCCTGGAGATGAGGGTCGCCATCGACCACTTCCTATCCTCCGGGGCCTCCATCCCCGACATCGCGAGGAGGATCGGCAAGGACCGAACCACCGTCGCCAAGGAGATAAAGCGGGCGAGGATCCGCATGGGGAAAGGCAAGGAGCCCTGCCCCAAACTCAACCGCACCCCATACGTCTGCAACGGCTGCCCCGACAAGCTCAACTGCCGCAGGGCGAAGCTCGTCTACAGCAGCGCCGTCGCAGAGAGCGAATACCAGAAGAAGCTCCGCTCGAGCAGGGCGCACCTGAGGATCACCAAGGAGCAGGTGGCCGAGATCAACGAGGTCATCGCGCCGCTGATGGTCGAGAGGCACCACTCCGTCAACCAGGTCTACATCAACCACCCGGACAAGCTCCCGTTCTGCAAATCGACGTTCTACCGCTACATCGACTGCGGCGTCCTCGCCGTCAGGAACATCGACCTCGCCAGGAAGGTCCGCTACCGCGTGAAGAAGGAATGCGACCATTCCCGCGCCGTGAGGAACCCCAAGGTCAGGGTCGGCAGGTTCTACGAGGATTTCAAGGACCACGTCGAGCAGAACCCGGACACCGAGGTCGTCGAGATGGACACCGTAATCGGCACCGACGGCGGCAAGGGCGGCGCCTGCATGCTGACCCTGTTCTGGAGGAAGCCGAACCTCATGAAGATCATCATGCTCCCCTACAGGAAGTCCAAATACGTCACCCAGGCGTTCATATGCCTCAGGGACGCGCTGGGGGAGGACTTCGCCTCGGCCTTCCCGGTCATCCTCACGGACAACGGGACGGAATTCGACGACCCCGAGTCGATCGAGTTCTCGCACCTCACCGGCGAGAAGGAGGCTTCCCTCTTCTACTGCGACCCCAACTGCTCATGGCAGAAGGGCGGCATAGAGAGGAACCACGAGTTCATCCGCTACGTCCTGCCCAAGGGGACGTCGTTCGCCGGCATCACCCAGAAGGACGCAGACCTCCTTGCAAACCACATCAACTCGGTTCCCAGGGTGTCGCTCAACGGCCACACGCCGTACGAGGCGGGGCTGATCTACCTAGGAAAAGAAAAGATGGACAAGCTTGGCTTCAAACCCATTCCAAGAGACGAGGTCAACCTTTCCATCAGGCTCATAGGGAAGTAGGCGGTCGATGGCCGGGCCGATCGCAGCCGGCTCCCCTGTCGGGACCGGGAACTTAAGCGCATCCTTTTTGCGAAATGCGAAGTTCCCGCCTTTTCGAGCGCGCCTTTTCGCCCGCTTTGAGCACCCCCATCATAGCACGGGGCGGCCAAAACGGGCAAAAAACCGGCCTCCAGAGGGAATTATCATTCGGAAGGCCGGAGAGGTCGGTCAACGGGAAGTAAGAACGCTATCTAACGCGTGCCCGCGCACGAGTGAAGCGCGAAGCAGACATGCTGTAAAAAATCTCATTAAGATGCAATGAAAGGCCGGCAATCCATGAAAAAACTTGCAAATCATAGATAGATTTCTCATTTGGTGGAAAAGCAGAAACTATGACTTGCACGGGTAAGCCATACCCCTCCTGAGCGAGGCCTCTAGCTATTCCCATCCCGCCTGATCCATGTAAGACAAGACAAAGCAACATCCCATTAGGGTTTTGATGAAGCAAGGCCTTGCCTACGATGGTCTTCTATTGCTTCATGCGCCTGAAGACAAAAGACAAAGATGGTTCCTCAGCAAGGAAATATCGCTGCGGCCATTTCATAAAAGGCAATCAAAATAGAGAAATCGCTAATAGTCGTAGACATTGGCAAAGAAGTCAGTCACATTGCTGACGGCCACAAAGTGAAGGAGGAAAAGCAGGGCCAGGAATTCGAGGATGAAAAGGGCGATGTTTATGTTCGACAAGATTGATTTGGCCCGGTCTTTGATAGAGAGGAAAACCACTGCCATCAATATGACCGAGATGCAGGAAAAGACTGCTACCGTGATGGTCAGGGGGTAAAGTGCCCATAAAGAACCATTGGAAGACAAAAAGGCAATGTAGGCGTATAGCAAGGGGCAAGTGCAATTTTCCCCCTGGGGGCAGGGGCTGCATTGCCCATAGTAGGCAACCCGGACTATGGGCAGAGTAAGAACCAATAGCAAAACGATAGGCAATAGGAGGGCTACGATTCGGTAAACAAGCCTTAGGGTGCTCCATTTCTGTGCGCTTTCCAAGGTCATGGCGACGGTATCTTCATTGCCGAGGAGTTCGTCTTGCGAGACTCCTAGATACTGGGACAGTTTTTCGATGTTTTCCTTACTGGGCCTAGCCGCGCCCGATTCGTATTTGGTGATCAGGGTACGGGAAACATGGATGGCATCGGCCAGCTTCTGCTGCGTAATCCCCTTTTCGGTTCTTAGGCGCTTGAGGTTATCCTGGAATTTCATCTATCAATCTGCCCTCCGAGAAAATTATTTCGCATTGATTTGCAAATAGTAGTGAAAGTCGCTTCTTTGCGGTGAAAGTGCACGCGAGTAATATCTTAGCTTTGCAAAAATCTGGGATATAAAGGAAAGCCGCTGCGCCTATAAAAGGACCAATTTGCCCTACTTTTGCCGGGTTTTGCGATAAAACCACTACCTAGATCGACGCGAAATCCCTTTCACGCCTTATCAAGGTATCCGTTGCTATCATTAGGCAGCTCGCATGTATTGTCTTAATGGCTGTAGAAGGCAGTTCCATATACCTTGGCTGAAAAGCGGATTTCCGATACATAAGCGCCCTTCGAACCGATGAGGGGGCGCGCTAAGGCAGCACCCCTACATACAAAAAGCCAGGACAACCCAAGAAGAGCAGATGGATGAGACTTAGGCCTATATTACCCAGACAATAGGCTGCCCATCTTCGTAGTGCCAATAGTTCCCGGAGGAAGCAGATTGGCTCTCCGAATACCAATAGATCGTGGTACCGCTATCCCAGCCTTGGATGAATCCGGCGGGGGCGGAGGCGGCTTCGCAGTATATCCCCGCTACCGAGTCGAAGGCCCCGTAGCCGACGCTCGTAACACTGCTTGGGATCACAAGCTGGCTCAATCCGTCGCAGCCAAGGAAGGCATAGGCGGATATGCTAAGCAAAGTGCTAGGCAAATCGATGCTAGATAGGGATAGGCAGTTGAGGAAGGCGTTGACCCTGATACTAGTTAGCCCTTCCGGCAAAGCGATGGCCTCGAGTTTGCCATATCCATAGAAGGCCCGCTCCCCGATCGCGGTGACGCTATTGGGGATGGTTAGGCTATCAAGGCCACTACAGCCCTCAAGCTGGGAATCGGGAATGGAAGCGATGCCATTTGGGATGGAAATCTCCGCAAGCTTCTCGCAGCCATAGAAAGCGGCTTGGCCAAGGCTTGACACCGTTGGGCCTCTTCGTAAAGTCTAGGGGCCCTCAGCCCCTGTCTTCCATCGCTTTGCCCCATAGGGGCAGCAACTCCTACTTGATTGGCAGGCAATCATGGGTATAATTGCCGTTGCGTAAGCAGCAGGCCGCCATGGTCCCGCCTGACGTCGCCACGATAGTAGAGTAAGCCCTTACTGCAGGGCCGAAGAGGCGACACCCGGGGATTAGGGGCGACCCCGTCTTTGCTAGCGCAAGGAAAGGAGAAACAACATGTCGAAGTACACCGGCTCAACCTGGAAGCGTTCGCGCCGCCTTCACTTTTCGGTCCTAGAAACCGGCAAGGAACTCAAGAAGCGCGAATACGGACCGGGCCAGCACGGCAGCGACCGCAAGCGCAAGAGCTCCGAATACGGGGCCCAGTTGCTCGAAAAGCAGAAGCTCCGCCATCTCTATGGCGTCAACGAAAGACAGTTCCGCCGCCTCTTCCTACTAGCCAAGAAGGATAAGGATACCGTTACCGGCCTTGCCTTCTTCAGGTTACTGGAGAGCCGCCTGGACAATCTGGTCTATCGCATCGGCTTCGCCCGTACCCGTGCCGCCGCCCGCCAGCTCGTCAACCACGGCCATATCACCGTCAACGGCAAGAAGGTGGATATCCCCAGCTACATCTGCTCCATCGGAGACGTGATCGCTCTGAAGGAAGATAGCCCCCTCAAGTGCATCAAAGAATCCCTTGACGGCAACCGTACCGTCCCGGGCTATGTCACCGTCGATCTGGAGAAGTACAAGGGTACCTACACCCGCTTCCCGGAACGCAACGAATTGCCCAAGGACATCGCCGAAAGCCAGATCATCGAGTTCTACAACCGCAAGCTCTAATCTAGCCCATAGCAAGATCACCCCCCCTCGGGGGGTTTTCTTTTGCCCCTACCTGTATTTGATCCCAATAAAGGACCAATCCCAGGCATCTAGCCAAACAGGGCTACCTATTTGGGAAAGATAGGACATCCCCTAGATAATCAAAAAGGGCCCTAGGGCCTTATTTTGGATATCCTCTAGCTAGAGATTGGAACTCTTCAGCTCTTCGCTGACGTAGTCGGGCGCCGTCGTATAGGACATGCTGCGTCCGTAGGAACCGTTTAGATAGGTGTTGAACCTCGAATAGGCGGTGGAACCGATGGCCTGCTCATAGCTACCGACGCTCATGGTAGCGTCCACGCTAAGGGTGACCTCCAAGGCATCGGACACATTGACATACAAGGTCACGCTCAGCCTATCGATGATGTCATGGCTGCTCGAGCCGAGGGTAATGCTCAGGCTCTTACAGTCCTCGTTATTGGTAAGGTCGGGGAAATTGAGCCCGATGGTCCAGGACTCATTGGCCTCATCATAGGACCAGGAAGTGAGGATTTCCGAATAGCAGATGGGCTCCTCCCTCACCGCGTGGGTATCGATCGCATCGGTGATTGCCCCATAGATGAGGTCGTTGAAATTGAGGATGAATTTGCAAAGGTAGAACATCGCGTTCTCGGCGAACTCCCCGGCGGTGATCTTGGCGTACCTATTGTGGTATCTGGTTGCTAAGAGCCAATACGGGTAAGGTTCCTCGTTATGGAGGTAGATGGTGCCACCTAGCACGTCGGACTGGGTGGAGTCATAGAAGATTTCGGAGGTCTTTTCATCCGAACCGGTGGCGACCTGATTGACCCCAGCGACCGAAGGGATATTGGTGATTTTGATATAGGCATAGACCTTTTCGTTTTCGTCGATCCAGATGCTGGCGTCGACCTTGATCCCCGTCCAGTTGATCGGTATGAAGGAGATGGCGGTCAGATTCAGGGCCAAATCGCCGGAGATACGGAAATAGTCGCAGTTGGCGGTCTTCATCAGATATCCCAGTAAATCCGGCGCGGATGTAAGATCGAAATAGGAAGAATCCACGCTTAAGGGATGGGCGGAGGGATCGAATTCATAGGAGCCGTCCAAGGACTGGTTTTCCATCAATATGGTGCCTAGATTCCCGTTCATGGAGATATTGTCTAGTTGAATGTAGGTAACGGTGAAACCGCTGGGGGAGACCCCCTCTTTAAGGACGGTGGAATCCCTTAGCCCTACTTCCACCTCAAGATCCTCAAGCGTAGACATGAAGTTCTTATCCACGCTTAAAGAGAGGACCCCGTCTTTGAAGGAGAGGTTCTTGATGATGGAAGAGCCATCGCTAGAGGAGGTGAAGAGGCTATCTAGGAACTCGGCATAGTCGGAGGCGAGGGCCTGCCCGCTTATGATCCCGTTAAGAAGCGGGAAGAGCTTCATGATCCAAGGCTCCTGCCCGGCGAAGAAGAGTTCGAAGTACTGTAAGAACCTATCGTCATCGCCCGCGGAAATGATGGAAGAAAGAAGCTCGGATACCCCCTCTGAAGCCGAGGCATTGAAGAAACCCTTCATGGGACTATGGACGGTGCCATTGATGGTCTCGGTGTAGTTGAAGAGGATATTGTCCCCTTCGGGCTTATCGAAGACGAAGTTATGGTTGATGGGCATGTCGTTATAGCCGCTATCGGTGGAAGCGATATCCATGCTCCCATAGAAGAGGCCGGATTCCAGATCGCCTTCGATATAGCCCGACATGGTGGAATCCACCTTGCCGGTATCCTTGTTGGCAAAGGAGCCGCTGAGCTTGAAGTTGAAGTCCCTGAGCCCGAGGAACTGCTCTAGGTCGAGGTATTCGAGATTGAGATAGGTCCCATCATCGACGAGTTTGTTCTCCGGCTCATAATCCCTGACCTTGGCGCTGAAGGACAATTCCAAAGAGGACCCGGGGCCGGGATTGCCGTCCTTATCCAGTTCCCCTTCCGCATATAGGACGCAGTCGGAGATAGAAAAGGAAGAGATGCCATTTTCATCAAGGGACAAGGTGAGCTTGATATCCCCTTGGCTAGCTAGGAATTCCTTACTCAAAGTAAGGATGATGGAATCGGAGGTCGTAGTGACTCCCCTAACGTATTCCTGGGCAAATAATGCCTCATAGTTGCACTTGGTGGCATCTTCACCGATCAGGCCGATGAAGTAATCGATCCTATTGCTGATTTTCCCAAGGACCCCGGTCATGGCCTTGACGGAGCCGTTGCTACGGCTGGATAGGGTTTCGAACATCTCCCCGAGGTGCTCTACCTTATCGGTCAGGCCCAAGCCCCCGTAGGTGGTATTGCCCTGCTCATCGCTAGAGGAAGCAAATAGGCCACTATCGCTGCTATAGCGCATCAAGGCCCGTCCCGCCTGGATCGAATCCCCGGATAGATAGGCCGAAAGGCTATGGGTCTTATTAAGGCTATCCTTGAGCGAACCGCCTAGGTAAAAGGAGATGCCCTCGTCCCATTTGACATCGATGTCGCCGGACATATCGATACTAAGCTGATAATCCTCCAGGCTACCGTCGGCCGTTTGGCTTTGCTCTTCAAGGACGGCTTTTAGCCCAAGGGTGTAATCCAGTCCGATGCTACCGAGGAACTGGTCGGAAATCGAGGTCAAGGGATCGCAATCTAGGAAGCTATCGGGCTCGGTGGAAGCCAGATTTTCGAGGTCGGTGAGCTCTTCGAACTCGCTAACGATGCTGTTATGTAGGCTCAGCTCAAGCTCATAGCCGGCGATCTTGACCTCTTCTAAAGATAGGCTAAGGCCATAGTCGCTCGTCCAATCCAAATGGACCAAGAAGGAACCCCCGTCATCGATGCCTAGGAGGTTGTTGTTCAAATAGAAATTGAGATGCCCGTCGGAGATATCGATGCCATTTAGTGGGTGGGTGGCTAAGAAGGAGAAAATCTCCCAGTTCAGGGCATAGTGCAAAGTCGAATCGCTGATTAAGGTGGCAATGCTAGGCAAAACCCCGTCTAGGCCCAGATGCTCCAAGGCCCCTAGGACATAGGAGCCCACGCCCCCGCCGTTAAGGAAATCGGTGAGGCTACTAATCACCGCGGACAAGTCCACCGAGTTGGCTAGATCGCTATCATCGATATTGATTTCCGGGGCCAAATTGCCCTTGAGCCTAATCGAGGTATCCTCCCCGCCACTGACCTGGGCGTAATAGTCGATCCCCTCCTCTACCGCCTTGGCCTGCAGGTCATAGGAAGAATCGCTACCATCGGGGGATAGCCTAGCCAAGACATTGGAGAAGGAAGAATCATAGGCGATGGTCCCACTAGCGGAGGAGGCTTCGCCTACCGCCTCGTTTTGCTCGTTTAGCCTAGATGCTTCTATATCAAAGGAAATGCCCTGGTCGGTGGTAAGGCTACCCTGGGAGGATTTGACCAGATTAAGCAAACCCGGGCCCTTGGTCATATCCACGTAGGACTCGGCATCCTCGGGCTCTTCAATCGGCTCTTCATCTTCGATCACGGTGGAGAACTTGGTGACATCGAAGTTAAAGGAAATGGAAAAGTCCCCGATGTCATAAGGCATAAGTTCCAAACCCGTGAAGTTATAGTCAAGGTCGCTATACATGACCACCTTCACGAAGGGGACGGCCAAGGTATAGTCGATGCGGCCCACGTTTTTCTCCACGGTCATGTCATTGACCCAGCCGAGCATGGCCGAGGTAATGACATCGATGATCTCATCGGGGATGGTGAATTCCGGGCTTCTGATCCCGAAGAATTCCACAAAGTCGCCGATGGCGTCGAACAAGGTGCTATCAAGCGTCCACTTGAAGACGTCGACGGAGGCATAGAAGGAACCGGCGCTATAGTTGATGCGGTAGGGAAGGCTGGCTACCCCTGCCCCTACGAAGGAACCCTCGGCTTCTAGGGCAATATCTTCCAAAGAGGGCATCAATAGGCGGAAAGTATCCCCATAGAGGTTGCAGCCCACCGAAGAGGAAGCGACCCTGAGGCGGAAATTGCCTTCCAAGACCTTCATGGAGGCCAACTGGGCGATGAACTTATCGGCATCGCTTAAGACCGTCGGGGTAACCGGGGTCTTGCCGCTGCTATCGGGGGCACTGGAAGAGGATAGGAAATAAGTGAGCCCGGCGGTGGCCGAAAGCCCGCTCATGAATAGCCCTAGCATCTTGGCCCACATCTTCATAATGAGCCTCCATAGTCCACAGGACTATCAAGTTCGGGGATATCGGGGGAAGTGCCCATCTTGTAGATGATGTCCATCGAGGTGGTAGTCACCGCGTTGGCCCCCTTCTTGGCGTTATATTGCTCATCGATATGCACGGAAAGAGGATTGAGTTTCTCGTCTAATTGGTAGGTAAGGTGGCAGTAATTGAAGGAAGGCAGCTGGTCCAGCTCGGAGAGGTTGAGCATCTGAGTAGCGTAGTTGGCGACCCCGCCTAGGGTATCGAGCCGGACATAGACCTCATAGCCCTCTTCGTTCCTGGTGATGGAGGATAGCCTTTCGTTATCTTCGCTGGAGGTCTTCTCGGAGATGACCGAGCAATATAAAGCAGTCGAGCCATCCTCAAGGGCCATGGTGTATTCCCCGAAGTAGTAATTGGAGAATTGGCTGAGATCATAGCCGTAGATATCGGCATACCCCTCGGTGCTAAGCGTATTCCCGGTGCCTGAAAAACTGCCCTCGGTGGCTTCGGAATTGACCGAAGAGGCCTTGTAATAGGTGACCTCGCTTCCCTTTTGGTAGGAGCGAAGGCCGGCCTGGACCAACGAGGAGTAGGAAAGCGATTCGCTGAAGAGCTCCCCGCCCTTCTTGAAGCCGACGGAGCGGATGGTCTGGTTGAGAATGGAGGCGGTAGCCGAGCCATTGCACATCCAGGAGGTGGTCTCTTCGTCCATGAAGTTGGTGGCGGCGATCCGCATTACTTCCATGACCGAGAAGCCCCCGTCGGAGAAATCGACGTTGCTACTTATGGCGCTTTCATAGCGACCCATCAGCTCCTGACTGGCCCGGTTGGTGGAAATCGATAAGCCGGAGTAGTCCCCGGCGGGCTTAGCGGCGAAGAAGTCGGCCAGCACCATGCCAAGGGGCACCCCGCATCCGATGGAGAGGGCAAAGACCCCGGCATAGAGGATGACCCTGGTGGTCGTAGCCATGTGCCTAGGACCGCCCATATCGGTGGTCTTGGTCCTTCTGAAGAAGCTGTTCTTGGGCTTAAAGACCCCTAGCTGGGCAATCTCATCATAGAAGAAGCTGACTGAGGTAGCCTCATTCCAGCTTAGGGCGTAGACGCAATCGAAAACCTGGGTGACGGGTTCGTTTTCCATATCCACCCTTAGGTATTCGTTTTCTATATTCTTCCTAGAGGAATTCAATTTCATTGTAGCTAGGGACCAAGCCCCTTTGGTTTTTTGCCCGCTTGGCCTCCCCTTAAGGGGACCTTTTCCTTTGGGCTGAAGGCGATTTTACTAAAGAGAAAGTCATTTGCAACAAGCTTTTTGCAAGTTGGACAGCGTGTCGCATTGTGCAATTTTAGACAAATATCCCCAAAATGCCTTTTTTCCTAGGCTTTTCCTTAGGAAGGGCCAGAAATCAGCCTCGAAGATTTTGTATGATAATCGCTAGATAATAGACATTTGCCTATAGTTTTGTTGGATAAATTTTCCTCTATTTGGGTCAAAGAAAAGGCTCCCGAAGCCGGAAGCCTTAACAGGGTTAATTTAATGAACTACTTCAATATTCCGAGGTAGTTGTTCTTCTTGCCGCGCTTAAGGATGAGGTACTTCCCGTGCAGGGCGTTTTCCTCGGTGTAGACCGCGCTAGGATCACTGACCTTTTCCCCGTTGACCGAGACCCCGTTTTGCTTTACGAAGGTCCTAGCTTCGGTCTTTGAGGAAGCCGCGCCCAATGTGACTAATAGGCTAAGGATATCGATCCCTTCTTCCACTTCCTTCTTGACCGAAGACAGGACGTCTTCGATTTCCTCGGCGCTGAGGTCTTTGACATTGCCTAGGAAGAAGGCCTGGGTGATCTTCAGGGCTTCTTTTAAAGCCTCTGGCCCATGGATGGTGGATACCATCTCCTCGGCCAAGGCCTTCTGGGCAATC
>CASGDR010000004.1 GCA_949300345.1 uncultured bacterium
TCTTATGTCTGCACCCCCCTGGGTCATCGATGCGCTCACCCGCTTTATACTTTCTAATGCATTCTAATTTGAATTCCTTCGTGTACCTCATATGAGAAAAGCCCCTCCTGTTGGCTTGTCCAACATTTGGGGCTCACCTCACAAGGCGGTCCTTTTTCATTTCGATGAAACCATTCGATCTCCATGTACCAAGGCACACCATTGTTCATGGACATCATCGGTAAGCCTTTGATTTATAATCAAGCCAATGGACAAGCAGGAAAGAAGAAAGAAACGCGAAGCTAGAAGGCAGGATAATCTAAATAAAGCCGTCCTCATCGTCTTCGATATGGCCGAGTACGGGGCCAAGAAACTCAACCTAGCCCCCATAAGCGAAATAGACTTCGATCTGAATAGGTCAGAGAAACCCTTCAAGGCCATTCTCAAGGACGGAACTTCTATGGTACTGGGCATAGAGGATTTCGCTAGGCTAAGCGACTCCACCATGGCGGGCTATTTAGCCGAACTGGTCCTCTTGCTAGGACGGGTGGATGTCGAGGAGCTCTCCAAAGCCGTCAGCGACCGCTCGAAAGAGCATTTTTCCAAGTGATCCCCTACCGTTTGGTAGATGAAAACAATCGGTAAAACAGGATATATTCGATGACCTGCTTTTAATTTATCTATATCAATCAACTGGTTATATCTCTTTGATGACACAGCTTTGTTACCTACCTCTTTGATACCCCATATCAATGAGGGTTTTTATATGAAAAAAGCCCAACCTCACATAGGTTGGGCGAAGTAGGCAATCAGGCTAGTCTATCAAGTATTTCCTCAGTCGAGAGGATCTCTGCCCCATAGACATCATGCAGGTACTTGATGCCGATTTCGTAGTCTTCCTTGGTAAAGGAATCGGTAGCGTCCTTGGCCACGACGACTTCATAGCCCAGCTGATAGGCATCGGCCGAGGTGTGGCGGACGCACATATGGGCATGCAGTCCGCACATGATGCAGGTCTTGACCCCGAGTTCGGTAAGAAGGAGGTCAAGGTCGGTATGGAAGAAGCCGGAGTAGCGGCGCTTCTCGATGATGTAGTCGGATTCCTTGGGTTCGAGTTCGGGGATGACCTGGGCTCCGGGAGTGCCTTTGATGGCATGCTCGCCCCAAAGCTTCAGCTCATGGTCCACGCCTTTGATGTGGGAGTCATTGGCGAAGATGACGGGCACGCCGGCCTTGCGGCAGCCTTCCACCAGCTTCTTGGTGATCGGGACGATGGCAAGTCCCCGCTCGCATTTAAGGGCCCCGGTCACGAAGTCGTTGAGCATGTCGACGACGATGAGGGCAGTCTTTCCTTTTTCCATTATTCTTCTCCTTTTTTAGAACAATCTATTGGATTCACTAGGAATTATATCGATATCCTTGATGCCTTCCACCGCTTTGTCTATGAGGCTCATGAAATCGAACTTCGACTCATAGTAGGCGGCTTCCCGGCTCTTGGGCTTGGTCTTGGGGGCCTTGGGGGCAAAGATGGTGCAGCAGTCCTCATAGGGACGGATGGATATATCGTAGGTCCCGATTTTCTTGGCGGTAATGATGATGTCTAGCTTATCGGTGACCGCCAAGGGACGGAGGATAGGGTAGCTGGTGACCTCATTGATGCAAAGCATGGATTCCAAGGTCTGGCTGGCTACCTGCCCCACCGATTCCCCGGTGGCGATGGCGGCGCAGCCGAATTTCCTCGCCGCCTTCTCGGCAATCCTAAGCATCATCCTTCTCATTACGGTGATGCAATAAGGCTCGGCCACATGCTCATAGATGGCCTCCTGCAGTTTGGTAAAAGGCACCACATGCAGCTTGATCTTGGCCTGATAGACATTGAGGAGTTCGATGATGTCGCTAAGCTTATCGATGACAGCCTCGGAGGTATAGGGGGGCGAGGCAAAATGCAGGCATTCGATGAGTAGTCCCCTTCTGATCAATAGATAAGCGGCCACGGGCGAATCGATGCCCCCGGATAAGAGGGTAAGCACCTTGCCGTTCATCCCTAAGGGATAGCCGCCGGCGCCAGGATATTCCTTATAGGAGATATAGGCCCCGTCAATGCGTATCTCGATGCTTAGGGGCATCTGGGGCCCATGGACATCGACCTTGGGGGCGCCGTGGCTAAGGCAATAGGCTCCGATTTCCTGGGCCAACTGCATCGAAGAGGTCCCGAACTTCTTATCGGCCCGCTTGACCTTGGCCTTCCAGCTAATGGGCTTTTCGCGGTTTAGTATCTCCGAGCACTTCTCCTTGATCCTATCGATATCCTTCTCCACTTCTTCGGAGAGGGAAATCCTCTGGATCCCGGGAATCTCCTTAAGCCTGGATAGGATCTCATCGACCCTATCTTCGAGATGGATATAAATGTGGTCATAGGTCTTTTTGATACTAGGCCCATACTCCTTAAGGGCATGGGAAATATTCCGATATAGGCAATCGATGAATTGCTTTTTGTTGTCCCCCTTCGTGGATAGCTCCCCGAAGTGGACCACTAGTAGCTTACTGGCCACGGTCCTTCACCTCCTTGAAGATGCCTTCGATGATCCTGATGAATTCCCTTGCCTCATCCAAGGTGGATGATTGACCAAAGGAGAGGCGGATGGAATTCTCATAGTCCCCTTGGCTTTTGCCCATCTCTTTCAACACATGGCTATAGGGGCTATGCTTGCTCGAGCAGGCCGATACCGAGGAGACATAGACGGATTTGTTCGATAAGGCCTCCACGATGACCGAAGCCTTCTTGTGCTTCAAGGAGAAATTAAGGATATAGGGCGAGCCCTTCAGAGTGGAGTTGGAAGTAGTCTCCTTAGAGCCATCCACCCAATCCAGAAGAAGCCGCCTTATCCTATCGGCCCGCTCATGGTTTTCCCTGATGGACCTTACTTCCTCTTCCAAGGCGATATAGGAAGATACCGCTAGAGGATAGGACTCGGTCCCGGGCCTAGTCCCCTCTTCCTGGTCCCCGCCATAGAGGATATTGGAAAGTAGGATCCCTTTTCTAACAAACAATCCGCCCGTGCCCTTGGGCCCTCCGAACTTATGGGAGGAGTAGCTGATAAGATCGACCTCATCAAGCTTAAGGGGAATCTTCCCTAGCGCCTGCGTAGCGTCCGTATGGAAGATGGCCTTAGGATACTTCTTCACGGCCCTAGCGATCCCCTCGATATCGCTTAAGGCCCCGGTTTCGTTATTGACGGCCATGATAGAGACGAGCAAAACCTCATCGTCCATATGCCTAGCTACCTCTTCAGGGGAAATGCTACCGTCTTCATCGGGGCTAAGATATACCACCTTTGCGAGCTTGTTCCTATCAAGGTATTCCATCACATTGAGGACGGAAGGGTGCTCGAGTTTGGAGGTCAGTATCTTATGTCCGCGGCTAGGATATCCCTGCAGGATTCCCCTAATCGCTAGGTTATTGGCTTCGGTAGCCCCGGAGGCAAAGATGAGCCGGTGGCTGGAAGATAGTCCCAAAAGGGCAAGGGTGGCTTCCCTGGTCCTTTCCAGGTAGTTCTTGGCTTCATAGCCGGCCTTATGCAAGGACTCGGGATTGGCAAAATGGCCATTGGCCAAGTTGAAAGCCTCGAGGGCCTTCGGGCTGATCGGCCCGGTCGCGGCGTGGTCGAAATAGATCATTTCTCGATACTGATGAGGGCCGCTGCCTTGGCTTGCTTGGCAGAGGCCTCCGCCCGGGCGAAATCCCCGCTATGGTAGAAGCCCTCGGCCTGAAGCAGCAAGGAGTGGGTTTCGGCAAAGCTCAGCCTCTGGCGGTTGGCGCTGACGATGGCCTTCTCCGACTGGAGGCGTTGCTCGTCGAGCTCATCGACCTCGTTGATGAGGGCATCGGATTTCTCCTGCAGCTGGGCCAAGATGGCCAAGCCCTCGGCCACGTCGATCGGACGGGTGGAAAGAACGCCGTTGAGGCTATCGATCAAAGCAAAGCACTCCTGGTAGCGGGGCAAATATTTGCGGTATAGGCCAGCGATATTCATCTGCCTCAGGCAGACCCTGGAATTGTTGAGCCGCCCGAAATAGGAAGGCAAAGCCTTGTAGCAGGTCTCGGCCCCGGATTTGAGGTCGAGGAGATATTCATAGAAGGCATCGATGCCCTGGTGGGCTTCCTTGGACTGGTTGAGCAATGATTCGGCCTTGTCTAGCAATACCGAGAAGGGTTGCTTGGCGGCGCTATGGAGGTAGGTATCCAGGATCCTCTTGGTGGAACTGGAATCATTGACCAGCTCGGCAATATGGTCGAAGGCCTCCTGGTGGGTACCATCGATGACATAGATTTCCTTCATCGAAGGGAAGGCGCTGACCAAATCGACGTTCTTGGAAGTGACATAGCCGTTTTCCTTATAAGCCATGTCGATGGTCTCTTCGAACTTCTGGCGCGACTGGGCTTCCCGATCGAACTTCTCAAACAGCGATTCGATGCGGTTGAGCAGTTCGTCGGATTCCTTCTTGACCCCCTTTAGTTCGAACCTTCTGGTCCGCTCCTGCAGCTGCAGGGTCTTCTCCCGGATCTTGACCGGCTCGTCCTTGGCCAGCAGATGCCCCAAAGGATAGCCCTTGGAGATGAGATCCATGTAGCGGCCCTCGAGCTCATTGGTCTTATCGGGCAGCAAGCGGGTCAATGAAATGCAGATGTTGGGTAGATCAACCAAGGCGGTTTCCAAGGCCTTGAGGACCTTGCTAACGGTAGCCTCTAGCAATATCTTGGCATCGGAATGCTTGGCATCGTCGATGAGTTCGTTGGCCTCCTTCAAGGAACCCTCGAGGTTCTGATAAAGCAGCTGGAAGCTTTCCTCCACCAGTTCGAGGTCCCCTTCCCTAGCCAGGTACTGGGCCTTCAGGGCCCTGGCCTTGTCCTTTAAGGCCAGCAGCAAGGACTTGCATTCGTCTTCCGGACGGAACTTATCCCCCAGCGAACGGTTAAGCTCATCGACTTCCTTCTCGAAGATTTCCACGTCGCGCCGGCAGCCGCTTAGGGCTTCTTTGTATTCCTTGTAGCGCCTCTCTTCGAGGTATTCCTTCAGATTGGATATCGAGAAAGAGGCCTGGGCATCGGAGGAATCCCTGATGGAATTGAATTTCCTTTTCCACTGGGTATGCTCATCGACATAGGTCAGGTTCATGGCCGAGATGGCCTCAAGGCGGTTGATGTATTGCTTGCAGGGACCAAAGAGCAGGCTGTGCGAGCGGTGGTATCTTTCCTCAAGCACCTCCAGCGACTTGCGGAGCCGCTTGTTTTTGAAGATGAGGAAATAGGCTAGCAAGCCGATTAGAAAGAGGACTACGAGACCGATCAGGACCCCGACGACGATCATGGTGATTTTTCCGTCAAGAAGCAGGACTAGGTGCATAACTACATAAATATACCAACCATTTAGGTTGATGTTTATGAAAACTCGGACAAATAAGAGCAAGAAGAGGTGCTACCGGCCACTGCAGGCCACTACGTAGGCAACGTCAATATAAAAGTCCTCGGAGCAGCCTCGGACTCCCAACTGCCTTTGGCGGACTCGACGTACCCATTTGCAGTGAAGCATATAGGACCATAATCTGCACGGTTTTCCCATTGGATCCTAAGTCATATAAAAAGCACGTACAAATGCGGCTTTTTCATAGTCCGATACAAAATTGCGGGGTTTTCGATACGGGTACGCAGGAAGGGATTGCCACATTCAAAACCGGAACGGTCCAGGGAAGCCGATACCCACAAGCCAATGCCGTAAGAAAAGGCCAAGCGTCGGCTTGGCCAATCCTAACAGATCGTAATAGATGTCCTTTATGCATTTGGGGTAGGCACCCCGTCGACATAGGTCCACTCACCAGCCCAATAGACAGGCCTGTCGTCGTTCCAATAATATTCCCATCCGTCAGGCTTGGATGCCGCCTCGCAGTAGATGGTCAGGGAGCAGTTGTAGAAGGCATAGTCGCCAATGGAGGTAACGGAGGAAGGGATGACGATGGACGTGAGGGAGGTGCAGCCTTCGAAGGCACAGGAGCCGATGGAGGTAACGGAGGAAGGGATGACTATGGACGTGAGGGAGGAGCATCTGCAGAAGGCATAGGAGCCGATGGATTTCAGCTGCGAGCCTTCGCCGAAGGTCACGGAGGTGAGGGAGAAGCAGTCTTGGAAGGCCTGGTTGCCGACGCAGGTCACGGAGGAAGGGATG
>CASGDR010000005.1 GCA_949300345.1 uncultured bacterium
CTCGATGTCGGCCCATCACATCCTGGAGGGGAAGTACCTTCCAAGGGTTTGGCTGTTCGCCAATTAAAGTGGTACGCGAGCTGGGTTCAAAACGTCGTGAGACAGTTTGGTCCCTATCTGTCGTGGGCGTAGGAAGTTTGAAGGAGCTAGTCCCTAGTACGAGAGGACCGGGATTAACGGAGCACTGGTCTATCGGTTGTCGCGCCAGCGGCATGGCCGAGTAGCTACCTCCGGACCAGATAAACGCTGAAAGCATCTAAGCGTGAAGCTGTTCCTAAGATGAGACTTCCCATTCGTAAGAAGTAAGGGCCCCCCAATGTTAGGGGGTTGATAGGTCGGAAGTGTACGCACAGCAATGTGTTCAGCTGACCGATACTAATAGCCCGAGGACTTAATTTCAAAAAATAAAAAAGACGATCAATTGGCTGCTAGTAGAAAGAGCGAAATGAGTATCCGGTTTTCAAGGAACAGCGGGAAGAAAAAGTCTGGTGGCGATGGCGCGGTGGACACACCTGGCCTCCATCCCGAACCCAGAAGTTAAGCACCGCAGTGGCGAAAATAGCCCTCAGGGGTTAAGATAGCGCGCCGCCGGGCTTTTTCTTTTATAGGCCCTAAAATCCAATATCAAAACTAGAAAAACTCCCGATTCTATCGGGATTTTTTCCTACCATAGTGCATCAGGTACTCCTTATTTTCCTCCTCAGTCAAAGGTCTGATCCTTGAGATAAAGGTACACATCGGGAAGTTGCGGCAACCATAGAATAGATAACCCTTGCCCTTCCTTTCTATGAGGCGGCCCCCGCAGACCGGGCAGATCTTCCTAGCGATCAGCTCCCGCCGGGTTTTGACCTTCTGGGCGTGCTGCTTTTCCTCTATGCTCCCCTTGGGGCAGGCCCCAAGTTCCTTTAGCAATTGCTCCATGGTTTCTTTCGGGATGGCGCAATCGTTATCGAAATTCACCAGGTAATCCCGAAGATTATTCAGGTCTATTACATTATGGGCTTCGACCCTCTTGCTATTGTTCTGCACCATGACCACCAAGGAATTGATATAGGTCCTCTCCTTCAGCAATCTTCCCAATCCATAGATGTGGAGGTTATTCTGCTTCAAGGCATTCGGCACCTTCTGGCGCATCGCGTTGTTACATAGCGTCCATTCATCTCCGGCGGCCCGCCCGAAGAGGAAACCGCTATAGTTTTTGCATTCGATGCAAAATAACCCATTCGGCCTAAGTAGGACGAAATCGATTTGGGTCGTCCTCTCTATCCCGATGGGGAGGACGATGTTTTCGAAATAGTATTGTTCTTCGCCATCTTTGATCATGGCGTCGAGGACTTTTTTGACCTTGTCTTCGCCAAAAATGCCCCGTGTTTGTTTTGTGATTTCCTTCATATACAACAATATGTAGACTTCATTCGCCCAAAAGGCCCAAAACTCAATGAAGGCAGTGTCTTTTTCTTTGGCCAAGCAGCCATAGAGGATAGAATTCATCTATGAGCAAAACCCTCATCTTCCATATCATTCGGCTAAGCCTACTGGCCATCATCCCGCTTGCCTCGCTGATCCTATCGGTTTATCTAGCCCTCGGGCGCGATATCAACAATTCCGACTATTTCGGCAACTGGATCATCTATTTGGTCATGGGACTGTCTTGGCTGACCTATATCCCGGAAATCGTTTTGTTTTTGAAAAACCGCAACCGCTACATGGGCTTTTTCGCCTATGTTTTCGAAAAGAGAAGCCGCCAGGAATATATTGTCGAGGTAATCCTTTTCCTTCTTTCGGCCTTAGGTTTCATCCTCATCATCGCGATGTTACTTACCCAATACTCCACCGATATCCTCTTGCTGGCCTTGTTTCTGGTCGGCTATTCCCTCATTACCCTCGCTTATCCCTACTTCATCGCCGATCGGCCCTAACCCCGCAGTCCCTATATTTTATTTTGCCAAGCCTTTTTGGCATTTTTGTTTTGTAGCCTTTATTGGAAAAAGGAATGGGTTTTTGGCGGGAGAAATGTGTTTGGGTCTACCTAGGCCTCCCCTTATGGGGAGCAGTTGCTATTTCAAAACCTCGAAGCCTATGAGTATAATTGCGTGCAGGGGCAAGACTCCCCTTCATTGAAATGGCCATTGATAAATCCACGCCCTATGGGGGCATAGAAGTAAGTTCCGAAGCCGTCGCCCAAGTTGCCGGTGCGGCCGCTTTGGTTTGCTATGGCGTCGTTGGAATGGCCAGCAAGAATACCCTGAAGGAAAACATCAACGAGATGTTGAAGACCGACTTTGTCAAAGGCGTCTATTGCCAGCGTGCCAAGAAGGGCGGATATGAAGTCGACCTCTACATCTATGTGGCCTACGGCGTGAAGATCACCGAAGTGGCCTCCGAGGTTCAAAAGAAGGTCCGCTATGACCTAGAGAGGACCTTCCAAATGCCTTTCCGCAAGGTGAACGTATTCGTCGCAGATATCAAGGAAATCCAATAATGCGCAATATAGACGGACAGAAACTCAAGGAAATCCTGGTTTCGGGTGCCAACAATCTCTATAACCATTATCCCGAAATCGACCAACTAAACGTTTTCCCGGTTCCCGATGGAGATACTGGGATGAACATGAATCTGACCCTCACCAGCGGCGTGAAGTCGATCGCCCAGAAAAACGATCGTTCCTGCGCCATCATCGCCTCGAACTTCTCGACGGGCCTATTGATGGGAGCCCGCGGCAATTCCGGGGTCATCACCAGCCAGATCTTCCGTGGCATCGCCCAGGGAATCGAAGGCAAGGACAACCTGAATACCGAAGACCTATCCAAGGCCTTCCTAAGCGGTTCGACCGTGGCCTACAAAGCCGTCCCGAAGCCGGTTGAGGGCACCATCCTCACCGTCATCCGCGAATCCTCGGCGGCCGTATCCGAAAGAATCAGGAAAGACACCACCATCGAAGCCTTCTTCGACATGCTCGTCGAGGAAGCCTCCCGTTCCCTTGACCATACCCCCGAGCTGCTTCCCATCCTCAAGGAAGTAGGGGTGGTCGACTCCGGCGGTGCCGGACTGCTCACCATCTTCCGCGGCATGAGGGAAGCTGCCCATGGCAACCTCATTCCCCGCAATGAGGCCGATATGCCCGGGGCCGTCTCGCCCATTATCTCCCCCTATGCCGGGGCCAAGATCTCGGCCGAGGAAGAAGGATTCGGCTACTGCACCCAGATGACCATCCGCCTTGGCAAACCCGAAGACGGCAAGCGCCCCTTCATCGAGAAGAGAATGTCCAACTTCCTGAATGCCCACGGCAATTCGGTCGTCATGGTCCGCGACGGGGATATCGTGAAGATCCACGTCCATACCCTATCGCCCGGTACCATGCTCAACTATGCCCAGAACTACGGCGAATTCGTGACCATCGTCATTGAGAACATGACCGAGGAACACGACAACATCTCCCACGGCTTTGCGGCCACGGACATGGATAGCAACATCGCTAGGAAATCCTCAGAAGGCGAAACCCCCTTGAAGGAATTCGCCATCATCGCCGTCTCCAGCGGCTCGGGCATCGACGAGATGTTCAAAGAGTTGGGGGTCGATGTCCTCGTCTCCGGCGGGCAGACCATGAATCCTTCCACCCAGGACTTCATCGAAGCCATCAAGAAAGCCCACGCCAAGAAGATCTTCATCCTTCCCAACAACTCCAATATCGTGATGGCCGCATCACAGGCCTGCGAGGTTTCTTCGGAAGGGGAAGTCTCCGCCCGCGTGGTTCCTTCCAAGACCATCGTCCAGGGCTTTGCCGCCTGCATGCAGTTCAGCCCCGAAAACGAATACGACGAGACCTTCGACGCCATGAAGAGCGCCCTGAAGTCGGTCATCTCCGGCTCCATCACCTACGCCATCAAGGATACCGACATCGAAGGGGTCCACATCACCAAGGGCCACTACATGGCCATGAAGGAAGAGAAAGCCATCGTCAGCTGCGTAGCCGACAAGATGGAAGCCCTCTATGAACTATGCAAGTCGCTTACTTCCAAAGGCGATATCTATGTCCTGACCGTCATCTGCGGCGAGGATGTCACTCCCGAGGAAAGAAACGAAGCCAAAGAAACCCTCACTTCCATGTTCCCCGATATCGAGGTGGATGTCAGAGACGGCGAGCAACCCGTCTATTCCTTCCTCGTAGGAGCCGAATAAGGTGGATAAACTAAGCGCCTCCCCCCGCATTAGGGAGGCGCTTTCTTCAATGAAGGTCGAGTCCTACCTGGATGCCATTTTGCATATCCCATACCGTTATGAGGATTTTTCCCTTACCCCCTTTAAAGCCGACTATGAGGATAAGGAAAGGATCGTCATCTATGGCAAATTGGCCAGCAATGTCCGTGTGGCCCGCTTTTCCCACCGCGACTGCACCCGCTTTGCCTTCCACGCCACCAACGGCGGTTTTTTCAATGTCGAGGCCTGGAACCGCTCATACCTAGGATCCTTCCTAAAACCCGGCGAGAACTACACTTTGTCGGGCATCTATGACAAAAAGAGGAACGTCCTTTCCATGCTTAACCTCACCAAAGGGGAAGTCAGCAAGGAAGAAGCCCTAAGGCCTATCTATCACCTCGTCGACCCCATCAAGCAGAAGAGCTTCCAAAACCTCGTCGCCAAGGCTTTCGAAAAAGTCGGTATGATCGAAACCCTGGTTCCTGAAGAGTTTTGCCATAAATACCGCCTGCTTGATAAGAAAGAGGCCCTATACCGCCTTCACTTTCCTAGGAATAGGGAAGACATAAGGCAGGGGAAACGCTACCTCAAATACGAAGAGGCCCTGCTATTCGAACTGCGCTGCTCCCTCATCCGTGACCTCAACAAGAAGATCCAGAAAAGGCGCATCGTCCCCATCGACCGCGAAGAGGTCAAATCCCTCATCAGGAACCTGGATTACAAGCTTACCGGCGACCAGAAGAGGGCCCTTGGGGAAATCATCAACGACATGGATGGGACTAGCCCCATGTACCGTCTATTGCAAGGCGATGTCGGATCGGGCAAGACCCTCGTGGCCGCCCTAGCCTGCTATGCCAACTACACTAGGGGCCGCCAAAGCGCCCTATTGGCCCCGACCGATACCTTGGCCAGGCAGCATTATGAAAACCTCACCAAGCTCTTCGAGCACACCTCAGTCAAAGTATCCTTGCTTACCGGGGCCTTCAAAGGCTCTGAACGCCAAAGCGTCCTAGATGACCTCATCGAGATGCAGACCGACATCGTCGTCGGCACCCACGCCCTATTTTCCAAAGGAGTGGAATATGCCGCCCTTGGGCTGGTCGTCATCGACGAGCAGCATAAATTCGGGGTCAACCAAAGAAGCGCCCTCATGGGAAAAGGCGACGATGCCGACCTCATTTTGATGTCCGCAACCCCGATTCCAAGGACCTTGGCCCTCACCGTCTTCGGCGATCTCGACATTTCCACCATCAGGGAATTCCCCGGCGGCAAAAGAAAGGTGGCTACCAGTTTGCTATCTACCTCCGATATCAAGGTCCAGGAAAAGATAAAGGAGGCCATCTCTAGCGATCACCGCGTCTATATCGTGGCCCCGGAAATCGAAAGCAAGGCCAATAAGGGCCGCCATAACTCGGTCAAGGAAGTAAAGGCCCTCTATGAGAGGCTCTACCCTGGCAAAGTCGCCTTGCTGCATGGGCAGATGGATGCCGAAGCCAAGCAAGCCGCCCTCATCTGCTTCAAGATGGGCATTTCCCCGATCTTGGTGGCCACTTCCCTCATCGAAGTAGGTATCGACGTCAAAGAGGCCAACCTCATGGTGGTCTATGAACCCACCCATTTTAGCCTCTCTAGCCTCCATCAATTGCGCGGCCGTATCGGAAGGTCGGGGGAAGAAGCCGAGTTTTTGCTCCTTAATGACGAAGAGGAGGAAAACGAAAAGCTCAAACCCCTATTGGAAAGCGAGGACGGTTTTGAAATAGCCGAAGCCGACCTCCGCCTGAGGGGACCCGGCGAAGTGGCCGGAACCCGCCAGGCCGGGCTGCCGGATCTGGCCTTTTCCTCGATTTTGGAGGATTTCAAAGTCTTCGAAGCGGCGAGAGAAGACGCCAAAGCGATATTGCTTGAGAAAAACAATGCCGCCTTTGATAAAATCAAAGAGGCCGCTAAGGAGAAAATGGAAGACATTTCCCTAGCGTGATTTGTTTTTATGAAAATCGTAGTAGACATGATGGGCGGCGACCATGGCCTGGAAGCCACCTTGCCCGCCCTTAAGAAATTCCATGAGTCCCACCCCGACGTGGAGCTCATCGCCGTGGGCGACAAAGCCAAAATCGGGGAAGTCCCTTTCGAAGTAGTCGATGCCCCGGAAGCCCTGAGGATGGATGCCGGAATCATGGACGTATTCCGCGACAAGACCTCCTCGATGGCCGTAAGTATCATCACCGCCAAGGATAGGGGAGCCGATGCCGTCATCTCCGCTGGCTCGACCGCCGCTTTCCTTTCCCTTGCCACTCTGCGCCTAAAGAAGATGGAAGGCATCTTGCGCCCCGCCCTCATTTCCGATTTCCCGACCCTAGAAGGGGGCAAGACCACCATCCTCGATATCGGGGCCAGCAACGAAAATACCCCCGAAGAGCTCGTCCAGTTCGCCATCATGGGTAGCCTCTATCATAAAGCCGTCCATAAGAAAGAAAGCCCCAGGGTCTATCTTCTTTCCAACGGAACCGAAGAGGATAAGGGCAAAGACGTAGTCAAACAAGCCCATAAGATGCTCAAGGAAAGCAAGGAAGTCAATTTCCTTGGCAACATCGAAGCCCGGGAAACCCTCTCCGGGGATGCCGACGTCATCGTCGCCGACGGATATAGCGGAAACGTCCTGCTCAAATCCACCGAAGGCACCGCCAAGGCCATGTCCAAACTCATAAAGAAGGCCTTCAAGAAGAACCTTCTTACCAAAATCGGATATCTGTTTGCCCGCTCTGGCTTTAAGCAGATGAGCAAGACCATGGATTATAAGTCCACAGGAGGCGCCATCCTGCTTGGCATCAATTCCATTGCCGTCAAAGCCCATGGCAACTCCGAGCCCTATGGCTTCTATAGTGCCCTCGAAGTGGCTTATAAAGGCGCCAAAGGCGGACTATTAGGAGAAATCAGGAAAGGACTCAAAGATGGCTCAGCCGCTTGAGATCCTATATAAGGAAATAGGCATTTCCCCCAAGGAGACCTCCTACTATAAGGCGGCTTTTACCCATCCCTCCATCAAAGTCGACCTCAAGGAAGAGGTGGAGGATTACCAGCGACTGGAATTCCTCGGCGATTCGCTCATCGGACTAGTGGTAAGCGAACTCTGCTTCATGCTTTATCCCGATTACGAAGCCGGAACCTTGGCCGAAATCAAGGCCTCGACCATCCGCACTTCAAGCGAGGCTGCATTTGGAAAACTACTAGGACTTGAGCGCTTCATCCTCATGGGCAGCAGCTATTCCAAATGCAAGGTCTCCGACCACGTGATGGAAGACATCTTTGAATCCTTCATCGGAGCCCTGCTGCTCGACCAAGGGCTGGATTTCACCCACAAGTTCCTCTGGGATTTCCTCATCGACAAGATCAAGGAAGCCGATCTACGTTCAATCCATAGCCCCAAATCGGCCCTGCAGGAATACATGCAGTCCACCGAGAAGCGCCTGGTGGAATACCGCACCTTGGAAGTTACCGGTCCCGCCCATGATCCCTGCTTTTTGGTCGGTGTCTATTTCGATGAAGAGGAATTGGCTAGGGGAGAGGGACACACCAAGAAGGAAGCCGAAGTCAACGCCGCCAAAAACGCCCTTTCCAAGCTGGCGGTGAATACGGAAGCCAAGTAAGTCAGACCATGGGACTGTTTTCGTTTCTAAAAGACAAATTTTCCCGCAAAAGCGAAACCCCGGTTTCCAAGGAAGAAGAGAAAACCGCTAAATACAACGAGGGATTGCGCAAATCGCGGCAGGCTTTTGCCTCGCGCCTGGAAGACCTTTCCAGAAGGTATAAAAACGTCAATTCCGAATATTTCGAAGAGCTTGAGGAAATCCTCATCGAGGCCGATGTCGGCGTCGAGCTTTCCCTTAACCTCATCGAAGGCTTGCTAGAAGAAGCCAAAAGCGAAAAGCTCACCGACCCTAGCACCATCAACGACATGCTCGTCGATAGGATGTTCGTCGGGTATCTGGAAAAAGGCCAATCCATCATCAATGACATCCAGTTTGCGCCCAAAGGCCCGACCGTCTTATTGGTCACCGGCGTAAACGGGGTGGGCAAGACCACATCCATTGCCAAGCTGGCTTACCGCTATATCCAGGAAGGCAAAAAGGTAGCCCTCGTGGCGGCCGATACTTTCAGGGCCGGAGCAAAGGAACAGCTTTCCATCTGGGCCGAAAGGCTCCATTGCCCCATAGTGACCGGCAAGGATAACGCCGATCCGGCTTCGGTTGCCTATGACGGGGCCATCTATGCCAAAAACAATGGCATCGACCTGCTCATCGTCGACACCGCCGGAAGGATGCAGACCAAATCCAACCTCATGCAGGAGCTAGGCAAGATCAGAAGGGTCCTCACCCGCGAAATCGAGGGTGCGCCCCATGAATCCTTCCTCGTAATCGATGCGACCACCGGCCAAAACGGAGTCCAACAGGCCAAAGCCTTCAAGGAAGCCGTGCCTTTGTCCGGCATCGTCATTACCAAGATGGACGGAACTTCCAAAGGCGGAATCATCCTCTCCATCCGTGACACCTTGGGCATCCCGGTCCGCTTCATCGGGCTAGGGGAGAAGATGGAAGATCTTGAGACCTTCGATTTGGAACGTTACCTAAACGGCCTATTGGTCGGGGAAGCCAAAGGGGAATAGGCATGGAAGAAAAGGAAGAACAGCTTCTAGAGAAGCGCAACCACGTCAATGCCCTCTGGCTGACCTACAAGGACAAATTGACCAAAACCGAGAAGGCTTACTGCAAATCCTATTGGCAATATGACCTCAGCCTATCGGAAATCGCCGAACAGCACGGTACCTCCAGGGCCAATGTCAGCCAGGTCATCAAAAGGGCGGTACTGAAGATGGAAAAATGGGAATCTTCCAAGGAAGGACCCAAAGCCCTAAAGGAGGAAAAATAAGCATGTTTGAATCACTTACCGACCGCTTTGCGGGGATATTCAAGAAACTCAGGGGCCAAAGCCGGCTGACTGAGAACAATATGGCGGACATGCTGCGCGAAATCCGCGTGGCGCTGCTTGAAGCCGACGTCAATTTCAAAGTCGTCCGTTCCTTTTGCAAGGATGTCGAGGAAAAGGCAATCGGCCAAGATGTCTATAAGAACGTCAATCCCTCCCAGATGCTCGTCAAGATCTGCCATGACGAAATCAAGGAACTATTAGGGAACGAAAACGAAGGGCTTAGCCTATCAAAAGGCGGTATCGGCACCATCATGCTGGTCGGCCTCCAGGGTACTGGCAAAACCACCACGGCCGGAAAACTCGCGAAGCTACTTATCACCAAACAGAAGAAAAGCGTTCTCCTAGTGGGGCTTGACGTCTATCGTCCCGCGGCCATCGAACAGCTGAAGACCGTTGCTATCCAAGCCGGGGCCGGATTCTATTCGGATGGAAAGAAGAAGCCTCAGGATATCGCTAGGGAAGGGCTGGAAGAGGCCAAGCGCGGTTTTTATGACGTGGTCATTTTCGATACCGCCGGACGGCTTCAGATTGACGAACCCCTCATGGAAGAACTCCATGACGTCTTTAAAATCGTCCATCCCGACGAGACACTTTTATTGGTTGACGGCTCGGCGGGCCAAGACGCCGTAAACGTCGCCAATACCTTCCATGAGCGCCTTCGCCTGACCGGGGCCATCATGTCCAAACTCGACGGCGATGCCAAAGGCGGGGCCGCCTTGTCCTTGAAATACCTGACCGGAATTCCCATCAAGTTCCAAGGTACCGGCGAAAAATTGAACGACCTTGAACCCTTCTATCCCGATAGGATGGCCGACCGGATCCTCGGCATGGGCGACATCGTCACCCTAGTGGAAAAAGCCAAGGAAAACATCGACGAGAAGGAAGCCGAAAGAGCCGCCAAGAAGCTGATGGACGGCACCTTTACCCTAGAAGACCTCCTGAAGCAGATGAAGATGGTCCAGAAAATCGGAAACCTCGGAGCCATCGCCAAAATAATTCCCGGCATGCCCAAGATTACCGATGAACAGAAGGCCCTCGTGGAGAAGGAAACCCGCTCCTTCGAAGCCATCATCAATTCCATGACCCCTTACGAAAGGCGCCATCCTGAGGTCCTGAAGTATTCCCAGAAGACCCGCATCGCCAAAGGCTCGGGCAAGACCAATGCCGACATCAATAGGGTCTTAAAGAAATACGAGCAGGCCAAGGAAGCCATGAAGGCCATGAAGGGAATGAAAAACGGCGGTTTCCCGCCGGGCTTCCCGAAGATGTAAGCCTTACTTCTTGATGAAGCGCGAGCCCTTCTCTAGGGCTCTTTTTTCCCATTCGGGCACCTCGCCCGAATCTTCCTCTTGAAGAAGCTTTTTGTCCTGCTTGGATAGCTCTAGTTTTTCAAAGAGGTCCGGACGCCTTTCCCTAGTGAGGGCCAAGGCCTTTTTCCTCCTCCATTTTTCGATCGCGGTGTGGTTGCCGCAATAGAGGATGTCGGGGACCTTATCGCCCTCGAAGTCATAGGGTTCGGCGTATTGGGGATATTCGAGCAAGCCCCCGTCGAAGGATTCTTCGCCTAGGCTTTCCCCCGTGATGGCCCCATCGAGCAAACGGATGACCGAGTCCATGACCACCAGGGAGGGAATCTCCCCGCCGGTCAACACATAGTCGCCGATCGAGAGCTCCTCGTCGACATACTTCCCCACCCTTTCGTCGATGCCCTCGTAATGGCCGCTCAAAAGGATGATATGGGAATATTTGGCTAGCCTTCTGGCATCTTCCTGGGTATAGGTCTTGCCTCTTGGCGAGAACATGATGAGATGGCTATTTTGTGTTTTGACGGCCCTGATCGCATCGACGATGGGCTGGGCCTTCTGGATCAGTCCGGCTCCGCCTCCAACTGGAGGGGAATCGGTCCGTCCCCATTTGTCTTTTGAGAAGGAACGGATATCCACGTCCTCTATTTCCACGATACCTTTGCCAATGGCCCGCTTGATGATGGAAAAATTATGGAAAGCATCTAGGAATTGCGGGAATAGGCTAAGAGTGGTGAACTTCATATAAGTCCGGGGATTACGTTGATTCTGATGGTTTTACGGGGCAGATCGACCAAGACGACGAACTCCTCGTAGACGAATGGCACGAAGAAGTCGGGCCCGGCTTTCCTTTTGACCCTGAAAGTAGGGGTAGGTCCATAGTATTGGACATCCTCAACCTCGCCGAGCACCCTTTCGGTCTCGTCGTCGATTACCTGGCAACCCACCAGATCCTTGATTCGGTAATATCCCTCCGGAAGGGGAGCGTTCTCCTCTTCGATGGCCAGTTCATAGCCCCTGATCTTTTCGATTTCCTCGATGCTGGGGTATTCCTTCAAAGAAAGGATGGGATTGCCTTTCGTGGGACGGTAGCTTTTGATGGTCACCATCTTGACCATGTTTCCGTTTTTATCAACGAGAACAAGTTTGTTTCCCTTTTTGAACCTAAGGTCGGGAAAGTCGGTAACCGCGAAGGTATGGAATTCCCCATCAAGGCCATAGGTCCGCCCGATGCAGGCAACGGTGACTAGAGCCATAAGAGTATAAAGAAAGGGGAGGGTTATTCGCCCTCCGCTTCGCTTTCCTCCAAGATGACTTCGTCCACGAATGAACTGCTTTCGCCTTCGTCAGAGGATTTCTCATCGAAGCTTTCGAACTTCAAATGGACCCTGACATTGGAATTCTCGGCTTTGGCGGCGATTCCGATGGCTTCGCGCAGGGCATTGGCCACCGAGCCTTTGCGCCCGATGAGCCTGGCGGTATCGCGGTCTTCGCTGACGATGATGAGATTGATGTCCCTAGGGCTACGTCCCGGAATTTCACGCACCATGATGGCGTCTTTGTTCTCCACAATGGGATCGATGAGCCCGTGGACGATCTTCTCGTAGTCGGGCATCTTACTTGCCTCCCTTGGCTTTGGCGATTAGTCCCTTTTCCGAGAGTAGGCAGCGGACCGAATCGCTGGGGGTGGCACCCATCTTCAACCACTTTAGGGCGAGTTCTTCGTCGATGACGGCCTTGTTTTCCTTCAAGGAAGGATCATAGGTACCGATCTGTTCGATGTAGCGGCCGTCCCTGGCATACCTGCCGTCGGCGGCAACGATGCGGTAGAAGGGGTCTTTGTGGCGTCCCATGCGGGTGAGCCTGATTTTGACTGACATTTGATTGCTCCTTTACGGAGGCAATGATAGGTAGGCAAATAGCGTCTGTCAAGCAAAAAATAGTTAACACCTTGAAGGAAAATTCTTCCCAATCTAGCGGAGTTTTTTGTGATTTGTCCGACAAATGCTACAAAGGCCTGTTCCCGTGCGCGGGTGAGGTTTTCCTTGCTATGGAGGGATTTGGTCTATATCATTTGCGTTGCGCAAACGCGCTAGGTAGGCTCCGCTGGGCATGACCCATGAACCGCGCCGAAGAAAAAAGAAAGGAAAGCGTATGAACAACAACATCGTCAACGAGATCACCGCCAAGCAGATCAAGAAGGATGTTCCTACCTTCTCCAGCGGCGACACCGTCAAGGTCTCTGTCCGCATCGTCGAAAACAAGAAGGAAAGGATCCAGGTCTTCGAAGGCGTGGTCATCAAGCGTCGCGGACACGGGGTCAGCGAAACCTTCACCGTCAGGAAGATGTCTTCCGGAATCGGCGTGGAAAGGACCTTCCCGGTCAACTCCCCGGCCCTCGCCAAGATCGAAGTGACCCGCTACGGCAAGGTCAGAAGGGCCCGCATCCATTACATGAGGGGTCTCTCCGGCAAAGCCGCCAGGATCAAGGCCGCTCCCGAAAAGGATAGGAAATAAGGCAGAACGACCGTCTTAAACTCCATTGGAGTTTGGGGCGGTCTTTTCTTCTAGTCGCTAGCCTTACGCGCATTTATAATCAGCCTTGATGGATAATAATCCTTCTTTGGAAGAAATTGAAATCACCCATCCGTTCCAGCCCCTTGACGATTCCAAGAAGAAAAGGAACAACAAGGTCAAATCCTTTTTCCTACTTCTACTAAACGTCATCCTGCTTGTCCTTTTCCTTTTGACTTTAGGCTTCTGTACCCAAATCGTGGTCCTACATTCCATGTATACCCTCTTCTACGTGGTCGGGGATTCGATGTATCCCACCCTGAATGGGGACGCCACCAGGAGCGATGGGGCCGAGCATAACGGAAACTGGGGCAACTACGATGCCTGGGGCGCGGTGGATTACTACACCATCGACTTCGGCTATATGCTCTCCCATGATTTCCTTGATGATTTAAGACGCTTCGACGTGGTGGTCACCCATTATCCCGACGATTCCGAATCCTCGGGTTCGAAGATCAAAAGGGTGGTCGGACTGCCGGGGGAATCCCTCTATTTCGATGAATCTGGCGATTTATATGTCCGCTACCCTGAGGCCGATGAATATGTGCTGGTGAGCCAAGACCATCTGACCCTCAGGAACAAGGAACAGACCGCCTATAGCCAATCCATCAGATACGGAAACCTCTCTACCAACCCCGTCGAACTAGGGGAAGGCGAATACTTCGTGGTCGGCGATAATCGGACCGCATCCAGCGACTCGCGCAACGTCGGGCCCATCGACGCGAAATACCTTGAGGGCAAGGCCATCCTCATCGCCGGGACCTGCCGCTATGACCGCGATGTCTATAACCATGTCCACGATCCCTCGATCAACTGGTTCAGTCTCAAGCCCTTCTGGGCCATGCAATACCTATGAAAGGCCAACTGAAGGGACTCCATCATTTCCCCGGCCACATGAAGCGGGCCATCGTTGAGCTTTCCAAGAAGGCCTCCCTTTGCGATGTCCTAATCGAACTCTGCGATGCTAGGGCCCCTTTGGCTACTAGGAATCCCCTGTTTGAGGGGGTAGGGGAAAATAAGCCAAGGGTCATCGTCTTATCCAAAGCCGATTTGGCCGATCCGGATATTACCAAGAAGTGGGTCTGCTATTTCAATGGGCAAGGACTATATGCCGTGGCCTTGGATAGCAGGAAGAAAGACGTGCTTGGGATTATCAAACAAGCCTCCGAAAAGGCCGCAAAAGCCAAGCGCGAGAAAGAAAAACGCCTCGGGATGAAACCCCAGGACCTCCGTTTGGCCGTCTTCGGCATCCCCAATGTAGGCAAGTCCACCCTCATCAATTCACTAGCAGGAAGGAAGATGGCCAAGGCTGAAAACCGCCCCGGCGTGACCCGGGCTGAGCAGTGGATCAAATTGCCCGGCAATTTCGTCCTCTTGGATACCCCGGGGATATTGCCCATGGAATCCGTGGAAGAATCCCTTTCCTTGGATCTGGCCTACATCGGCTCCATCCGCGACCAGATATTGCCTAGCCATGAACTCGCCGTTTCCTTGCTTGGCTTCCTGAAAGACCAGGTTCCGGGCGCCATTTCCAAGCGCTACGAGATAGAAGAAAGCCTTGAGCCAGAAGAATTACTAAGAGGCATCGCAGCCAAAAGAGGGCTTCTTCTAAAAGACGGAAAGCCCGACGAGGAAAAGGCGGCCCTGGTACTTCTAAAGGAATTCCGGGAGGGAACCCTCGGGAAGATTTCCCTGGAGAGTCCCGATGCTTGAAGGCGAGAGTTATTTATACAAAGAAGGATATAGGCTCATCGCCGGGACCGACGAAGCCGGAAGAGGTCCTTTGGCCGGACCTTTGTTCGTGGCCGCGGTGGTCTTTCCCGAAGGCTATAAGAACCCTGATCTCGATGATTCCAAGAAACTGACGGCCCATAAAAGGGAACTGCTTTTCGAAACCATCAAGAAGGATGCTTTGGATTACGCCATCATCTCTTTTACTCCCGAGGAAGTGGACCGCCTTGATCCCTACCATGCCTCAAGGGAGGGGATGAAGAAGGCCTTATCCAAGCTCAGATTCGACATCGCGGTTACCGACGCCATGCCCCTTGATGGGGTGGACTATCCCTATATCAATGTCATCAAGGCCGACGCCAAATACCTCGCGGTAGCCGCCGCTAGCATCTTGGCCAAGGTCAGCCGCGACCGCTACATGAATGAACTAGACGTTAAATATCCCCAATACGGATTTGCTTCCAACAAGGGCTATGGCACCAAGGACCACCTCCTGGCCTTGGAAAGACACGGTCCCATAAAAGGGGTCCATCGCTTCTCCTATAAACCCGTCAAAGACTCTTTTCAGATGAAAATCGATCTTTTTTAGGACTTTTTGCCAAATACCCCACTACTTACTAGTGGAGGTGCTTGTCTGTGAAAGCCCGTGAATTATTACTTTTCCTATCCCTGAAATTCCAAGGGAATTGGGACTCTCAATACCGAGTCATTCGTGACCGGGAATTCTTTAGCAAGGAGGAAATGAAGGAGACCCTAGCTGGCTACAAGGGGAATTTCGTCACCATCCTCGACAAGGAATATCCCCAAGTGCTCAAACGGGTCCATTGCTGTCCCTTTGTCCTGCACTATAAAGGCGACATATCCCTTCTTCAGGATACCGATAAGTGCATTGCCTATATCGGAACCAGGGACGCTTCGGCCTATGGCCTAAGGATGGCCGAGCGCCTGGCTGGGGAAGTCTCCGAGAGGGGTTTCCATATCGTCTCCGGCATGGCTAGGGGCATCGATTCGGCTGCCCTTAAGGCCGCCATCAGGAAAAAAGGCAAGGGCATAGCGATACTTGGATCTGGGATCGACCGTCCCTACCCCGAATCCAACCGGGAACTATACAAGGAACTCGAAACCGATGGCCTCATCATCAGCGAATATCCGGGCGATCTCGCCCCTAGGCCCGAGAACTTCACTTTCCGCAACCGCTTGATCGCCGGATCGGTCAAGGCCTTGGTCGTCGGAGAGAGCTATATGAATTCCGGCAGCATGAATACGGTGGGCTGGGCCGCCGGCAGCAACGTCGATGTCGGGGCGGTTCCCTACGAGGCGGGAATCGGCTCCTACAACAACGTCATCATCAAGGAAGGGGCGGCGCTGATCGAGTCCGTCGACGACATCTTGGCCATGTTGTAAAAAGTCGTCGCCTATTATAAATAAGGTATTTATTTATAGGAAAACCCATTCCTTTTCCTCCATTGACTTGGTACTTATTCACGAGTAGATTTCGTAGGCAATGAAACTTATCATCGTCGAGTCTCCCAACAAATGTGACACCATCTCCAGGTATGTCGGAAGCGAATACAAAGTGATGGCCTCCAAGGGCCACATCCGTGACCTTACGACGTCCGGAAAGGGCGCTTTGGGCATCGACACCGCCAACGGATTCACGCCCCGCTACAAGGTAGTCGAAGGCAAGGAATTCATCGTAAAGCAGCTGCAGGAAGCCGCTAGGAAATCCGAGGAAGTCATCTTGGCTACCGACCCTGATAGGGAAGGGGAAGCCATTTCCTGGCACCTCGCCAGCGTCCTTGGGCTGGATATTGCCACCACCAAGCGCCTGCAGTTCCATGAAATTACCAAACCGGCCATCCTTGAGGCCCTAGATCACCCTGGGCACATCGACATGAACCTCGTCAATGCCCAGGAAACGCGCCGCATGTATGACCGCATCATCGGCTTCAAGCTCTCCGGTCTTCTCAAAAAGAAGATGGGGGTGCCTTCCGCCGGCCGCGTCCAATCCGTTACCCTGCGCATGATCTGCGACAACGACGAGGAAATCGCCGCCTTCGTACCCGAAGAATATTGGGTCATCGAAGTGGCCATCGAAGTGGATGGGCAGCTCCTTGAATTAGCCATCGACAAGGTCGGTACCCAAGCTGCCAAGCCCAAGACCAAGGAAGAGGCCCAGGCCATCCTTGATAGGATCGGAACAACCTTGAAGCTGGTTTCCCTCAAAAAGAAGCTCCGCTCGGTCGCTCCGCCCATGCCGTTTACCACCTCGACCATGCAGCAGGAAGCCTTCAACCGCTTCCGTTTTTCCACCGAAAAGACCCAAAGGCTGGCCCAGCAGCTCTACGAAGGTTTGGAAATCTATGGGGAACATGTCGGTCTAATATCCTACATGAGAACCGACTCCACCCGCATTTCCCAGTCCTGGTATGACAAACACGCTAGACCCTTCATCCTCGAGCAGCTAAGCGATAAGTACCTAGGCTCGCCAAGGCTAGGCAAGAAACTGGCCAATGCCCAGGATGCCCACGAAGCCATCCGTCCGACTGGTACCCACCGTACCCCCGACAAGGTCGATCGCTATCTGACCAGCGACCAATCCAAGCTTTACCGCCTCATCTATACCCGGGCCATGGCCTCTTTGATGGCCAATGCCCAGGTCGAGCAGACCACCGCCACCTTCGATAGCAACGGAGTCACCTTCAAAGCCACGGGCTCAAAGGTCGTCTTTGACGGCTTCATGAAGATGACCGGCGAAAAGAAGGAAGAGGATCTGCCGCTTCTTGAGGAAGGTAAGTCCTATGTTTTGCACTCCAAGGACGCCAAACAGAAATTCACCGAACCCCCGGCCCGTTACACCGAGGCCAGGGTCGTCAAACTGATGGAAGAAAAAGGCATCGGCCGTCCTTCGACCTACGCCTCGACCCTCAAGAACCTCATGGACCATGACTATATCGGCTCGGAAAAGGGAGTGCTCAGTCCTACCTACGACGGACTAAGGACCACCCGCGTCCTGAAGAAGTATTTCCCCGAAGTCGTAAGCGAGAAATATACTGCCTCCATGGAACATACCCTCGACGAAATCGAAGAGGGGAAGATGACCAAGAACCAGGCCATGGAAGACTTCTATGAACCCTTCATGGAGAAGTTCGAGGAAGTCAGCACCAAGATGTACAAAGACCCGCCTGAGGAGACCGGCGAAATCTGCCCCGTATGCGGACAGCCTCTGGTCTACCGCAAGGGAAAATACGGAACCTTCATTGCCTGCATCGACATGAACTGCGGTTATATAAAAGGCAAGGAAAAGCCCGAACTACTCGACCGTGACTGCCCTTTGTGCGGCAAACCTTTGGTCAAGCGCGTCTATAAGAAGACCGGCGATACCTTCATCGGCTGCTCCGGCTTCCCCCAGTGCCGCTACACCGAGTCCAGCCCCGATAAGCCCAAGACTGCTAAGACCTGGACCAAGAACGACATCGTCAAGCACTGCCCCAACTGCGAAGGCTATCTCATCATCAAGCAAGGACGCCGCAAGCGCTTCCTTGGCTGCACCAATTTCCCAAGGTGCCATTACCACGAATGGATAGATGAGAAGAACCCGCCTTTGACCTACGGCGAAAAGAATGCCAAAAACAAATAGCGTCGACATAATCGGAGGCGGCTTGGCCGGATCGGAAGCCGCCTTTTATCTTCTTAAGCGCGGTTATGAAGTCCGCCTTTTCGAGGCCCGTCCGACCTATAAGGACGGTGCCCATGAAACCGACCTATACGGGGAGCTGGTCTGCTCAAATTCCCTCAAGGGAAAGAAACTGGAAAACGCCTGCGGCCTACTAAAGGAAGAAATGCGGCGCCTTGGTTCTTTGAGCATGTGGGCCGCCGACCTCAGCGAGGTCCCTTCGGGAAATGCCCTTTCGGTCGACCGCGAGGCTTTTGCGGGGTTAATCACCCAGAAATTGCGGGGATTTCCGAATCTAATCGAAATAAACGAAGAGGTAAAGTCCCTCTCGGATAAGCCTACTTTGCTCTGTAGCGGACCTTTGAGTAGCCCCGATCTCATCGCCTATCTCGAGGGCCTTATTGGCAGCAAAGGCTTCTCTTTCTATGATGCCTCCGCGCCCATACTCAAGAAGGACTCCATCGATTTCTCGATTGCCTATTTCAAATCCCGGTATGGCCAGGGGGATGATTCCTATATCAATTGTCCCTTCGACGACAAGCAGGACTATCTTGCCTTTGTCCATGAATTGACCCATGCCGAACTAGCCAAACGGCATGAATTCGATACCCATTATTTCGAGGGCTGCCTCCCGATCGAGGTCATCGCCTCACGGGGCGCCGATACCCTCAGGCACGGGCCGCTTAAGCCGGTGGGTTTGGAGCAGGAAGGCAAAAGAAGGGCCTACGCCGTGGTTCAGCTCAGGCAAGACGACCGCCTTGGAAACTGCTACAACATGGTGGGATTCCAGACCAATCTCAAGTACCCAGAACAGAAACGGGTCTTTTCCTTGATTCCCGGTTTGAAGGATGCCGAATTCGTCCGCTATGGCCTCATGCACCGGAACTTCTATCTTGATTCCCCGAATGTGCTTAATCCCGACTTGAGCCTTAAGGCTAAAGACAATGTCTTCGTTGCAGGGCAGATCACCGGGGTGGAAGGCTATGTTGAATCCGCGGCCTCGGGCATGCTCTCTGCCATGTACTTGGACATGAAGCTTTCGGGAAAGCCGGTGAGCCTGCTTGGCCAAGACACCATGTTAGGAGCCCTCATGGCCTATGTGGTCAGGAAGGGGAAGGCGAGGCTAGAGCCCATGAACGCCAACTGGGCCCTTTTCCCGGAAGTGAAGAAAGAATGCCGGGGAAGCGCTATTGAAAAAGCCCTCGAGGCGGTAGAATCCTTCCGTGAGCAACTACCCAGATAGCAACCTCGAATCCTTTCTGGATTACCTGAGTTTCCAGAAGCGCTACTCCAAGAACACGGTCGATGCCTATGACCGCGACCTTTCTTCCTTTCTGAGTTTTGCAAACGGACGGCATCTAAACTATCTAGACCTCAAACGTCAGGATATCCGCGACTATCTATCCCGGGAACTATCCAAGAAAATCTCCAAAAGAAGCCTGCAGCGGCGCCTTTCTTCCCTTAGGGCCTTCTATAAATACCTCGATCAGAAAGGGCTACTAAAAAGCGACCCCCTTCTTTTGGTCTCTTCGCCCAAGGCTCCGATCCGCTACCCCAAGGCCTTATCGATCGAGCAGGTCGAAAACCTCTTCGACCACAATGAACTAAGAAACGACCCCTTGGCCATCCGCGACCAAGCCATCATCGAATTGCTCTATTGCTCTGGCATGCGGGCTAGCGAATGCGTTTCCTTAAGCATTCGTTCCATCCGTCCGACCACCATGACCATCAGGGTCATCGGAAAGGGGAACAAGGAGCGCCTGGTTCCTCTATCCGAACATGCCCAAAAGGCCATCAATTGCTACCTTTCCGAACTGCGTCCCCGGCTTTTGGCCAAGAACCAAAAAGCCACGGATGCTTTGTTTTTGAATGCCAAAGGGGAACGTCTGACCGTAAGGGGCCTCGAATACATATTGGCCCGCATCGAATCCAAGACCGGAGTCTATCTAGGACTTCATCCCCACGGCCTTCGCCATTCCTTTGCCACGCACCTTCTTGAGGAGGGGGCAGACCTTCGCCTGATCCAGGAACTCTTGGGGCATGAATCGCTCAATACCACCCAGGTCTATACCCACGTAAGCGATGAGGCTTTGAAAAACCAATACGACTTGTTTTTCCCCAGGGCCAAAAAATCCAAAAGAAAGTAGCTAGGCCGACATTCTTACCAAAAAGGGCGGTTTTGCATGGATTTTCCTTCAGATTGGAAAATCAAGGGCGATTCTCTTTCCTTAGATAAAGCCCAGCGGATGAACTTTTCCTTCCTTGTAGGAAGGTAACAGGGTTATAATCACGCTCGGCTGTCAAAGCCAAAAATACGCACCCCATGGATTCAGCGCCGTGTTCTCCTTCGGGCGAAGCAGCTTAAAAAGCGAAGGAGTGGTCGGCTGTTCGAAGTGGGGGAGGCTCAAACAAATGGAGGTCACCAAATGAGTGACGAAGAAAAGGTAATCGCCGAAGAGGTCGTCGAAGAGACCCCTTCCGCCGTTGAAGCCGGCACTCCCAGCATGGAGGAAATCATGCATGATCCCAATGCGCCGATCATCACCCTGAGGAAACTCCTCTCGGCCGGCGTCCAGTTCGGCCATCAAACCCGCCGCTGGAACCCCAAGATGAGCCGTTTCATCTACGGCGCCCGCAATGGCATCTACATCATTGACCTAGTCAAGACCGCGGAACGCGTCACCGCTTCCTACAAGGCCCTGCGCGCCATCGTCGAGGGCGGCGGCAAGGTCCTCTTCGTGGGCATCAAGCCCCAGGCCCGCCAGATCGTGGCCGACGAAGCCGCCCGTTCCGGTTCCTTCTACATCACCAACCTCTGGCTCTGCGGAACCCTCACCAACTTCCGCACCATTCAGGGCCGCGTGAAGAAGCTCAGGGACCTCGAAGCCCAATCCGCCGACGGCACCTTTGACCGCGTTTCCAAGAAGGAAGCCGCTTTGCTCCGTAAGGAACTCACCAAGCTCCAGAAGAACCTCGAAGGCATCAAGGAAATGAGGCGCCTTCCCCAGGCCGTGGTCGTCTGCGACCCCGCCCTTGAGCACAACGCCGTTTCCGAAGCCCGCAAGCTCGGCATCCCCGTCTTCGGTCTCGTAGACACCAATGACGATCCCGATCTCATCGACTTCCCGATCGCTACCAACAATGACGCCCAGAGCGCCCTCCGCCTGCTCGTCGGTGTCCTCGCCGACGCCGTGGTCGAAGCCAAGGGTGGCGTAACCGAAATCGCCTACACCAAGGACGAAGAGGAAGAAGCCACCATGAAGGACGCCATCCGTGCTGCCGACATCGCCAACGAACAGCGCAAGGCCGCCATCCGTGCCCAGCGCAAGGAACGCGAGGAAAGGTATGCCCGCATCGCCGCCGAGCGCATGGCCCGTCTAAATGCCCGCAAGGCAGAACAGGCCGCCGCCAAGGCTGCTGCCACCAAACAGGAAGGCGCCAGCGAAGCCCCGAAAGAGGAGACCAAGTAAATGGCCGACAAGAACATCATCGAACTCATCAAAGTGCTCCGTGACCGTACCGGCGCGGGCATGATGGATTGCAAAAAGGCCCTCGAATCCAGCGACCTCGACGTCGAGAAAGCCATCGACTATCTCCGCGAAAAGGGCGTGGTCAAGGCCGCCAAGAAATCCAGCCGCGTGGCTGCCGAAGGTCTAGCTGCCGTCAAGATCGAAGGCAACAAGGCCCTCATCGTCGAAGTCAACTGCGAAACCGACTTCGTTTCGGCCTCCGACCGCTTCCATGATTTGGTCACTAAGGTCACCGAAACCCTCCTGGAAAAAGAACCCAAGAGCCTTGAGGAAGCCCGCGAGCTCACCAACCTCTACTTCACCGATGCCACCGTCGCCATGGGCGAGAAATTCGACCTCAGGCGCTTCGAAGTGGTAACCAAGAAAGATAAAGAAGGCTTTGCCTCCTACATCCATATGGGTGGCAAGATCGCCGTCTTGGCCGTCCTTAGCAAGGAAAGCGAACTCGCCAAGCCCCTTGCCATGTCCGTCGCGGCCAATAACCCCAGCTATTGCACCCTTGATGACGTGCCCGAAGATGTCCGCCAGAGGGAAATCTCCGTGGCCACCGAAGAGGTCAAGAACGATCCCAAGCTTGCCAACAAGCCCGAGAACATCAAGGAAGGCATCATCCTGCGCAAGGTTGATAAGAACCTGTCCGCCTCCTGCTTCTATCTGCAGCGCTACATCATGGACGAGAACGTCGTGGTGGGCGACCTGTTGAAGCAGAACGATCTCTCGGTCGTAAGATTCCTGCGCTACCAAGTTGGCGAAGGCATCGAAAAGCCGGTCACCGAAGAGGAATAAGACGAAGGGAGGAAACCTCCCTTTTCCTTTTGCCTGGCCTACATTAAAATTGAGCCCATGAAAGAAAAACTGGCCAAGTACTGGGGCCCCTTGCTGGCGCTCCTTGCCGTAGTCATCGTGGCTACCGCCTTATTCGCATATGGCTCGGTCAATGACCTTTCCTTTGCCATAGACATGTATAATCCGGATTCTTTCTGGGCCCGCTTCACGGCCGGTTTCGGACCCATGTCCCTATACTTGACCATGATCGTGGCCGGATGCTTTGTGGTCCTGGCTAGGAAGTCTTTCCCTTTGGGTTGGAAAATTGCCTTTTGGATCATCGGTTTGGCCCTCATCGTCGGGGGCGGCTTCCTGATGGCCTATAAGGGTACCGATTACCGCAGCGGCTATAGCCTGACCTTCACCATCCTCTTCTCGGTCATCGTTGCCGTTATAACCTGTGGCCTTATTGTGTGGCTTTTCTCCCATATCGGATCAAAACGGCTTCTTGTTGCGGCCATTTTGATGCTGGCCATCCTTCTTCTCGAACTTCTGCTCGTTGAGGTCATCAAGCCCATTTGGAGTCGTCCTAGGCCCTATCTCATTTTCGAACTCGATACGCTGGATACCTTCCTTCCTTGGTATAACCCCGGGGCGGGCAAGGACATCAAATCGCTGCTTCTGGAATTGGGATTGAACGAGAATGTCTATGATCCAGCCGACTTCAACGACTACTTCAAATCCTTCCCTAGCGGCCATACCTCGCATGGGACCTTGCTGGCCCCGACCCTGACCATCATGCTATCCCTAGACCCTAGGAGCAGGAAATTTGCCCCCATCGGGTTCTTGGCCGGTGCCCTCTTTGGCTTCGGGGTCGGAATCGGCCGCACCATGATCGGCGCCCATTACCTCAGCGACACTATCGCCGGCTTCAGCATTACAATGCTCAGCTTCGCACTTGTAATCGTCGCTTATTTCCTTATAAAGAAATACCTGGTACCGAAATTTAGCAAACTTAAACCAAAACTGGGGGCGTAATGTATAATGGCTAGCATGGAAACACGATACAAAAGGGTGGTCGTCAAGCTCTCGGGCGAAGCCTTGGCCGACAACAACGACAAAACCATCCTTGACCAGAAGAAAATACTTGAGACCGCCTTGGCCATCAAATCGGTCTACTCCCTAGGAGTGCAGGTCGCGGTGGTCGTGGGGGCCGGCAACATCTGGCGGGGCAAGCTCTCCGCCAAGATCGGCATCGAACGCTCGACGGCCGACTACATGGGAATGCTAGGCACCATCATCAATGCCTTGGCCCTACAGAACGCCTTCGAGCAGCAGGGCCTACCGACCAGGGTGATGAGTTCCATCAATGTCCCCCAAGTCTGCGAACCCTATATCCGCCGCAAGGCCATCAGCCACCTCAAGAACGGGGAAGTCGTCATCTTCGCAGGAGGAACCGGCAATCCCTACTTCACGACCGATACCACCTCGACCCTCAGGGCCCTGGAAATCGGAGCGGAGGCCATACTCATGGCCAAAAACGGGGTCGATGGCATCTATGACAAGGATCCCAACCTCCATAAGGACGCCAAATTCATCAAGCATCTGAGTTATCACGAAGTGGTGGAACATAAGCTCGGGGTCATGGACCTGACCGCCGTATCGATGCTTGAGAACTCCAACATCGTGGTCCACGTCTTCCCGATGGCGGAAGCCGATTCAATCAAGAAAGTCGTGATGGGAGCCGAAGTCGGTTCGACCATCGGAAAGGAATAAAAAACATGGACGCCATAGTCAAAGAAGCCTCCCAGAAGATGGACAAATCCATCGAGGCGCTCAACCATTCGTTCTCCAAACTCCGCAGCGGTCGGGCCAATCCGGCCATCCTCAGCGGCATCATGTGCGATTACTATGGGGACAAGATGGACATCGTGGCCTTATGCGCCATCTCGATGCCCGAACCCCGCCAGCTCTTGGTCAAACCCTACTCGCGCGAAGACGTCAAGGCCGTCGCAGCCGCCATCGTGGCCGCCAACCTCGGGGTCAATCCGCAGGTGGAAGCCGACTGCATCCGCATCATTGTCCCGGCTCTGACCGAAGACCTCCGCCGCGACATCGCCAAGGAAGCCAAAAGCCTAGCCGAAGACGGAAAGGTCGCCATCCGCAATATCCGCCGCGACTACATGGACTTCATCAAGTCCGACGATACCCTCTCCGACGATTACAAGGACCGCATCAAAGCCGAACTTGAAAAGGAAACCTCCGCCCATCTTGCCAAAGTGGACTCCGCCCTCTCTGACAAGACCAAAGAGATAATGACCATCTGATCGTGAAAGAAAACTTCGTCCTTGAAAAGAAGCTAGACCACATTGCTTTCATAATGGACGGAAACGGCCGTTGGGCCAAGGCTAGGGGACTAGCAAGGCATTTCGGCCATAGGGAAGCCTGCAAAAGGCTTAGGGAAATCTTCGACACCTGCATGGAGTTCGGGATTTCCTATTCTTCCTATTTCGCCTTTTCCACCGAGAACTGGAACCGCCCCCAGGACGAAATCGACCATCTGATGGATTACCTTGAGGAATTCTTCAAAAGGGAAATCGATTACCTATGCTCCAAATCCGCGCGGATCGTCGTATCCGGGGATCTGGGACGCATCCGCGAAAAAACCCGCAAAGTCTGTCTCGACGCCATTGAAAGGACCAAGGATAACAAAGGCCATGTCATCAATATCTGCCTCAATTACGGGGGCAGAGATGAAATCGTTAGGGCCGCTAGGGCCTTTGCAAACGATGTCAAAGAGGGGAAGGAAGTGCCCGAAGACCTGAGTGAAGATAAGCTCAGGTCCTATTTCTGGCATCCGGATATTCCCGATGTCGATTTGCTTATCCGCACGTCCGGGGAAGTAAGGCTCAGCAACTTCATGCTCTGGCAAGTTTCCTATGGCGAATTCGTTTTCACTCCGGTAGCGTGGCCGGATTTCCATCGTGAACAAATGATCGATTGCCTTAAGGAATTCAATTCCAGAAAGAGGCGTTATGGGGGACTGAAGGATGCATAGGAAGATATTGCCTGAACCAAACCATCTGGATGAGAAAAGCGTGAAGTCGATGAACTCTAGGATCATCGTCTCCTTTATTCTCATAGCCATATTGATACCTACGATCTCCCTCGGTTCGTGGCTCTTTCTCGCCGTGATTGGGATTTTCCTACTCATCTCCATCCAGGAACTGGTGACTGCGCCTAGGAAGTCTTTCCGTCCCTGGGTCATGGTTCTAGCCTACGTATCCATCGTCTTGATGGTTTATTGGTTTCTGGTTAGAGGCAACGTTGCCGCCTATCTGGCTTTTCCCGATACATATAGCTTTTCTTTGGAAAACTACTTCTCTGGGATCCACGTTTCGATCATCGTCGTCATCCTGATGGTCTTCCTATACTTCCTAGGGGCCATCGCCGATGAGAATTTCAACATGTCCGACCTTGGCTACATGATATCCATGTCCCTTGTCTTAGGACTTGGCTTCCAATCGATTTATTTCATCCGCTACTTCCCGTTTTATTCCTTCATGATCGATTCGAATTATTCAGGTCAGATCTTGGTTTTCGATACGGTCGGCTCTGATCTTTCCGACAATCCCTTATTCACCTATGGGCTGAGCTCGGCCCTCTTCTATTGGGTGGCCTTCGGCGTGGTCATGAACGATACTTTTGCCTATTTCATCGGCTCGCTATATGGTAAGCATCGCATGAACCCCCGGGTCTCTCCCAAAAAGTCCTGGGAAGGCTTCTTCGGCGGTGTCATTGGTTCCTTCGTGCTTAATTGTTTCATCGGTTTGATGATGGCAGGCTTCGGCTATCCCATTTTGCCATTCCTCGACCTAAGCCATTGGTATTGGATCATCATCATTGCCACTTTGATTCCGCTGCTTGGCGACCTGGGCGACCTCAGCTTCTCCCTCATCAAAAGGCATTATGACATCAAGGATTACGGGACCCTTCTCAAGAGCCATGGTGGCATCTTGGACCGGGCCGACTCGGTGACCTTCACCTGCGCCGGGCTTTCCATCCTTCTCATGTTCATCTCTTCGCCTTGGAGCGCCCTACTTGGATGAGACGTCTGATTCTGCTCGGGGCCACCGGCTCGATCGGAACCCAGACCCTTGACCTGCTTGAAAAAGACGATGCCTTCTCTTTGGTAGGCATCGCGATCGGCCATAGAAAATCCGCAATTCCTAGTCTAATCAAACGTTTTCCTAGCATTGAGGCTGTTTCTTTGCTGGATAAAGACAACATCGAAGAGCTTCAAGGCCTCTTCCCAAAAGTCCGTTTTTACTTCGGGGAAGATGGAGCTTCCAGGCTTGCTAATGAAACCCAATACGATGAGGCCGTGAATGCCATCGTGGGCTTTGCCGGCCTATTGCCTAGCATCGAGGTCCTCTCCAAAGGCAAGGTGCTACATCTAGCCAACAAGGAATCCTTGGTGGTCGGTGGCCAACTCATCGGCCGCCTGATCAAGGAAAAGGGCGGGCGTATCTATCCCATCGATTCCGAACACGCCGCCATTGCCAAATGCCTTTCTTCAATTGATAGGAAGGACATCGATAAGGTCATCTTGACCGCTTCGGGAGGTCCCTTCCGCCTGATGTCGAGGATGGCCCTAAACGGAATAACTCCGGCGATGGCTTTGGCCCATCCGACTTGGAAGATGGGCAATAAGATCACCATCGATTCGGCCACCATGATGAACAAAGGCTTCGAAGTGATGGAGGCCTGCTATCTCTTTGATATCGAACCGGAAGACATCGATATATTTATCCACCCCCAATCGCTGGTACATTCGGGCATTAGGCTCAAAGACGGAAGCTATATCCTCGATTATGGTAAGGCCGACATGCACGGACCCATTGCCTACTCCCTTAGCCACGGAGAGAAGATCGAGGGGATAAGGAAGGTTTCCTCCTTGGATGAACTCAAGGACTGCGACTTCATGGCTTATGATCCCGCGCGTTTCCCGGCGGTCGGCCTTGCCATTGACTCTTTCAAGCAAAAAGGAAATAGGGGAGCCGCCCTTAACGGCGCCAACGAAATGGCGGTCAGTCTCTTCCTAGAAGGAAAACTCCCGTTCAAGGAAATTGAAAAAGTATTGGAAGAGGTCCTAAAAAAGATACCATTCGACCCTGCAAGCACTTATCCTTTACTAGCGTCCTATGACTCTCTTGCTAGGCAAGAGGCCAAGGCTTTCGGAAATTGATCTATGGATACCTTCATTACGATATTGATGCTGATTTTGCTCCTTTTGGTGCTGATCGGCTTCCATGAACTCGGCCATTTCTGCGTGGCCAAGATGTGCCATGTCTACTGCGCGGAGTTCTCTTTGGGTTTCGGACCCAAGCTATTCTCCTTCAAAAGGAAAAAGGGAGAGACCTACTTCACCGTAAGGGCCTTGCCCATCGGCGGCTATGTCTCCATGTATAGCGACGATGAGCAACTCGACGAGGAAGAAAAGGAAACGATCCCCCCGGAGAGGTCGCTGGAACGCCAATCATGGCCCAAGCGCTTAGCCATCATCTTGGCCGGGGTCACCGTCAATTTCCTGCTCACCTTCGTCTTTATCTATGCTTATGCACTATGCTTCCCCCAATACACGGTGACGGAAGGCAATTATTGGACCTATGTCGTTTCAGGCGACCAGTTGGAAACCGTCTCTCCGGTCGGCTTGCTGCATATGGCCGAGGAAAGCGAAAGCCCGTCCTTTGATCCCGAAGTCGATCACCCCATCTACAAAGGCATAGTACTATCCCGCCAATCCAGGCCCGACGAAGCCCAAGTCGGGGGCTATCTAATCGATACCGATACCATCATCACCACGGCCGAAGGTACCTATGAAGCCGTTACCATCTTCAATCCCTCGACCATCACCAGCGATTCCGACTTTGTGAATTCGTTGACCTTCTATACCAAAATCAGCCTTGAGGATGCCCGCAATAGGTCTGACGAATATGCCCCTTATGGCGAGTGGCCTGACTTACTAAGCCTCTCCGATGAATATCTATATATGCTAGGCATCAGCGGATATCCGGATTACTCATTGAATTCCATCTCCATCGGAGCCGGAGACCAAATCAGCTTCAACCTGACCACCATCGAGCAAAATAGCCTCTCCACGAGCGAAGGGACCCGCAGTTTCTATGATGCTTCGACCTGCAAGGCTTTTGCTTATGAAATCAAAGCCCAGGCCAATCCCGACCAAACCGTGACCCTGACCACAGCGGGCCTACGCCTATACTCCGAAGAATATTGGATGTCAGCAGGGGAAAGATTCAGCTATGGCAACCAGCTGTGGTGCAATCTTTGGACCAGCATCGGCGGGGGACTATACGCCCTATTTACCGGAAACTTCTCTTCCCTTTCCGGTCCCGTCGGCATCGGGGCGACAATGGGCACCATGGCCTCCATTGGGGGCTGGGCCTATTCCTTCTTTTTCCTCGGAGCCCTTGTTTCCTTGAACCTTGCCATCATCAACCTTTTCCCGATTCCGGGACTTGACGGCTGGGCGGCCGTGGTTACCGTTTATGAGACCCTCACCAAGAAGAAAATCAAGGAAAGGACCAAGAACATCGTTTCCTACATCGGACTGGGGCTGGTGCTTCTATTGGCCGTAGTCGTCCTCGTCATGGATATCGTGAGGCTATTCTGATGAAGGAAAAGATGCGGCGTTTCCTATCATCCATCGGAATCGAAGATCCCGAGTCTTTGGATTTGGACTTCGGCCGCGTCTATTACAAGGATGCCGAGAAGAAAACTTTGGTCATGGAAATAGAGAAGGATTCTCCTTGGGTCTATTCCGACCTGAGCCTTTTCACCATGGCCCTAAGCAGCGTCCTTTATTCCTATGAGGTGGTCTTTTCCTACCATAGTAGGCCCACCATGTCCGACCTAAATAGCCTCTTTGAGGATTTGGCCCTGGAATGCAGGCGGTCGATCGAGGGGACCAAGTTCGTCGATAAAAGCGATGGACTGGTGATCATCGAAAGCCCTGACCAGGGGCTAAAGGAATTCGTCGAACGGGAATTCCAAGGCCTCATTGAATTCATCAACTATCCCTATAAGGTCAAATTCGCGCTGGAGAAAGCCGAGGAAGAAAAGGAAATAGAAAACCCCGAAGCTTCCATAGCATCAATTGAAGAAACCCCGCAAAACGAAACCGGAATCGAGGATATCCCTGAAGAAAAAGAGGAAGAGGAAGTCCCTCCTCTAGAGCCTGGTGTCCAAGACGAAGCCATCAGGGAAGCCGAAGAGCATTACATTGAAAATGTCATCAATAGCAGCCGCCAGAAGCTACGCCGCTCCAAGCGCGAGGGCTATAAAGAAGTCGCTTCGATAAGGGAATTGCTCACCTATAGCTACGGCCGCTTCCAATTCAAAGGCTATTTTTTCCATGGAGATCCTAGGCCCAATCTCAAGGGCAAGATGCGCAACACCATCTATGTGGGTGATGATACCGACTGCATCCAGGTATCCCTGATGGAGGGAATATGCGGAGACCGGGATTTCATCTCTTCCTTCGGGGAAGTCGAATCCTCCAGCCAGGTCATCCCCGTCACCGTGATGGGGAGGATGGAAACCGACTACAAGCAAAGGCCCATCATCTATTGCGAGAGAATCGAAAAAGACGACATCGAAAGGCGCTTTGAGATTACCGAAGACCCCAGGGTCGAACTCCATCTGCACACCAAGTTCTCGGCCATGGACGGAACCGGGGATATTTCGGACTACTGCGCTACCGCCAAGGAAATGGGCATGAAGGCCATCGCCATCACCGACCACGGGGACATCCAAGGTTTCCCCGCTGCCGAAGCCGCGGCCAAGAAATACGGGCTCAAGATGCTATATGGCTGCGAGTTCTACATGTTTGATTTCCCCATCTTTGCCTATAGGGGCGACGATAGGAAATTGGAAAAGGCCCGCTACTGTGTATTCGACTTCGAAACCACCGGCCTTTCCAACCGCTTTGACCGCATTACCGAATTCGGTGCCACCATCATGGAAAACGGGATGATCGTCGACCACATCGATTTCTTCGTCAATGCCGGCAAGCAAATCCCCGAAGCCATCGTCAGGAAGACCCAGATCACCAATGAGATGATCAAGGAAAAGGGCATAAGCGAGGAAGAGGCCATCAAGCGCATCGAGGAATTCATGGGAGATTCGGTCCTAGTCTCCCATAACGCCCCATTCGATATCGGCTTCCTCAATAACCTTAGAAAGAGGCACGGACTTAGCGAAGTCACCAACTGCGTCGTCGATACCTTGGCCATTTCCTATTACCTATTCCCCAAGGCCGGTAGGCACACCCTAGGTTCCTTGAGCCGCAACCTCGGCATGAGCGTCTATGACGAAGACAAGGCCCACCGCGCCGATTTCGACGCCGAAGTGCTGGCCAAGGTTTGGGATGCCATCATCCCGCTATTGGAGAAAGCTCACCCCGAAATGTCCCATGGCATGACGCTGAAGGACCTTTCGGAAATGCCGTGCGACGTCAGGGACATCTACACTTACCTAAGAAGCAAACACGTGATTGTCCTCGTCAAGAATCAGAGGGGACTTAAAAACCTCTACAAGCTCATTTCGGAAGCCTCGACCCAATATCTGGCTGTCGGAGGGGCCAACCCGCCGACCCCCAAAATCCCCAGAGGGGAAATCGAGAAATACCGTGAGGACTTCCTCATCGGTTCGGCTTGCTATAACGGCGACGTCTTCGAAATCGCTTCAAGGGATTCGCTTGATGCATTAGACCGCGCGGTCTCCTTTTACGACTACATCGAACTGCAGCCGCGGGGAAACTACTCTTTCTTGGTCAATACCAATGACTATACCTGGGATGAAATAAAGAGGATCCAAGACGATATCATCGCTTCCGCCGATAGGATGGGCAAAAGGATCGTGGCGACCGGGGACTGCCATTATGTCGACCCCCGCGACAAGATTACCCGCGATGTCTATATCGCCGCCCGCGGCCTCAACGGCTCTTCCCATCCCTTGTTCCCCAATTTCCGTGAAAGGCTGCCGTTTTTCGAAAACCCCGACCAACACTTCCGCTCCACCTCCGACATGCTCAAAGAATTCGCCTTCCTGGGGGATAGGGCCCATGAAGTGGTCGTGGAGAATTCCAACTGGGTTGCCGATCAGATAGAACCCCTGAAGATCTTGAAGGATCACCTATACACCCCCAATGCCAACCTGCCGGGTTCTGAGCAGCAGCTTAGAAGCATCTGCTATGAAAACCTCCGCAAAACCTATGGCGAACATCCGGATCAGGAGATTCTTGACCGCCTGGAAAGAGAACTCAACGGTATCATCGGCAACGGCTATTCCGTTACCTACATGATTGCCCATAAGATCTGCAAAAAGACCAATGAAGACGGCTATATCTTCGGTAGCCGCGGATCGGTCGGTTCCTCTTTTGCCGCCAATATGGCCGGGGTCACCGAAGTCAATCCGCTCAGGCCCCATTACCTATGTCCCAAGTGCCATCATTTCGAATGGGCCAACGATCCGGATATCCGTTCCGGCTTCGACCTCGATGAGAAAAACTGCCCCGAATGCGGTAGCAAAATGAACCGCAACGGCCAGTCCATTCCTTTTGAAACCTTCCTTGGCTTCCATGCCGAAAAGGTCCCCGATATCGACCTCAATTTCCCTGGCGATTACCAAGCCCGGGCCTTTGCCTACGCCAGGTCGCTTCTTTCCACTCCTGAGGAAAACGAAGCCTATGCCCATCATAAGGATGTCAAGTCACCCCATGTCGTCCGAGCCGGCACCATTTCCACCATCCAGCTCAAGAACGCCATCTTCCTTGTGAGGACTTGGTATTATCCCCGCTTCCTGAAGAAGCAGCCGACTCCCTTCGACGAACTGAACATCCGCTTTTTGGCTACCCGTTCCATGGGGGTGAAGAAGACTACCGGACAGCATCCCGGCGGCATCGTCGTCATTCCGGCCGACATGGATATCTTTGACTTTACCGCCTACCAGCACCCCGCCGACGATCCGACCTCTGATTGGCTTACTACCCATTACGATATCGACTCGATGCACGAATCGGTCCTCAAGCTTGACCTTTTGGGCCACGTCGACCCCTTGGCCTTGAGGCTTATGTCCCAGATGACCGGCATCGACATCCATGACATTCCCTTTGATGACCAGCGCGTCATTTCTTTGTTCAATTCGGTCGACGAACTGGGCTTGAAGACCAATCCCTTGCACTTCAAGACCGGAGCCATGGGTACCCCTGAATTCGGCACCGACTTCGTCCAAGGCCTATTGGAAGAAGCTAGGCCCAAGACCTTCAATGAGCTGCTCATCGTCTCCGGCCTTAGCCACGGCAAAAACGTGTGGAACTCCAATGCCCAGGATCTGGTCAAGTCGGGGATCTGCAACCTCAATCATGTCGTCGGATGCCGCGATGACATCATGAACTACACCATCTCCATGGGGGTGGAATCCTCTAAGGCTTTTGCTCTTATGGAAGACGTCCGTAAAGGCCGGGGAGTCAAACCCGAACTTGAGGAAGAGATGAAGGCCCATGGCATCCCTGATTACTACATTGCTTCCTTGAAGAAGATTTCCTATCTCTTCCCTAGAGCCCACGCGACGGCCTACGTCATGGAAGCCTTCCGCGTCATGTGGTTCAAGCTCTACCACCCGCTGGAGTTTTATGCGACATTCTTCTCGGTCCGCTGCGACAAGTTCGATTTGGCCGCCATGGCCGGTGGCATCGGCGACGTGCTCAAATCCTTGGAGGATACCAAGGCCATCATCGTCTCGAGGGAGACCCGCAAGAAGGGTCCTGAAGAGGAAATCGTCAAGTCCGACAAGATTGCCATCGAGATGCTTGACCGCGGCTATAAGATCGAAAAGGTCAACCTCATGGAATCGGAAACCGATATCTGGAAGGTCGTGCCCGAAAGGGATTCCATCATCCCGCCCTTCAAGGCCATACCCTCCTTTCCCATCGCCGCGGCCCAGAAGATCGTCGAGGAAAGAAAGAACGGGGAGTTCCTCTCCAAGGAGGATTTGATGAAGCGCTGCTCGGTCGGATCCTCGGTCATCGACCTTCTGGAAAAACAGGGGGCTTTGGAAGGCCTTGGAGAATCCAACCAGTTGTCCCTGTTCGATTTCTCCTTTTAGGAATATAATCACTAAGCCCTTTGGGGCATCGGGACATAGCACAGCTTGGTAGTGCGCCTGGTTCGGGACCAGGAGGTCGCGGGTTCAAGTCCCGCTGTTCCGACCAAAAGAAAGCCGACTATGCCCTAGTGGCATAGTTTTCTTTATACCGGAAGCTTTTGCAGTAATAGGAAGCGATGCCTTCGGGAGAGGCTAAACAATCCTTTTCCAGCCAGTGGAGCAATAGCCCGATGAAGGACTCTAGCAATATGCAGGAAGTGATTCCGCTAGGGACGCCCTCCTTGCGGTAGTTTCTCGTTAGGGCCAGGTGATCGAAGAAAGGGGCGAAGCGCTCCCTAAGATGGGGAAGGAGAATATTCCGGGCTTCTTGGGAACGTATTATGGGGACAAAAAGGCCTTTGTCGTCCCGGAAATGATAGAAGAGGTGGGTGATTTCCACCTCCGGATCATAAGTGTAGGAATAGTAAGAAAAGTCGTGGCTATCCTCTTTGGTGTGCTTGGAATCGAAGACGTGGGAGACGATGTGGTCGCTCAATGAAAAGATGACGTCGTCCTTGTTTTTGAAGTGCGCATAGAAGGTGGAACGCGCGACCTTGGCTTCGCCTAGAACCATTTCCACGGTTATCTTCGGGTAAGGGTGGCTGTCCAAAAGGGTTTTGAAAGCCCCGTAGATGGCACGTTTGGATTTGGCGATCCTTCTATCCACGATAAAAGACTATCACTTGAAAGTTATCGAACGAAATCATTAAATCAGTTTTTTAAAAATAAAATCATCCTTTCGGTTGTGTTTCATAAATACTAAAAGAGGCATAGTATCCCATCGTGGAGAACAATATTAAAGATAGGGGCCACGACCTACTAGTAGAGCGGCGAAACAGGCTGAAGGTTAGGATCATCCTGACCGTTTCTTTGGTGGTCCTAGCCGTCTTTTTGATGTTTGTTTCCATTTTGGCCGGGGGAAGTTCGACCCTGACCTTTAGCGATAAGTTCATGGGCCTATTCGGGCAGGGATCCAATAGCGCCAACATCATCATCGGGAACATCCGCCTAAGAAGGGCAGCCGCTGCCATCATCGTGGGATTTGGCCTGGCCATATCCGGGGCTAGCATGCAGTCGTCTTTGAAAAATCCCATGGCCTCGCCTTCTACCCTAGGTGTAAGCGAAGCCGCCACCTTTGGGGCGACTCTTGCCATTCTGTTTTTAAACGGCGGGATCTTCAACCAAGGCGGCTCGCTTTCGATATCAAACCCCTATGCAGTGACCATCATGGCCTTCTTGTCCGCATTATTGGCCATTTTCTTGGTCCTCGCCCTTTCCAAAATCAGGCAGTTTTCCCCGGTCGTGGTGGCTCTTTCCGGCGTGGCCATGGGGATGTTCTTCCAAGCCTGTACGACCTTGCTTCAATATTTTGTCAATGACGTGACCCTAACCTCCGCCGTCTATTGGACCTTTGGCGATCTGACCAGGGCCACGTTCAGTGAAATTTGGATCATGTTGGGCGTGGTCGGGTTTTCTTTTGTGGTCCTATTCTTCCTTTCGCCTAGGCTCAACGCCATCGAGGAAGGGGACGAAAGCGCCCGGGCCCTTGGGGTCAATGTGCCCCTTGTTAGGCTCATTGCCCTCATGCTTGCTTCCCTCATCACCGCTGTCTGCATCAGTTTCGTCGGCATCATCGGTTTCCTAGGGCTGGTCATACCACAGGTCTTCAGAAGGTTCGTTGGTGTGGATAACCGCTGGCTTTTTCCCATCTCGGGACTTGGTGGAACTTCGGTTTTGCTCTTATGCGATTTCCTTTCGCGGACGATCATGGAAGGGACCAATCTTCCGGTCGGAGCCCTTACCTCGATAATCGGGGCGCCGGTGTTCATCTATATTCTGCTTACCAGCGAAAGGAGAGGCCATGTTAGTTGAAGCTAAAGGCCTATCCTTCGCCTATTCCAAAAAGCTGCCATTGGTCCTTAATAAGGTAGATTTTCATCTTGAAAAAGGAAGAATTGCGGTGCTTTTGGGTCCTAACGGAGTGGGAAAATCCACCCTTATCAAATTGTTGCTCGGCATTTTGAAACCCAAGGAAGGGGAGCTTCTGCTGGAAGGGCAAAGCTATCAAAGGATCAACCGCAACCAGATGGCCCGCTCTTTGGCATATGTGCCCCAAAGCCAGCCTATTAGTGACATGAGCGTTTTTGATTCCGTCTTGCTAGGGCGGATCATGTACATGGGGGCTTTCTATAACAAGGAAGACCTTGATAAGACCGAGGCCGCCCTCAAGGATTTGGGGCTAAGCGACCTCTCCTATAAAAGATGTTCGGAACTTTCCGGCGGGGAACGCCAAAAGGTTGCCATTGCCAGGGCCTTGGCCTCCGATGCCAAGGGCATTCTCTTTGATGAGCCTACTTCCAATCTCGATGTCGTCTCCTCCAAGAAGACCGCTTTGCTCATCCAAAAGTTAGCCCATGAGATGGGCAAAGCCGTCTTGCTATGCATGCACGATATTTCCTTGGCCCATTTCCTAGGCCAGGACTTCTATCTTTTCTCCCATGAAGGGCTGGTTGCCCAAGGAGGAAAGGAAATCCTTAATGAAGAGAACCTCTCTAAGACCTACGGTTCCAAGGTCAGTCTTATTAGAAACGGTTCGGAACTATTCGTTTCCATGAACTAGAAGGAGAAAAAAGATGAAAAGAAGCATTGCATTGGCCTTATTGGCTCTAGTCCTGCCCCTTATGGGCTGCAATGGCAAGACAGGGAGTTCGTCGACTGCCTCCGGTTCGGTCGAAGATTCCATAACCATCACCGATCTATTGGATAGGGAAGTGGAAGTCCTTCCCGGATCCTACAAGCGGATCGTCTGCATCGGGGCCGGTGCCCTAAGGCTATATTCCTATATCGGCGATCCCACCCTCATCTGCGGCGTCGAAAGGATCGAAGTCGAAGCCGGTACTTCCGGGTCTTCGGGCTTCGGGTTCCTCGATTCGCCCTACGCCATCAGGCCTTATAACAAGGTCTTCGGCCACTATTGGAATGACCTTCCCTCCTGCGGACAGGGCGGGCCCAAGGCCCAGATCGTAGAAACCGAACAGATCGCCCTCTGCGAACCTGATCTCATCATCTCGCTATATACCTCCGAAGCGGCAGCCATGGACACCCTACAGGAAACCTTCAAGGTGCCGGTCATTACCCTTAGCTATGGAGATAAAGAAGCCTTCGATGAGAATGTCATAGAATCCCTCGAAATCCTAGGAACCCTCCTCGATAGGGAGGAAAGGGCCAAGGAACTGGTGGATTACATCAACGGCATGGCCATCGACCTTGCCGAAAGGGCCGAGGGCATTGCCCATGAGGAGAAACCTTCGGTCTATCTTGGCTGCCAAGCCAAATATGGCTTGAAGTCATTTGCCTCCTCTAGTGCCCAATATTCCATCTTTGATGCGGCGGGGGTGAGGAACTACCTCGATGACCTTGGTTTATCCGGCTATCAATCCAGCGTGGATCTCAGCTATCTGGTTGCCGAATCACCCGACAAGATCATTCTCGACGCTTCGGGCCTACAGACTTTGAAAAGCGAGCTTGACGGCGCCGAAGAGACCCGCGAGGTCATTGAATCCATCAAGGCCATCCAGGACAATGAGGTATATATCCAGATGCCTTATAACTCTTACTACACCAACCTGGAAATCGCCTACTGCGATGCCTATTATGCCGGCAGCATCTGCTTCCCTGAGCGTTATAGCGATGTGGATATTGCCGAAAAGGCCAATGAAATTACCAAGATGTTCCTGGCCGTTGAATTCTATGAGAGCCCTAGCAGAAACGACGACATCTCTGATACCCTATTTGGCGGATACCAAAAACTAACCACAAATCTATTTGAATTCCTAAATGAAATCTTTGCCTGAACCCATAACCGAATTCTTCGACACCCTGGCCGCCCACTGGGACGACGATGCTAGGGAAGCCTCCATCAAGGCGGCCTATTGCCTCGAAAGCCTTCCGATCAAGGAAGGGGATCGGGTCATCGATGTGGGCTGCGGCACCGGCGTGGCCGTACCCGTCCTATATGGCCTTTGCAAAAGGACGGTGCTTGGCCTAGATATCTCCGGACGCATGGCGGCGATTGCCCGCAGCAAATTCCCGCCTGAGATGGCTACCTTCAAGGGCCAAAACCTCTATAGCTACCGCGATTCCGGCTTCGATGCCTTGGTCTGCTACAACTCCTATCCCCATTTTTTGGATAAGGAAGGCTTTGCGAAAAAGGCCTCGGAACTACTAAAACCGGGAGGCCTGCTTGCCATCTGCCATAGCTGCGGACGGGAAGAGTTAGACAAATGCCATACCGGGGCCATGCATGTCTCTAGGAGCCTTGACGGCATCGAAGAAGAATTCGCGCCATACAAGGAGCAATTCGATTTGATCGAAAGCGAAGATAATGAGTCTTCCTACCGTCTCATCATGAGGCGGAAGTAAATCACCTTCCTGACGGGGCTAGGACTTAGCCCCGTTTTTCATTTCCCTTATGGGGTCGTATATCTTGGTTTTCAGCATCTCGAAATGACCGAAGAAGAAGGCGTTGGTCAAAGGGATTATGACCATGATGTAGGTAGTCAAAACCGAAAGAAGGAAGAAACCGAAGGCGTAGAAAACGACCCCGGTGAGATATAGCCCATCGATACTGGAAATCTCTGGAGGGAAGTTTTCATAGATAAGACGAACCAAGAAGACATGGACCAGATAGAAAGGACCGCTGATGTCGGAGAGATAGAAGGAGTGCTTTAGCCACTTGGCCTTTAGGCAAAGCCAATAGGCGATGGCGAAATAGATTATAATCCCGGCCATCAAGCCAAAGGCAAATAGGACCAGGATGCCGAAGTCACCATCCATGCCGTAGTTCCAATTTCGATAAAGGACCAAGGTAGCGATATAGGCTCCTAGGCATATCGTAAGCATGGGTATCACAATGGCCAATTTGAGTTTGTTCCCTTTTATATATGGTAGGAAAGACCTTAGTCCGAAACCGGCTAGGACACTGGGGAAATAGACAATGAGCAATCGGGAGGCCAAGGTATTGGTGCCGATGTTCACATATAGGTAGTGAAAGATGAGACTATAGGCTACCGAGAGGCCTGACATAATGAGAAAACGGAGCAAATCCCACATAAACCCCTCGTTTTTAAGGAAATATTTCTTGAGGAAAAAATAGAAAATAGCCAGAAAGGCATTGATCAAAGCCGCTACCAGGAAGTACCAATACCAACTATCGGTGGAGGTATATATGAGCCCCATGTAATAGTCCCAGGGATATTCCCAGTAACAAGGCAAAAGCCATATGGAGAGATTGACGAATAGATAGGCGGGGAATAGGTAATAGAAGACGATCTTCAATATATAGATGCCCAGCCCTTTATAGTCACTAGCCCTTTTTATGAAATAGCCTCCCGCAAAGAAGAAGGCGGAAAGGGAAAAGGTATTCAGCAAGAAAAGCCCAAAAGAATTCGAAAAGGAAGGGTCGCCATAGCGCTGGTAGAAATGTACAAAGCAGATGAAAAACATGGCTAGTGCCCTAAGCAAATCGAAACTGGCCTCCCGTCCCGCCTTGGGGGAAGGGACGTTCACGTACTTCCTTGATAAATCTGCCAAAGGTACTTGCATCAATCCGGATTGTGCCACCATCCCCACTGTTTGTCATCCCGATTGGATATTTGTGCTAAATTAAAGTATGCCCGTTTTATCCAGTCTTGATGGCATTACGCCAACCAGGTCCTTCAATACCCTCTACATCATCATCGACTCTCTCTTCGTGGTGCTATTTCTGGTCCTTTTGTTTCTTAAGAAAAGGAAGGAAACCTTCATCTTCGCCCTTTTCGGCGGAGTCCTTTATTTCCTGGTCGACTTTGGCTATTTCTACCTTATTTCCCACTCTAGGATCATCTATATAGACGGCGCGGTGGCCGATGATTTCATGACGGCGATGGTGCTTCTTTGGATGTCACTTAGCTATGGGATCACCAACTTTGCCTTCATCTGGCTTTGCCTTGGAAAGGACAAATACCTGCACTACTGGCTGGTGCTGATCATCGGCTGGTGGCTAATAGCCCCCTCAATTTCCTCTTTGGGCGGAGCTGCCAACATCATTACCTTTAGGACGACGGACCAATACCATGGGGCCATGGCCATTATCTTGGCCGTAGGCTACATTGGATTGATCGTCTATGACCTATTCGCCAAAAAGAAGTTCTCCAATGTTTTGTATCTGATTTTGATAGGGGTATCGGTCCAGTTCTGCTGGGAAGCCGCCCTGTTGGTAAATGGCATCCGTCCCTGGAATGAATCTTCATGGATGACTTTGATCGTGGATTCGCTTATCGAAACCAACCTCGGAATGCCATATATCTTCCTGATTTTCCTGCTAGTGAGGAAATATCGTAACGAAGACCTAAGCAAGGTTACTCCGCCTCATACTGATGAAATAGGGCCCTCCAAAAGGCAGTGAATCCTGATTCGCCTACCACTTGGGCAAATCTATGGTAATATTACCGCGCTGCGCTCGTAGCTCAGTTGGATAGAGCACCTCCCTCCTAAGGAGGGGGTCAGGCGTTCGAGTCGCCTCGAGCGCGCCAGTGAAAATCTGCCTAGCCTTGCTAGGCTTTTCTTGTTGACGAATGCCAAGAAGAAGGTCTATATTAACCGGGCGCACTTAAAGTGCCGAAGGGTTGGGGCGTTAGCTCAGCTGGGAGAGCGCCTCCATGGCATGGAGGAGGTCGAGAGTTCGATCCTCTTACGCTCCACCAACTCAGTCCAATCGGGAGGATTCGTCCTCTCTTTTTGTTTTCCTTAAACATATGTTCTTGGTCTCTAGCAAAGCTAGGCTTTTTAGCGGAAAATATGACTATGGAAAAATCCGCGATATATCACCAGTCCGAATCGGTACTGGCCTTCCCCGTTGCCCTAGATAGGATCGTCATCCGTCTAAGGACCAAGAAGGATGACGACATCTCCAAGGTCGAACTGCTTTGGACCCATAAGTATTCAAAAAATAAAACCGAGCCCCATGTGGTCGAAATGCATAAAGGGGGTTCGGACCTCGAGCATGATTATTATGAAGTCCTGCTAGAGAACAAGGATACCCGCATCCAATACCTCTTTAGGATTACCGATGCTAGCGGGACCACCGTCCTATATTCGGAAAGGGGCTTCGAAAATAGTTTCAACTTCGATGACGCAGGTTTTGATTCCTTCCAGTTCGGTTATGTCAATCAAAGCGACATCATCAGGGTGGTACCCAAATTCCAAGGACGGGTCTTCTATCAGATCTTCCCGGACCGCTTTTACCACGATCCTTCCGTAAAGCCCGTTAGGGTTGTCGAATGGGATTCGACTCCGACGAACACCAACTTCTGCGGCGGGAATATCAAAGGAATAACTGCAAAACTCCCTTATCTTGAAAGATTAGGCATCGGAGGCATGTATCTGACTCCCGTCTTCAAAGGAGATACCAACCACAAATACGATTCCACTGCATATGGGGAAGTAGACCCGGATTTCGGAAGCGACGAAGACCTCAAGGAATTGGTAAGGGAAGCTCACAAAAAGAATATCCTCGTGGTGCTGGATTTGGTCTTCAACCACACTTCGTTCCATCATCCGTTCTTCCAGGACTGCATCAAAAACGGCAAGAAGAGCCCTTATTACAATTGGTATATCATCCGGGGCGAGAAACCTTCCTTCCAAGAAGGCAACTATGAGGCTTTCGGTTTCCATCATTACATGCCGAAGATCAATCTCAACAATCCCGAATGCGCCGATTATTTCACCAATGTGGCCTTGGATATCGCCAAGAAGTTCGGGGTGGACGGCTTTAGGCTCGACGTGGCCGACGAGGTCGCCCATTCCTTCTGGAGAAAACTCCACGCTGAGCTGCGCAGGTTCAATCCCGACTTTATGCTAATCGGGGAAATCTGGCACGACGCGGAAGCCTTCGTAAACGGGGGCGACCAATTCGATTCGACGATGAACTACGCCCTCACTAGGGAGTGCACCGATTATTTTGCCCTTGGCAAGATCGATGCCAAAACCTTTGTCGGGAACCTTGGCAAGGTTTGGTACCGCTATAAGGATCCCGTCAATCTCAACCTGCTCAATCTTCTTTCCTCACATGACAAGACCCGCTGGCTCAATGACTGCAAGCTGGATGTCAAAGCCTTCCTTTCCGGATACCTGTTTGAACTTTTCTATCCGGGCATCCCCTGTATCTATTACGGAGATGAAGTGGGCTTATTGGGGGAGGACAACATCCTTTGCCGCCGCTGCTTCCCCTGGGACAAATCGAAACAGAACCTTCTGATATTCGAAGCCATGACCCGAATGATCGCGCTGAGGAGAAAATACAAGATCGGAAGCGGCTGCTATCGCCTCTATGAGGAAAACGGCATGGCCAATCTCTCTTATGACTGGGGCGATAAGGGCTTGCTTCTAAGCTTCAACCGCACCGGAAAGGATCTGCCTTTGAAGGGTGGCAAGGAGGTCTTTTCGCTAAATTACGAAGACGGCGTGCTCAAAGACGGCGGCTTCGTGGTCTTCGAAACATCGAAGGACTAGATGCTATTATGTCTTATGGCTTAGCAATATTTCCTAAATTGCTTATACTTATCTAATAAGAGAGGCTTCACCAATGGAAAAGAAAACTACCAAACCAAAGTCCAATACCTACCACATCAAGAAGCGTCCCGAGGACGGAAAATGGGAAGTTCGCCTTTCCGGTGGCGCCAAGGCCATCAAGCTCTTTGATACCAAGGAACAGGCTACCGAATATACCATCAAGATGGCAGGCAACCAGGAAAAGGCCATCGTCTTCCATAAGTCCAAAGGACCCAACAAAGGAAAATTCTCCAAGAAATAAGGACGGGGACATCCCCGTTTTTTATGAAAGATGCTGATTACCTACTGCATTTTCGACCACATGTTGAAGAAGGCCCTCGGCGGCCGCAAGGACGGTTCGATCCTTCTGGATTACTACAATGCCGAAGGTCTGGGACTCAAAGAAGAAACATTTTCCTTTATATCAGGGGGATATAAGTTAAGCGGTTCCCGTTATTTTTACGAAGGTGTCGGCCCCAAAGCCGTTGTCTGTTTCTTCCATGGTCTAGGCGGAGGCAGGACATCATATCTCCATCTCATTGCCCAATTTTGCAAACAGGATTATCTCGTCTACGGCTTCGATGTCACCGGAGCCAACAAATCCGAAGGTCCTTCGATTGTGGGATTGGGACATTACAAATATGATCTGGATGCCTTCTTTGACTTCCTTGATAAGGACGAAAAGGCCAAGGGGCTCAAATGCTACGCCGTCGGCCATAGTTGGGGCGGCTACGCCAGCATGCTCTCCCTTGAATATCCAGGCATCGAAAAAGCCATTGTCCTAGCTGGATTCCTATCTCCGATCGGAGTCGTCAAAAGCCTTTGCAATTCCAAATTCATCAATGCCATGGGCTGGCTCATCCAGATGAATTTCAAGATCAATATGGGCAAATACGGAAACTACGATGCCTATAAGATCTTAATGGAGACCAAGAAGCCCGTCTTCTATATCCAAGGGGAAGATGATCATATAGTCGAGTACAAAGCCAGTGGCAAAATCGTCGAAAACCTGAGCAAAACCCACCCCAATATCTCGACTTTGATCATCAAGGACCGCCGTCATTCCTGCTATTTGACCAACGAGGCGGAAAAGGAAGTTGAAGCCCTCTGGGCTGATTGCCGCAACATTCAAAAGGCAGGGCAGATTTCCACCGATTTGGAGGCTTGCTCTACCGAAGATCCAAAAGTCATGAAAGAGATGTTCGACTTTTTGGAAAAGTGAATGTATCTTATAAAGGCTGCGTTGGTGGCGGAATCGGTAGACGCGCTAGTTTCAGGAGCTAGTGGGGCGACCCGTAAGAGTTCAAGTCTCTTCCAGCGCACCAGCTTGCGCTCGTAGCTCAGCTGGATAGAGCGCAACCCTCCGAAGGTTGAGGTCAGGCGTTCGAATCGCCTCGGGCGCGCCAGCTTGATATAGATCCTTACTGCCGAGTAAGGAATGGCCCTCTGGTGGAATTGGTAGACGCGGCGGACTCAAAATCCGCTTGGTGATGAGCCAGTGCCGGTTCGAGTCCGGCGAGGGCCACCATATAAAAAGCATAGGTTTGATACGCTAAAAACGGGTATTCAAACCTTTTTTTGTCAAAATTAGCAAAAATCAGCAGTTATTTAACATAAATTGAGGATAAACGAATTAACATTCTATCCTCTACTAATGAAGTTTTAGCTTAGGATTTTGCACTAAAAACTTTTTATAACACAATAAACTTTTTGCCGCACAAAAAACTTTTTATCCTTTTTGAGAAAAAATCTCGTTAAAGTTCTATGAAAATATTGAATATAGATTATGACCAAAATGAGCTAATTTTGAGTCACATTTTGACACGTTTAAAGATAATATGTTAAAAACATTAGTATTTTGTTTTAGGGATGGTACCTATGAAAAAGCTATTTTGCATACTGATAAGCTCCGTTTTGCTTGTATGTGCCGTTTTTGCTCTTGCCGGTTGCGGACCAAAATCGCAAAAAGATAACAAAGCGGATCGAGCATTGGATACTAGCTTAGTAGGAGTTTGGCAAGGTTCGGATGGCACCGTATATGTTGAGCTAAAAGACTTCGAGCATGACGACTATCAATTCATAAGCGATAGCGGACAAGGTGCTACTTCCATTGAATTTTCACTGGACGGTGGTAGTAGCTGGGCACGTCAAGACCCTGTTGCAGACTTCTTCAATCAGACCGATCGCGGTATCTATACTATCTTGTCGTATGATGGCAGTGGGTTTACAAGCTATTTGACAGGTCATGAAGGCGAAAATATGCCCCAACAAAACCCAAAATTCAGTGCTGGCGCCGATCTTTCAATCACCTTTCGCATTCCCGAGTCGGACACGTATAAAGCGAGCGAGTGGTCGACGGCGACAACTTATACGCTTAAAGCTCCCGGCACAGATAACAGCGAAATTTTTGCATACCATTACGGAGCGTCCCTGCAGGATAAAGCGCAGTATGACTCGGGAATTTCAGCAAACACTTTCGAGAGCAACGGTTTCGTGGTTTACAGAGAGGGGGGCTTGCTAAAATTTGGTAAAATAGCTTCTAAGGTTTCCTCTGCCGAAAGCGGTATGTATGACTACACTTTCACCCCTCAAGAGAAGTTGAGCGAGACAGAGAAGAACGAGATTGCAAAGTTCGAATACAAGTTTGTATCCAAACTCGAATATGAACAAAATACAACGGCAGAGAGTACCGATCTATTGAGTTCTATCACACCGGATATAGAGACTTACGAAGACAATTTACTTATGTCTGGCACATGGACGGCTGTAACTGCCGACGGTTTTGAGTTTAATGCAACCAACATCAACTATATTTGGAAATACAATGTTGAAGCATCCAATGCCAGTACTGGTGAAACGGAGATCGATACCTGTACATCATTGATTCTGTTGGTGCGCATTAAGGCAACTGACTCAACTGCACATTCGAAAGTTCACGTTCTTGAATATCAACTTCCGTACGAGCCTGTCGAATAAGCAAGGTACTTTGCAAGTATTTTTTGTAGCGACGAGAGAATATTCTACTGAAAGACTTTATGCGGAGGTTTAATGTATGAAGTTTGTAAGTCAACTGATAAGACATATTGGCAGCTGTATCACGGCAGAAAAAGGCAAGCGTATTTTTTACGCCGTTGTTAACATTGCATTTATAGCGATAGCAGTGCTTTCTGGTTGGGGCGCTTTAAAGGCATGGGAAATAATGTTCAACGAAACCTTTATTGGCGGATTGCTATTATTGATTGTATGCGCTGCGTTTGCGATTCTTTTTTTGATCGACGGCGTGATCGGTCAGTTAATTCATGCCGTTGTTAATTTTAAATTTATATTTAACCGAGAAGAGCGTGGCTATGCAATCTGTGCATTCATTATCGCTTTACTATCTATTGTTGCAATGGTGGTGGTAATGGTCATTTTATTAAATTAAATAAGTATGAATCCCATAAAA